>JAAWAD010000045.1 GCA_022791995.1 Lawsonibacter sp.
CGTTCTTATGATAGGTGCCACCTATTTTCTCAAATAATGATTTCATTGCAGATTCCTCCGTTTGTTCAGATTTTCTGCAATATACCGTATCGACTGTCTCTACTACATTTTTTGAAACCATCGTTACGGAACCTCATTATTAAGGCGGCCTGTCTTATTTTGCCTGTCCGTATGACTGTGGTGAAAAGCCCTGTTTGCGGTGAAACCGGTGGGGGTATACTGGCTTTGCATACAGACCCTGGGGGTAAGCGACAAAAGAAAGGCTGGGAAGCGATATGGATAAACCGTGGACAAATACGTTCCGAGAGGAAATTGAGGCCTTGAAAGCGGCGATAGACGCCTTTGGCCGGGACGCACTGGACCGGAAAGCCTACAAGGGCATTTCGGGCAGCCTGGGCTCGTATGCCCAACGGGACGCCTCCAGGCACATGCTGCGCCTGCGCATACCCGGCGGGCGGCTGACCATGGAGCGGCTGAAATTCCTGACCGAGACGGTGGAGCGGGAAAAGATTGCCCGGCTCAAACTGACCACCTGTCAGACCATTCAGCTTCACGATCTGACGGCCGGTCAGGTGCCAGTCATCATGGAGGATGCCATGGAAAGCGGAATCATCACCAAGGGAGGCGGCGGGGACAACCCCCGTAATGTGATGGCCAGTCCGCTGTCCGGAGTCCAGCCTGGGGAGGCCTTCGATGTAATGCCCTATGCCGAGGCGGTGACGGAATACCTGCTGTCCATCTGCCGGGACGTCCAGATGCCCCGCAAGCTGAAGATTGCCTTCTGCAACGGGGTGGACGACTGCGTCCACAGCGCCTTCCGGGACATGGGCTTTCTGGCCAGGGAGAACGGCGTCTTTGCTCTGCGCATCGCCGGCGGGCTGGGGGCGGGGCGGCCCTCTATGGGTGTGCTGGTGGACGAGGCGGTCCAGCCAGGGCAGGTGCTGTATTACGTCCGGGCCATGGTGGACACCTTCTGTGCCCACGGCAACTATGAAAACCGGGCCAGGGCCCGCACCCGCTTTCTACAGGATACCCTGGGACCTGACGGCCTGAGGGAGGTGTTTCAGCGGAATGTGGCCCTCCGAAAGGCCCAGGGCGGACTGGATATCCCCGTCGTGGAGGCCCCGGCTGTTCGGAGTGGCGGGGACGGGGTGCTGGACCACCCCCGGGCCATTCCCCAGAAGCAGCCTGGGCTCTTTGCGGTCAAATACCACCCCATCGGCGGCATTTTGCCAACAGACAAGCCTGGTCAACTGTACGCTCTGCTGAAGGACATCCCTGGCGCAGAAATCCGAATTGCTCCCCACGAGACGCTGTACTGCATTCATCTGACTGCCGCTGAGGCGGAGCGGGTGCTGGAGGCCACCACCGACAGCGGGGTGACGGCCTTTGAATGCAGCGTGGCCTGCATCGGCGCCGCCACCTGCCAGCAGGGCGTGCGGGACAGCCAGGGGGTGCTCCAGACCCTGGTGAAGGCGGTGCGGGAGGCGGGCATTCCCGATGGGGCCCTGCCCCGGATCTGCATCTCCGGCTGCCCCTCCAGCTGCTCCGGCCATCAGGCGGGGGCCATCGGCCTCCAGGGCGGTGTAAAGCTGGTGGACAACCGGCCGCAGCCCGCCTTCAAGCTGTTTCTGGACGGCGCTGACGCGCTGGGCCGGGCCCGGTTCGGCACGGCCGCAGCCACCATCCTGGAGCGCGATCTGCCCGCCCTGCTGGTGGAGCTGGGTCAGGCCGCGGCGGCCGCCAGGCAGGACTGGCGGCAGTGGTCGGCCCAAAACGCCGCGCAGCGGGACGCCATCCTCGCCAAATATTCATAAGGGCTCCGGCTTTTCGTACTGGGAAGGGAAGGGGCATGTCAGGGCACAGACCGGTATGAAATTTTTTCAGAGCGGTTGAGCTTTTCGTCCGCTGCGGCTATAATAAGGGCATCCATCACAACAGAGGAGGCTTTTTCCAATGTCGCATACCGTTGAAATCCTGTCTGTGGGCACCGAGCTGTTGCTGGGCAACATTGCCAACACAGACGCCCAGATGCTGTCCCAAGGGCTGAGCGGCCTGGGACTGAACGTCTACTGGCACACGGTGGTGGGGGACAACCCCCAGCGGGCCCGGGAGGCAGTGGCCATCGCCAAGCAGCGGGCGGACGTTATCATCACCACCGGCGGCCTGGGGCCCACCTGCGATGATCTGACCAAAAATGTGCTGGCCGAGGCCTTCGGCAAAAAGCTGGTCTTTGACGAGGACTCCGCCCAGCGTATCCGGGACTGGTTTGCCCGGAACAAACGCACTATGACGGATAACAACCTTCAGCAGGCCATGCTGCCCGAGGGCTGCACGGTGCTGGTCAACGACTGGGGCACCGCCCCCGGCTGTGCCTTCCAGGCGGAGGGGGTTCACGTCATCATGCTCCCCGGTCCCCCCAGCGAGTGCCGGCCCATGTTCCTCCACCGGGCGGTTCCCTACCTCCAGACCCTGTCCGAGGGGGTCATCGCCTCCCACACGCTGAAGCTTTTCGGCATCGGGGAGTCCTCTATGGAGGCCCAGCTCCGGGATAAAATGAACGCCATGACCAACCCCACCCTGGCCCCTTATGCCAAGGAGGGGGAGTGCGAGCTGCGGGTGACCGCCAAGGCGGCCAGCGACGAGGAGGCCCAGGCTCTGCTTCGGCCCACGGTGGAGCAGGTGAAGCAGCTCTTCGGCCCCCTGGTCTACGGGGTGGACGTGCCTTCTCTGGAAGCTGTGGTGCTGGAGGGCTTGAAGAGCAGGGGCCTCACCCTGGGCACCGCCGAGAGCTGCACCGGCGGCCTGATGGCCAAGCGTCTGACTGACATCTCCGGCGCCTCCGCCGTGTTCAAGGGGGGGATTGTGTCCTACACCAACGAGGTGAAAGCGCAGCTTCTCCAGGTTCCCGCGCCCCTGCTGCGCCAGTTCGGGGCGGTCTCTGCCCAGGTGGCCGCCGCTATGGCCGAGGGGGCCCGGCAGGCGCTGGGCTGCGACGTCGCCCTGTCCTCCACTGGAGTGGCCGGCCCCGACAGGGACGAGAACGGCAACGAGGTGGGCACCGCCTTTGTGGCCATCGCCGTCCCGGGGGAGACCTATGTCCGTCCCCTGCGCCTGGGTACCCGCCCCATGCGGGAGCGTATCCGCACCCAGGTGGCCAGCCACGCCTTCGACCTGGTCCGGCGGTACCTGTCCGGCCTGCCCTATCAGGATTAGCGCGGCCCTCTGTGCCCTCGCCGGGCGGGCGTTCTCTTTCTTGACAAGAAAGAGAACCAGAAAGAACGTTCTGTGTAAAGCGTCGCTTTGCTTTGGGATGAGAATGGACATGTGTTATAGGGCGATCTCCCCCTCGAAGACGGTGCGGGCGGGGCCAGTGAGGAAGATGTGTCCCCCCCGCTCCTCCAGGGAGAGAACGCCCCCGGGGAGGCGGACCTGGGCAGCGGGCCCGCACAGTCCCTGGCTCCGGGCGGCGGCGAAGACGGCGCAGGCCCCGGTGCCGCAGGCCAGGGTGATGCCGCTGCCCCGCTCCCACACCCGGACCTCCAGCTCCTTGGGGGAGAGCGCCCGGGCAAGCTCTATATTCGACCGCTCGGAAAGGGCGGGGTGAACCTCCAGCCGGGGACCCAGCCGCGCAAGGTCCA
The DNA here is from genome assembly GCA_022791995.1 of Lawsonibacter sp. Classification (GTDB taxonomy): domain Bacteria; phylum Bacillota; class Clostridia; order Oscillospirales; family Oscillospiraceae; genus Lawsonibacter. Next base: position 3,642 of record JAAWAD010000045.1, read on the forward strand.
CAGCCGCCGGGTCAGAGCAGAAGAGGACGGCGTGGGGGTTGCCTGTGGAGACGGGGAAAATGCAGACCGGCTCCCCGTCCAGCTCCAGACAGACGGGCGGGGACAGGACCGCCACGCCCATGTCCACCTCCACCCGGTCCACCGCCCCCCCGGCCAGAAACAGGGTCAGCGTCCGGGGGCCGGCGTCGGTGTCGATAGTCAGACAGGTCTTCCGGGTGAGCCCCTTGTCATAGACATATTTTCCCACGCAGCGGATGCCGTTGCCGCACATGGCGCCCCGGGAGCCGTCGGCGTTGTACATCTCCATAGAAAAGTCCCCGCCTCGCCCAGGCCGGATACAGATCAGGCCGTCCGCCCCCACCCCGAAGTGGGGCCGGGAGAGCCGCACCGCCAGACCCGGCAGGTCCTCCGGGAGCCCCTCCAGGCCGTTTAAGTAGATGTAATCGTTGCCCAGACCCTCCATTTTGGTAAACTGCATTCTACCACACCTCCGAAAAAAGGACGCCTCCGGCGTCCTTTTTTCCTATCCTATGCGGGAGGGGGGAAGGAGATGTCTACGATTCGGCCAACAGCTGCCGGGCGGTCTGGGACAGGCGGGCTCCGGCGTCCATGCTCCGTTTTTGCAGGACGCGGTGGGCCTCCTCCTCGGTCAGGCCGTCCCGGTCCATCAGCAGCTGCTTGGCCCGGTCCACCAGCTCCTGCTCCAGGGGGGTGCGGCGGGGGCGAATGATGCGCTCCATCCGGTGGCCGAACTGGAGAAGGAGCCGGACGGTGGACACCGCCTCCTCCCGGCGCAGGGGGGTAGTCAGCTTGAAGACGTCCTGGGAGGCGCAGGCGTCCAGGGTGTGCTGGGGTCCCACCAGAAGCAGCGAGCAGGTGGGCGGCAGGTCCTGGAAAAGCCACTCCGCCGGTCCGTCGGGCAGGCGGGGAGAGCATACCGCGCAGTAGACGGTCTGCTTGCTGACCAGCCGGCGCACCTGGTCCCCGGAGCGGCAGGTGAGGCACCGGGCGGTCTCGGTGCGCTCCAGCAGGTCGCTGAACTGCCGGTTCAGGGCGGCGTTTTCAAAGGCAACAATTACGGTGTCCAAAGGCTCTCCCTCCTCTCTCCGGTCGTTTGAGGTTGTGAATACAGGTTCTAATAGGTGATCAGATACTTCTCCAGCTCCCAGCTGGACACCCGGGTCCGGTACTCCTCCCACTCCTTCCGCTTGCCGGCCAGATAGCGCGGGGCGATATGGTCCCCTAGCACCTCCAGCAGCAGGGGGTCCCGCTCCAGCTCCTCCAGGGCCTCCTTCAGGTCCACCGGCAGGCTGGCGATGTTCCGGGCCGCCCGGGCGGCGGCGTCCATGGCGTATACGTCGCCCTGCACCTGGGGCGGCGGGGTGAGGCCCCGGGCGATGCCGTCTAGTCCGGCGGCCAGACAGGCGGCGATAGCCAGATAGGGGTTGCAGGCCGGGTCGGGGCTGCGCAACTCCACCCGGGGGGACTGGAACTGGACGGTGGGAATGCGGATCAGGGTGGAGCGGTTGGAGGCCGACCAGGACAGGTACCGGGGGGCCTCGTACCCCGCGCCCAGCCGCTTGTAGGAGTTGACCAGGGGGTTGGTGAGGGCGGTGAGGGCCCGGGCGTGCTCCAGCAGGCCGGCCACAAAGGACAAAGCGGCGGCGGACAGCTGGTGCTCGCCATCCGGGTCAAAGAAGGCGTTTTTTCCATCCTTGTACAGGGACATGTTCAGGTGCATTCCAGAGCCCGCCACTCCATAGATGGGCTTGGGCATAAAGGTGGCGTGAAGGCCGTTTTTCTGGGCCAGGGTCTTCACCGCCAGCTTGAAGGTCATGATCTTGTCCGCTCCGTTCAGGGCGTCCACATACTTGAAGTCGATCTCGTGCTGGCCCATGGCGCACTCGTGGTGGCTGGCCTCAATCTCAAAGCCGATGCGCTCCAGGTTCATGCAGATCTCCCGGCGGGTGGACTCCCCGTGGTCCAGAGGGCCCAGGTCAAAGTACCCCGCCCGGTCCCGGGTGTGGGTGGTGGGGCGGCCCTGGTCGTCGGTCTCGAAAAGGAAGAACTCCAGCTCAGGGCCAATATTGAACACGTCAAAGCCCATCGCCTCCGCCCGCTGGAGGGTCCGCCGCAGCACCCACCGGGGATCCCCGACAAAGGGGGAGCCGTCGGTGTCGTGTACCTGGCAGATCATCCGGGCCACCTTACCCTGGGCGGGCCGCCAAGGAAAGACGGCGAAGGTGTCCAGATCGGGGTACAGGTACTGGTCCGACTCGTGGATGCGGGTGAAGCCCTCGATGGAGGAGCCGTCGAACATGACCTGGTTGTTGACCGCCTTCTCGATCTGAGAGGCGGTAATAGCCACATTTTTCAGCTGGCCGAAGATATCCGTAAACTGCATTCGGATAAACTCGATTTCCTCCTCCCGGACGATGCGGACGATGTCCTCTCTGGTGTAGCCCATAGCTGCGCCCTCCCCTTCCCGTCCGGCCCTGCCGGGCGGGGCAATTTTTCTCAGTATGGCATTTGGCCCCGGACCTGTCAAGATTTTTTTCCCGGCGGAGAGGGCCCCGTGACAAATCTGACAAGGGGGGGCCCGTATGCGCCCGGCAGCTTTGGTAAGAATTGTGGCTTGCAAATCCGCAAAAAATCGGATATTGTTTTACCAGAGTAATTTTGGCTCTCCGCGGGGGCCATGTCCGGCCAACCTGATTTTTGTACGGGGCAAAGACGTCCAGTAAGGCGTTTTTGTCCCGTTTTTTGTCCAAACACCGGGCTGTCTCCGGCAGATTCAGACGGGAAAGGGTTTGATTCCATGCGTATTTCTGATATTTTCGGCTCTAATGTATTCAGCATGTCGGTCATGAAGGAGCGCCTGCCCAAAAAGACCTACGCCGAGATGGTGCGGGCCATGAGCGGGGGGGAAAAGCTCTCCATGACCGCGGCCGACGAGGTGGCCAACGCTATGAAGGACTGGGCGGTGGAGAAGGGGGCCACCCACTACACCCACTGGTTCCAGCCCCTGACCGGAGTCACGGCGGAGAAGCACGACTCCTTCATCACCTCTCCCACCGACAGCAAGACCCTCCTCCAGCTTACCGGCAAGCAGCTGATTATGGGGGAGCCGGACGCCTCCTCTTTCCCCTCCGGCGGCCTGCGCTCCACCCACTACGCCCGGGGCTATACCGCGTGGGACATGACATCCCCCGCCTTTGTGAAGGAGATGTCCTGCGGCACCATTTTGTGCATCCCCACCATCTTTATCTCCTACAACGGAGAGGCCCTGGACAAGAAGACCCCCCTGCTGCGCTCCATGGAGGCGGTGAACACCCAGGCCCTGCGGATCCTGCGGCTGTTCGGCAACACCGAGGCCAAGCGGGTGCTGCCCTTTGTGGGGCCGGAGCAGGAGTACTTTCTGGTGGACCGGGAGAAGTACCTGAAGCGCCGGGACCTGATCTACACCGGGCGCACCCTCTTCGGGGCCCCCGCCCCCAAGGGGCAGGAACTGGAGGACCAGTATTTCGGAGTCATCCGGGAGCGGGTGGGGGCCTTTATGTCCGACCTGAACCAGGAGCTGTGGAAGCTGGGCATCCCCGCCATGACCCAGCACAACGAGGTGGCCCCCGCCCAGTATGAGCTGGCCCCCATCTATACCATGTGCAACCTGGCGGTGGACCAGAACCAGCTGACCATGGAGACCATGAAGCGGGTGGCAACCCGCCACGGTCTGGTGTGCCTGCTCCACGAAAAGCCCTATGCCGGGGTAAACGGCTCGGGCAAGCACAACAACTGGTCCCTGGGCACCGACACCGGAGAGAACCTGCTGGACCCCGGCGACACCCCCAACGAGAACCTCCAGTTCCTGCTGGTGCTGGCGTGCATCATGCGGGCGGTGGACCGGCACGCCGACCTGCTGCGCTGCTCCGCCTCCAACGTGGGCAACGAGCACCGCCTGGGGGCCCAGGAGGCCCCGCCGGCCATCATCTCCATCTTCCTGGGGGACCAGCTGGACGATGTGGTGGCCCAGATTGTCTCCAACGCCGCCTCCATCAAGCTGCTGGCCTCGGGCCAGCTGGACTCGGGCGTTTCCACCATTCCCGTGCTGAACAAGGACGCCACGGACCGCAACCGCACCTCTCCCTTCGCCTTCACCGGCAACAAGTTCGAGTTCCGCATGGTGGGTTCCTCCGACTCCATCGCCGAGGCCAACATCGCCCTGAATGCCATCATGGCCGAGGCCATGTGCGAGGCCGCCGACCAGCTGGAGCAGGCGGAGGGTTTCCACACCGCGTGCAGCCAGCTCATCCACAGGTGGATGGGGAAGCACCAGCGCATTGTCTTCAACGGCGACGGCTACTCCGACGCCTGGGTGGAGGAGGCCAAGCGCCGGGGCCTGCCCAACCTGGTCTCTATGGTGGACGCGGTGCCCGCCCTGACCACCGAGAAGTCCGAGGCCCTCTTCGGAAAATTCGGCATCTACACCAGGTCGGAGCTGGAGGCCCGGGCGGAGATCATGTACGAGACCTATGTAAAGGTGATTAAGATTGAGGCCAATACCATGATTCATATGGCCGCCAAGCACTACATCCCTGCCGCCATCACCTTTACCACCCGCCTGGGCCAGTCCATGTCCGCCGTGTCCGCCGCCTGCCCCGATGCCGACCTGTCCGTCCAGCGCAAGCTGCTCACCCAGGTCAGCTCCCTGCTGGCCGACGCCTCCGCCGCTCTGGAGCAGCTCAAGCCCCTCATGGGCCGGGTGGACTCCATCCAGGACCTGGAGGAGATGGCCAACGCCTATCGAGAGGCCGTCATCCCCGCCATGGCCGCCCTGCGCCACCCCATCGACGAGCTGGAGCTGATGGTGGATAAGGACATCTGGCCGGTGCCCACCTATGGCGATTTGATGTTTGAGGTCTGAAGCAAACAAATCCCTGCGCCTCTCGGCGCAGGGATTTTTCATGCAGCTTCAGGAGACGACCGAGCCGTCCTCCACCCAGACCTGCTGGAAGCTTTCGTAGTGGTCCTGGGTGTGAAAGTAGAGACCGTCGTTGGAGAAGACCAGCCGTTCCGCACCCCGGCTGCTCTGGCCGTTGGTGTTCAGGTCGCATTCGGTGTATTTCCGGCCCGACTCTCTGGGCAGGATGCCCTCCCGGTTGCCGAAGGAGTCCCCGCCGATGGCCGCTCCCTCCCGGTACTGCTCCACCGAGCCCCCGGACCAGCCCAGCTCCCGGGCCTCCGCCTTGGTGATGTAGTTGGAGGGCAGATCCCCGTAGGCGTCCAGGTAGAGGACCACATGCTCCAGGTCGTAGTAGAAGCCGTCCTGGTCCAGAGCCGCATTCTCCTCCGGGGCCAGGGGCAGGCCGCAGATGGAACTGGCTCCCTCCTGGCCCGGGGTCTCCGGGGGCGCGGAGCTGTCCGCGCTTTGGTCCGGCTCCTCCGGCGGCTTGGAGACGTCCCCGCCCGCGGCGTCGGCCGGGAGCGCGGAGACATCGGAGGCGGAGATGCTCCCGGCGGGCAGGCTGACCACCGGGGGCGGATTGGTCCCCGTGTCCGCGCAGGCGGACAGGCTGAGCAGCAGGGCCAGCAGCAGGGGCGTCAGGCGTTTCATAAAAATCACTCTTTCTAAAAGGTATAGCTGTCCAGGCTGTACAAGTCCAGCCCCTCCAGGGCGGCGTCCTCCAGCCGGGCAAAATCCACCAGCCGGCCCTGGCTGTCCGCCACCACCTGGTGGATGGACCAGCGGCTGGGCACCACGCCCTGCCGGCCGCTGCTGTCGGTGTACGCGGCGGCGAAGAGCAGGATGTCCCCCGCCTCCAGCTCGCCGCTGATGTCGGGAATGGTGTAGAAGTCGTAGTTCACCGCCCCGGTGAAGTTGGCGGGGCGCTCACCGGGCTCCAGCCAGCACTTCAGCTTCTGGTTGACGAACAGGCCCACCCGCAGGGACTGGATGGCTGGGGTTTTCACCACGTCGCCATAGGGGGAGGAGAGCTCGATGTCATCAAAGACGGTGACATAGCCGCCCATACTGCGGATTCCTTCGCTGTTGTACCGGCTCCAGGACATGTAGTCGTCAATCTCCAGCTGGGGCAGGGTGTCGGTGTACAGATTGTAGAAGCTGTCCAGCCGCTGGGTCTGCCGGGTGTCCCCGGTGACAAAGACGGCGGACAGGGTGATGCTGTCGGTGAGCGTACAGGTCACCTGGGCGGTGAAGGACTTCCCCGGCTCTGTGCTGGAGGGGTACTCGGCGGTTCCGTTTCCGTCGTCCGCGGTGAACAGCACCTCCATCCCCTCCACATAGGTCTTGGGCACCGCCCGCACCGAGAACGTGGCCGTCCCCTGGGAAAGGTCCAGGGCGGTCAACTGGGCGCTGTAGTCGGCGGTGAGGCTGTTCTGCTCCTTCAGAATCTGCTCCACCCGGCCGGAGATGGAGCTGATCTGGCTGTTGACCGAGCTGGAGATGCTGTGGATGGAGTTGGCCAGACTGGCGTACTGCCGGTCCATCTCCTTGACCTTGCTGCTGGTCCCCACCAGCAGGGCCAGCATGATCCCGCACATGGCGAAGAGAATGCGCACCGACCACTTGTCCCAGGCGGACTTCTGGAGTCTGGGCTGGGCCTGCTGATAGCGGGACAGAACGTCCTCCACCAGCTTCGTCTGGCCCTCCGTGAGGGCCTCCGGCGTCTCTCCGCCGGCCTCCGGGGAATCCTCCACCCCCAGCAGCCAGCCCACCGTGACCTGGAACAGGCGGCTGAGAGCCACAAGCTTTTCAATCTCTGGCAGGGAGGCGTCGCTCTCCCACTTGTAGATGGACTGCCGGGAGACTTCCAGCTGCTCCCCCAGGGCCTCCTGGGACAGATGGAGCTCCTTCCGCTTGGCGGCAATGCGCTGTCCGGTTGTCATATCAATCGACCTCCTTTGGCCCCCACGATACCAGAGACCAGAGAGACCGGCCACCGCCCGGCGGTTGTTTTTTTGCTAACCAGCGGTTTACATTGCCCCGAACCCGTTGGGGCGTAAGGGACTTCGGGAATGCCCGCGATGGATGCTTTTTATTATACCATACCCCGTATGTCCTGCGCAAGGTCCCCGCCCTGGAAATTCCTTGGAGGGGAGCAATGGCCAGCCGACGCATAGAATAGAACTGGAGGTGATTTTACAATGGATTTGCGCAACCAGACCATTACCGTGGGCGAGCTGCTGGACAATCCCCGGTCCAACGCCGTGTTCCAGCGCCGCTTCGGCAAGCTGATGCGCCACCCCATGGTGGGGGCGGCCCGGAGTCTGACCCTGAAGCAGCTGGCGGAGATGGCGGCGGTCTATCTGCCCCCCAGGACCATTCAGGATACGCTGAAGGAGCTCCAGCAGCTGTAGCTTCCATAGGGGCGGCCTCCCGGGCCGCCCCGTTTTATTTTAAGAGGAATGGAATTTGTGGGCCGGACAGGATTTCCTCCCAGGAACGGCTTGCCAAACCAGGAAACTTCGGATACAATAGAGCGGCAATACCCTGTACCACGAAATTCTGCACCGGAGGAACATGGATGGAAATAACAAGAGTACAGCGCAAAGGTGTGCCCTTTTACGCCTGCGCGGATCCGGCCTGGGCCGGCACAGCACACGGCTTCTCCACCCGGCAGGGGGGCGTGTCCCCCACCCCCTGGGACAGCCTGAACCTGGGGGCCAACCGGGGGGATGACCTGGAAAACGTGGCGGAGAACTTCCGCCGGTTCTGTGCGGCGGTGGGGACGGATTCCTGGGCGTTGGTGAAAAACCACCAGGTGCATGGCGACACTGTCCGGTCTGTCACCAAGGCGGACTGCCTGGAGGGGCCCGCCGCCCCCGGCACCTTCGAGGCCGACGGCCTGGTCACGGGCCAGCCCGGGGTGTGCCTGACCATCTTCTCCGGGGACTGCATTCCTGTCCTCCTCTACGACCCGGCGGGCCGGGTGATTGCCGCCGTCCATGCCGGCTGGCGGGGTACCGCCAAGGGGGCTGCCGCCCGGGGGGTGGAGGCCATGGTCCAGCGCTATGGCTGCGCCCCGGAAAACATCCTGGCGGCCATTGGTCCGGGCATCGGCCCCTGCTGCTTCGAGACCCACGCCGATGTTCCCCAGGGCCTGCGCGCCCGCCTGGGGCGGGAGGCGGAGCCCTGTATCCGCCCCCTGGCCGCGGAGGGGAAATTTTCCGTGGACCTGAAGCGGGCCAACGCCCGGTGGTTGGAGCGGGCCGGCCTGAAGGGGGAGCATATCGCCGTCTGCCCCGCCTGCACCGCCTGTGACCGGACGGACTTCTGGTCCCACCGGATGCAGGGGGGCCAGCGGGGGAGTATGGCCGCGGTGATTCAGCTGCTGTAATGCTCCCCTCCGACACAACAAGATGCAAAGGAATCCATATGAGACAACATCGCCTTTTGATTCTGCTTTTGTCCGCGCTGCTTCTCCTGTCCGCCTGCGGCGGAACCGGCCCGGCCGCTGAGCCTCCGCCGGAAGAGGAGCCGGATATCTCCCAGGGGGACCCCGCCCCGGCACCCCTCCCCTTTACCCTGGCCATCTACCCCGAGTACAGCATTCACCCTGTTCTGGGGGCCAACCGGGCCAATCTGACCCTGGCACCCCTCCTCTACGAGCCCCTGTTTCAGGTGGACAACAGCTTTCAGGCCCGACCTGTGCTGTGCCAGAGCTGGACGGCCAGCGAGGACAAGCTCACCTGGACCCTCACCCTGCGCAGCGGCATTACCTTCTCCGACGGGACCCCGCTGACCGGGGAAACCGTTGCTGCCGCCCTGGAGCTGGCCCGGGGGGAGAACAGCCGCTTTGCCAAGCGGCTGGAGACCGTGACCGGCGTGACAGGGGAGGGGGAGGAGGTCACCCTAACCCTCAGCCGGCCCAATGCCAGCCTGCCCCTTCTGCTGGACATCCCCATCGCCCTGGGGGAGAGGGAGCGACCGGCGGGCACCGGACCCTATGTGCTTCAGGGGGCGGAGGAGAACCTGACCCTGTCGGCCCGCGCCGGCTGGTGGCAGAGGAAATCCCTGCCCGCCCAGACCATTCGCCTGCGCCCGGTCTCCAAGAGCGACGAGATGGTGCTGGCCTTTGACTCAGGCGACGTGTCCCTGGTGGATGTGGATTTGATGGGGACCAACGCCCTGGGCTATCTGGGCAACTATGAAATCTGGGATTACCCCACCACCGATCTGATTTACCTGGGCTTCAACACCCAGACAGGGGTGTGCCGCACGCCCCAGGTGCGTCAGGCCCTGGCCCTGGCCCTGGACCGGGAGGCCATCGTCCAGGTGCCCTATGCCAGCCACGCCGTCCCCGCCGCCCTCCCCTTTCATCCCGCCAGCGCCCTCTACGACCAGACCCTGGCGGACCGGCTGGCCTACAACCCGGAGGAGATGGCCAGCCGGTTGGAGAGCCGCCGGGTGCTGGGCCGGGAGCTGACGCTGATTGTCAACGGAGAGAACCCCGCCAAGGTGTCCGCCGCCCAGCTCATTGCCTATCAGCTGGAGTCGGCGGGAATGCAGGTCACGCTGCGGGAGCTGACCTTTGAGGACTTCACCGCCGCGCTGTCCCGGGGGGACTTCGACCTGTACCTGGGAGAGGTGGTGCTGCCCGCGGACTTTTCCCTGTTCGCCCTCCTTTCCCCGGGCGGCGAGCTGAACTACGGGGGCTGGACCTTTTGGGAGTGCTACACCCTGCTGCTGGAGCTGGCCCAGGCAGAGGAGGCGGACCGGCCCCAGGCCGCCGCTGCCCTGTGCGAATTTCTGCTGGAGGAGGTCCCCATTGCCCCCATCTGCTTTAAAAACGGCTCCGTCCTGGCCCAGTGGGGGCGGCTGTCCGGCCTGAACCCCGTCCGGGAGAACGTGTTTTACGAGCTGGAAAATTGGAGCGTGCAGTAACGCGGCTCAACACGCAAACAGATAGCCAGCGCAGTGAAACATTCAAAAGTTTCGGGCCGCCCTTTGCAAAGGGCGGTGGGCCCAGGGCAAAGCCCCGGTGGGTTTGGGCGAAGCCCAACGTACTCGGTCTATATTAAGAGAGGAGAAGAGAGGAACATGAGTGTTTACCGCTGTTATTCTTTGAAAAAGCCCCAATATGATGTGGAGAGCACCACCCTGCTGGATCAGCTGTGGGGACAGCTGGGGATTCAGAATCTGGAGGATTTGTCCATCCTGCACCGCTACGACGTGGAGGGCGTCAGCCGGGAGGTCTATGAGCAGGCCAAGGGCATCGTCTTCTCCGAGCCCCAGGTGGACACCGTCTTTGACGAGGAGCTGCCCGGCGTCCGCACACCGGAGTACACCCTGGCAGTGGAGGCCCTGCCGGGCCAGTTCGACCAGCGGGCGGACTCGGCGGCCCAGTGCATCCAGCTGATGGCCGGGGTGGACCGTCCCCTGGTGGCCTGCGCCACGGTCTACCGGTTCTATACCCTGGAGGGGGAGCTGTCCCAGACCGACCGGGAAAAAATCCGCGGCTATCTCATCAACCCGGTGGAGAGCCGGGAGGCCGGCCTGGACAAGCCCGACACCCTGGTGCGGGAGCACGCCGCTCCCGACCATGTGGACACGGTGACGGGCTTTGCCGCCATGGACGAGGCGGGCCTGTCCGGCCTGCTGGAGAAGATGGGGCTGGCCATGGATCTGGACGACCTGAAATTTTTGCAGGCCTACTTCCGGGATGAGGAGCGCCGGGATCCCACCGTCACCGAGGTACGGGTGGTGGATACCTACTGGTCCGACCACTGCCGCCACACCACCTTCTCCACCCACCTGGACGAGATTCAGATTGACGACCCCGCCGTGCAGGCGGCCTACCAGCGGTATCTGGCCGCCCGTGTCGAGGTGTACGGCGAGGCGGCGGCGGCCCGCCCCCAGACGCTGATGGACATTGCCACCATCGGCACAAAGGTGCTGAAAAAGCGGGGCCTGCTCCCCGAGCTGGACGAGAGCGAGGAGATCAACGCCTGTTCCATCCA
>JAAWAD010000046.1 GCA_022791995.1 Lawsonibacter sp.
AAAACTGGATAAAGTCAAAAACATCTTTAAAGGATTTACGAACAGCTATCAAGCAGTATTTGGCATCGCTTAAAATGATGCCGGGTGGAAAACAGATATTAGCTCAGTTAAACTCCAATCTGGATATGGATAAGGAAGACTTCGACTCCAGGTGGACAGCTGACTAATCATATGGCAACACAATGGCAACAAAAAATCAGATAGCCCAAACTATCTGGATAATGGAAACAATGTAGATAATCAAAGCCAAATCCCATAAGCAAAACTGTTTAGAACAAACCTGACAGGAGCGAGTGGGAATAAGTTCTTTAAACTCTGAACCCGTTGCGGCAAAAGGGATAGACGGTTTCGTGTCTCTCTTTTGATAACGATTTGATAACGCTCCCCATAGGCCGTATCATTCTGTATCCTCGGTGGATTGCAGATGAAAAGTGTTCTTTTGCAGCTTGTAGGTGACAAAATCTATATTAGAAAGTCCTTACTGATGGTGATGTCGGTAAGGGCTTTCTATTTGCCTGTTTGAGTTAATTTCAAGGAGCCCTGTATGCTGTTTACTCTGTTTCACTGCAGTGTGGCGATTCTTTTTTAAATAGCTTAGGTAGCACAAGTAAATAATATTAGTAAAATTAATTATAGAAAAAATAGATGATATTTCAATAAAAGAACATAAATAAAAGGAGGAATGGAGAGAAATGTTAAGGATAACATTTTTTAGACTCTGCTAAATTTTTTGGAATTGGTATTGACAAAATAAATATAATTAATATAATTGATATTAAACTGCCAGAGCAACAGGCGGCCAATACTTGATACCAGTGCAGAATACACAGAAATTAAAATGTCGAAATGGCACGATCAGACAGGAGGGGTTTGTATGCTGGACAAAAATGCACCGATTGGCGTGATGGATGCCGGTTTGGGCGGGTACACTGTAGTCAAAGAACTGCAACAGCTCTTGCCGCAGGAGGATATTATCTTTTATGGGGATGGAAAAAACCAACCTTATGGGAACAGAAGCGAAGAGGAGATTCTTCATTTAACCCGGCAGTGTCTGGATTTTTTAAAGGCAAAGGGGGTAAAGATTGTTGCAGTGGCCTGCAACACCATCTCGACATTGATCGACCGTTATCAGCCGGAGTACGATTTTCGCATTTTCAGTATTGTCAAGGCGGGCAGTGACGATGCCATTGGGATGAATCTGGAGCAGGTGGGAATTCTTTCCACAATGTTCACCGCAAAGTCGGGTTGCTATGACCGGCTGATCCATCAGAAGCGTCCTGATATGGCGGTTTACCCCCAGGGATGCCCCATGCTGGCCAGAATCATTGAGGACGGTGGGTTTGACCAAGAACGGATCAATGAAGAGCTGAAAAAGACCCTGGGCTGTCTGGCTGCGGCGCACCCCGATCTGGATGCGCTGATTCTGGGATGTACGCATTTTCCCATGATTCGGGAGAATATTCAGCGGCTATACCCCCAGTTCACCCGTTTTATCAATCCGGCGGCTACACAGGCCCGGCAAATGACGGAGTATCTGAAGGAAAACGGGGGGATCAATCCAAATGGAGGCGGAACTTTCCGCGTCTATACAACCAGCAACTGTAAGTTTTATGCTGATATGACCCGCCACGTTGGATTAAAGGATCCTGTCAGTGTGGAATTGGTGCCTGCGCCCCAGCCCCTGAACAGATAAAGAGAAACCTGTTCGCCGCTGCTGCGGGGGCTTTCTGCTATGCCTCCGTGGCTGGAAGATAAAGCTTGGCGAAGCACAAGGGAATCCCATGCACTGTGCAGAAAAGACCATTATTAGGAGGACAAACACAATGAAAAAGAAACTTGCAATGCTTCTGGCACTGGCGCTTTCCGCCGCCTGCCTGCTGTCTGCCTGCGGAGGCAACGCTGGTCAGAGTGGCGGCGGGACATCGTCCAATCCCCCTCCCGTCTCCTCTGGCGGCGCCAGCGAGCCGGCTCCGGCTGCCGAGTGGCCCACCTCGAAAACCGTAGAAATCTATGTTCCCTTCGGTGCTGGCGGCAACTCTGACCTGTGTGCCCGTATTTTCGCAGAGGCCTTGAGTAAAAAGACGGGCGCCAACTTTGTCGTGGTCAACCAGACTGAGGGATCCGGTGCTGTGTGTTATAACAACATTGCCAATGCGCCCAGCGATGGCAGCATCCTGGGATGGGTGACTCCCTCCTGGTTTACCAGCTATTTTGCCGGGACCCACGATTTGAACCCCACCGAGAAATTCAGCACAATCGCTGTCACCACAGCCATGACCGCCCAGTATCTGATTGTTCCGAAGAATTCTCCCTTTGATACGGTACAGGATTTGGTGGATTACTGCACTGCCAACCCGGACAGTCTAGTTTTTGGAATGCAGCTTGGCTCTGCTTCCCATTACTATGCTGAGAGCTGCAAGCAGAACCTGGGTATTACCTGGAACTATGTCGCAACTGGCTCCGGCGATACTGACCGCATCACTGCCATCATGGGCAATATCATCGAGGCCACCACAGTCAACGGCGCTCAGGCGCTTCAGTATGTAGAGGCGGGCGAGGTTAAGGCTCTGTGCTCCTTGACCCCTGCGGGGGATTCCTGCCCAGACGCGCTGAAGGATATCCCCACCCTGGAGGACTGCGGCTTTGAAAACATTGCGGTGGAAAACTGCAACTTCCTGTATGGCCCGGTTATGGATGAGGCCCTGTGTGAGACCATCAACCAGATCTTTACCGAGATGTTCTATGATGTCGATGTTCAGCAGCAACTGCTGGATCTGAACCAGGAGCAGGCAATCTGTAAGGACTATACAGAGGCGAATGAATTAGTCGGCGCATTGTACGACAGCTATCGAAGTATAGCCGAGGCACTGGGCGTGCTGGCTCCCGGTATGTAATGAGAAAATCAGCACAGAGCCGAAGGCTCCTGCCATCGGCTCTGTGCTTTCGGAATGAAGGAGGAAGCTATGAAGCTCAACAAGAACCAGGTATTCAGCGTTCTGTTGATCGCCTTTGCCGGATTTGTGATCTATGAGACAACACAGCTGCAATCTCTGTTTGCGCCGGCTTCCGGGGACGTGGGACCCAGATTTTTCCCTATGGCGGCAGCTGTTTGCCTGGTTATATGCTCCATTGGGAAACTGGTGACCGAAAGCAAACGGTCCGATAAGCCGCTGTTTACTGGGGAAGGCTGGAGGCGGGTCGGAATCATGTTTCTGCTGCTGGTCCTGTATTTGGTCGCGATGACCTGGCTGGGGTATCTCATCTCCACTTTGGTGTTTACTCCGCTGCTGGTGGTGGCGATGAAGGAGGAGCGCAGGCTTCAGCCAATCGCTCTGGTTCTGTTCTCCGTTGCCACGACCGCTCTGCTGTATGTGGTGTTTCAAATGGTCATTCAGGTCTCTCTGCCAGTCGGCAAGCTGTTCCGCTGAGAAAGGAGAGTGCTTTATGGATATGCTGGTAACTGTGCTGCGTGAGATGCTGACCCCCTCTAATTTTCTGATTATTGTAGGCGGAACCATCTTGGGCATCATATTTGGCGCTGTTCCGGGCCTGTCTGCCACCACAGGCATTGCGCTGATGCTGCCCGTCTCCTTCTCCATGACCTCCACCACCGGGATCCTGTTTCTAGGCTCCATCTATGTGGGTGGAATTTCCGGCGGTTTGATTGCCGCCATTCTGATTGGCGTACCAGGGACGCCAGCCTCAGTCGCCACCTGCTTTGACGGCTACCCCATGGCAAAAAATGGACGGGCCTCCCGGGCGCTGGGCATCGGGATCCTGTCCTCCTTCCTTGGGACCTTTTTCAGTGTCCTGATTTCCATGTTCTTCTGCCCGCTGCTGGCCCGGTTCGCCGTGCGGATGGGTCCCTGGGAAATTTTTTCTCTGTGCTTCTGTGCCATCATCCTGGTGGTCACCATGTCCAAGGGAAACATGTTCAACGGTCTGATTGCCGGTCTTCTGGGGATTCTGGTGTCCTGTATCGGCATAGCCCCCATTGATGGGGCCAAACGGTTTACCTTTGGCGTCGTCAACCTGCTCAGCGGAATCAACCAGATTGGCCTGATGCTGGGTGTGTTTGCCGTTGCCACACTCATCAAGAACTTTGCCAAGGGAGATACCAAAACCCCGGAGATCGACACCAAGGGGATCAGCGGCTTTGGCATCTCGCTCCGGGAGTATTTTTCTCACTGGCTTCTGATCGTCAAATCGTTTTTTATCGGCCTTTGGATTGGCTTCCTGCCCGGTTTAGGCGCCGGTCTGGCCAATCTGGTGGCCTATGCCCAGGCAAAGACGTCCTCCAAGACCCCGGAGAAGTTCGGCACAGGCTGGGATGAGGGGATTATCGCCTCGGAAACCTCGAACAATGCAGCCATTGGCGGCGCCATCATTCCCATGGTTGCCCTGGGAATTCCAGGCGACACCGCAACCGCAATGCTCATCGGCGGCCTGATGATTCACGGCATTGACGCCGGCCCCCTGCTGATGACCAATAACCCCGAGCTGGTATACTGCTTCTTTGGCGTGCTGCTGTTGGGCGCTGCGCTGGTTCTGGTCCTTCAGTTTTTTGGAATGCGCTCTTTCCCCTATATTCTGCGGACCCCTGTCTGCTATCTCTACTCCGCGATTTTGATTATCTGTGTGGTGGGGGCCTATTCCGATTCCCGGACCATGTTCAACTGCTGGCTTATGCTGGTTATGGGCGTAGTGGGGATCCTGATGGCCCTGGGCAATCTTCCCACCTCTCCCTTTATCCTGGGCTACATCCTTGGGCCCATGCTGGAGACAAACCTGCGCAAAGGGATGACCTACACCAGCGATGGCTTTCTGCCCTTTATCACCCGTCCAGTCAGCGCGGTTTTGCTGCTGGTGGCGCTGGGAAGCCTGCTCTGGCCCTTCATCCGTGATTACCGGGAGGCCAGGAAGAAGGAGGCCGGGAGGGAGAGCGAGGTAGACAAGCTCTCTCAGGCGTATGAGGTAGAGGAGGACTGATCCCCGGCCTGTATAAAGCGCAGGTTTATTCCAAATCCATCAGACTCTGGAAAAAAGCGGTCAAGGTGTGAATAAAGGTCTCTTTCTGCTCTGCTTTATAGGTGCGGTACCGCTGATGGGTTACAATGGAACAGACCCGGGGTTCTGGCGGTTCAGCCAGCTCATAGTACTCCAGCGGATAGTGCGCCAGAAAAAAGCGGGCGATGGACAGGGGGAGAATGGACCAATACGGGGAATTCACCAGCATGGGAGGAAGAATCTGGGCAAAGCTGACCTGAAGGAAGGGGCGCTTATCCCCCCATAGAGACTCCCTCCATTGTGCAAAGGAGGGGGTGATGTCAAAATAGAGCTCTCTTGTTATATCCAAAGTCTCGGGGTGAACGAGGGAACTGGTGTATTCCGCCCGGTTCTGAGGGGATGTGAGCAGGACAAACCGCTCCTGATACACCGGCTTCAGGATCAGGTCATCGCGAAACAGTACACTCTCGCGGTTGGTCAGCCCCACGTCCACTGTGCCGTCGTCCAACAAATCAAAGATCTCCCAGGAGTGGTTGGTGTGGATGCTTAAGGACACGTCCTTGTGGTTCTGGGCGTACTGGAAAAAGAAATTGGGCAGCAGATAGACGCCAATACTGTCCGTGCTGGCCACATTCAGCAGAACCCGTGCGGTGTTGTTCTTCACAGAGTGGGCTGATTCATACAGATTGATCCATTGCTGCACAATGGGAACCAGCCGCTCCCCATGCCGGGTAGGCTCTAAAAATTTTTGTCCCCGCCCCCGAAGCATAAGCTGCATTCCAAATTCCCGTTCCAGCTTTTGCAGGCGCTGGCTGATGGCGGACTGGGTCAGCCCCACCAGTTGCGCCGTTTTGGTGATGCTGCGGGAGCGGTAAAGTTCCAGATAGATTTTGGCGTCCTCGTAGTCCATAGCAGGCCTCGCATCCTTTTTTCTCCATTATATTAAATTTTTGCCGATATTACAAGTCAATTCTATCAAAATTACCAAAGCTGCTGACTCAGCTCCTGCCTCCGCCCGGGGCGGAGTACAAAAGAACGAAAATTGCAGAAAATGAGAGGTGGATGACAATGGAAAAGGAAACACTTATACAAAACGTAACGATCTATGACGGGACAGGCGGCCGTCCTTTCCACGGAGATGTGTTGATTGGCGGCGGCAAAATCCAGCGGGTCGCCCGTTTTTTGCCCAAGATGGACTGTCCCGTTGTAGACGGGACAGACAAGATTCTGACACCAGGTTTTATCAACTGCCACAGCCATTCTGAGCTTCAGCCCTTCCTGGACAAAGAAATGAAGCAGGTTGTGGGACAGGGCATTACAACAGAGGTGGTCGGCCAGGACGGCCTGTCTGTGGCGCCGATCGACGATGCCCACGCCGCAGAGCTTACAGAAACGATGATCTGTCTGTGCGGAAAAATGGACCAGGATTTCTGGTGGCGCGGGCACAAGGAATATATGGATTTGCTGGAGCAAATCAATCCAGCCTGCCGGTTTGTCGGCCTGCTGGGCTCCGGCACGATTCGGATGAATGTTATGGGCAGCGAAAACCGTCCCGCCACCCCGGCTGAAATTCAAAAAATGTGCGATCTGATTGAGACCTGCATGATGGAGGGGGCCCGGGGGCTGTCTTTTGGTCTGATTTATCCGCCCAGCAGCTATGCCTCCACCGAAGAGATGATCCAGGTCTGTAAGGCAGTTGCTAAGCACGACGGCATTGTTATGGTCCACACCAGAAACGAGATGGACCTGCTGCTGGAATCCTTTGAAGAGATGGTCCGGGTCATGAAGGAGAGCGGGGTCCGGCTGGAGATCTCTCACCTGAAGTCGCTTGGCCCCAACAACTGGGGCAAGGTGCTTAAAATCCTGGAACGAATGGAGGAGCTCCAGCAGGAGGGCTGGGATATTGGCTTCGACCAGTATCCATGGAACGCGGGCAGCACCGGCCTGCGTGTGACCGTCCCCGGCTGGGCCTATGCCGGCGGCGAGGACGCCTTTGAGGCCCGCCTGCGCGACCCGGAGACCTATGCCAAAGTGGCTGCTGAGACCGCCGAAATTTTGAGAGAGCGGGGGGGCGGCGCACGTATTCAGGTGGCGGCAGTGCCGGAGAGCACCGAGGACTTCTCCTGGATGCCCGGGCTGCGGATGGACGCAGTGGCAGAACGGCTTGGGATGGATGAGGTCACGGCGATCCTCTATGTGCTGTCCAAAACCCGTTCAACCGTCCTGTGCGTGTACCACTCCATCAGTGAAGATGACGTTCAGGCGGTTATGCGCAGCCCCTATCAGGTTGTCTGTACAGATGGCATTGTGGGTTCGGTGCCACATCCCCGGGCCTACTCCACATATCCCCGTTTTCTGGGTCATTATGTGCGAGATCTGGGCATTATGCCCCTGGAGGCTGCCATTCATCATATCACGGGTGAGCCGGCCCGCCGTCTGCGCCTGTGGGACCGGGGGCTGGTCCGGGAGGGGCTGTCCGCCGACCTGGTCCTTTTGGATTATAACCGTGTCATTGATACCAACAGCTATGTAGACCCTATCCAGTTTCCGGCCGGCATCGAAAAGGTGTGGGTCAAGGGAGTTCTGCGCTACGAGGAGAGCCGATAGGCAGACGTGGTTCGGGATTGCGGACAATGTTTTTGCATCTTCAGAGAGCGAAAAAAGAAAAACGGGATTGTCAGTATTTTTGAATGCTGGTATAATTCTGACACGGAGGTACTTTCTGGTGTCTGAACGCACTGCCACAAAAGCATAGCAAGGTAAGCTGTGAAGGATGATTTTTATTTTAAGGAGGAATTTTGATGAAAAAAATCGCATTTTTGGGCGGCGGTAAGATCGGCCGCAGCATGATGAGCCATGTACAGGCAAGTGGCAAGGCCCAGATCGCCTTTGTGTACGATCCGTTTCTTTCCGAGAAGGATATCCATGGAATTCCAGTCGTATCCGAAGTAAAGGATGCGCAGCTGGAAGGATTGGACCTGGTGGTGGAATGTGCAAACGCCGATGTTGTAGCGCAGTTTCTTGTCCGGGCGCTGAAATACACCAATTTCATGCCCTTCTCTATGACGGCCTTCCGAGATGATGCCCTGCGGGAGGGGGCGAAGGCGGCGGCGGAGCAGTTCGGGCATATGATCTATCTGCCCCACGGCGCCATTCTGGGGCTGGACGGCATCTTTGACGGCCGCAGCGAGCTGACTGAGGTTACCGTTGAAACCATTAAGAACCCGGCCAGCCTGGGACGGAATGACAAGGAGTACACCGTTTTGTATGAGGGTCCCACTCGTCAGGCGACGGAGCTGTATCCCCGCAACGTAAACGTCCATGCGGCTATTGCACTGGCCGGCATTGGCTTTGACAAAACCAAGTCCAAGATCATTGCCGACCCTTCGGTCAACACCAATACCCATCTGATCCATCTGACCGGCAAGGGAATTGAGTTTACCATTCGCGTATCCAGCTTTTCCGAGGGCGGCGTGACCGGCAAATATACCCCGCTGTCCGCCTGCGGTAGCCTGGATCGCGTTCTGGGCGGAGCCGGCTTCCAGTTTGTCTGATGCGCTGAGATTTCCACTCTGCTCCCCGCAGCTTTGCCCGATTTTGGAGAATATCCGTCAACTTTTAGGTGCTTTCCTCCAGTGACGGCTACAATCGGATATGCTAAGATAGGCCAGACAGGACCAAAAGAGCGGTTTGGTCCAAACTATTCTGGATGAAATGGGGATCACGATTGTGGCGATTGAAAAAATCTTTGTGGTAGGCGCTGGATTGATGGGCAGCGGAATTGCCCAGACCGCCATCCAAAGCGGTTACAAGGTGGTTTTGAACGACCAGCGGCAGGAGGCACTGGAGCGGGCCAAGATGGGCATTGAAAACCGGCTGGACCGGATCGTCAGCCGGGGCGCAATGACCATGGAGGAGAAAAAGGACTGCATGAGCCGGCTGGTCATTGACGCCCGGCTCAGCGCTGCCAAAGACGCCGATCTGGTGATTGAGGCAATTTTCGAGGATCTGTACGCAAAAAAGAACGTGTTTGAGGGGCTGGAAAAGGTGTGCGGCGCACATGCGATCTTTGCCTCCAACACCTCATCAATCTCGCTGACTGCCTTGGCTGCCGCTACCAAGCGCCCGGAGCGGGTGGTAGGTATGCACTTCTTCTCCCCTGTGCCGAAAATGAAGCTGGTAGAGGTGGTCTTCGGCCTGCGCACCGCCCAGGACGTGCTGGAGGACATCAAGGAAGTGGGCAAGCGGATGGGTAAGACCATGATTCTGGCCAAGGATAAGCCGGGCTTCATTGTCAACCGGGCTCTGCTGCCTATGCTGAACGAGGCGGTGGAGATTCTGGACGAGGACATCGGTTCGGTGGAGGACGTGGACAACGGCATGAAGATGGGCTGCAACCATCCGATGGGTCCGCTGGAGCTGGCCGATATGATTGGTCTTGACATTCTGCTTCAGGTGATGCAGGTCTTCTATGAGGACCTGGGCGATACCAAGTATCGTCCCGCTCACCTGCTGCGCAAGATGGTGACAGCCGGCTATTTGGGCCGGAAGAGCGGTGCGGGCTTCTATCTGTACGAGAACGGGAAGTGCATGGGCACCAACCCGGTTCTGACCCGGCAGCACTCACTGGGCGCCGAATAAATACTTACGGGCATCCCCCCAGCGGAGGATGCCCATTATTTTATCTTATCTGGATATGGAGGGAAAGTGCAATGGAAACGGTAAAACGTGGCTATGTGCCAAAGGACGCGGCGGAATTTGGCCAGGCGGCGGCAGAAAAGCTGAACGCCGCCGCGCAGGAGCTGGTGTTTCTGATGAACCGGGGGTATGATGTCAAGACGGTGTCCACCTTTGTAGGCAACCACCACCTGCTGTCTGAGCGTCAGCGGTTGGCGCTGGCCCGTATGGTCTCTACCGACGAGGCCCTGGGCAGGCGGGGGGAGAAGGAGCTGCGCCAGGCCCCAGACTCTCTGGTGCTGGACGGCTTCAACACCATCATTACCCTGGAAGTGGCCCTGTCCGGCTCCCTGCTGCTGGAGGGAATGGATGGGACCATCCGGGACTTGGCCGGGCTGCGGGGGAGCTACCGCATTGTGGACAAGACAGTGCAGGCGGTGGGCTGCCTTCTGAACCGGCTGGAGGCACTGGGGGTCAGACGCGCCCTCTTCTATCTGGACAAGCAGGTGTCCAATTCCGGCCGCCTCCGGGCGCTGCTGCTGGAGCAGGCGGCAGAGCGTTCCGTAGAGGTCCAGGTGGAGCTGCACCCCAGCGTGGATGGCCAGCTGTCCCGCATGGAGCGGGTGGTCACTTCAGACGCCATCATTCTGGACAAGTGCGGCAGCTGGTACAATCTGAACCGGGATCTGATTGCCCGGGCCGCTCCCAAGGCCTGGATCTTTCGCCTGGAGCCCTACTCCAGATAGAACACCGGCCCCTTGGGCGGGAAGGGCAGGCTGCGCCCTCGGGGCACCAGGAAGGCGTGGTCCCGGCCATAGAGGTTCAGCCGGTCACATGCGCAGTCGGTGATCAGGAGCAGGGGGGCCTCCTTTGGAAAGTCGGAGGAATGCTCCAGCAGCTCCACCCCGGGCTGGAGCACTGTACCGCCCCGTCCCTGTAACCGGACGCTCCCGGCAATGCCCGCTGCCTCCATGTACCCCTGGTCATAGGGAGAGGCGTCGCAGAAGACCACCCGCACCCGGTTTACATCCCGGGCAACACTGTAGCTGGCAATGGCCCCCAGAGCGGCGGCCAGCAGGGAGCGGTCCATGGAGCCGGAGGTGTCCAGCAGCACGCCGAAGGTCCGCCCCGCCTGGGCTTCGTCCTCGTATCGGTAGGAGGGGCGCGGGATGTCCGGCGTGGACGACTGCCGCCGGCTGAGACGGGCGTAGGTCCGGTGCTTCTCCAGGGGCTCGAACCGCTCGTCGAACCACCGAGCCAGCTTCACATCCCAGGGAATGGGGGGCTGAGAGAGGGCGCGGATCTCCTCCACCAGTCCGGCGGGGAGATAGCCCCGGTCGTGGGTCTGGTGGTAGTCCAGCCCACGCTGAATGGCGGAGCGGCACCAGGCGTCCATCTCCACGAAGTCCTTGGAGCTCTGCCAGTCCGGGGGGCCAAACAGGATGTCGTGCTGGGCCATACGTTTGTACTTGTGCAGGTGGGCCGCCAGTTGGTCGTAGATACTCTCCGCTGACAGGCCCTGGAGCTCCGGGTCGAAGAGCGCGCCCTGGGGCATAGAGCCCACCTCCATGTCCCGCAGCCACTGGTTGATGACATAGTCACAGGCCACGTTCCACAGCTCCGGGTCCCGTTTTTGGAGGCGCTGTTCGTGGCACAGGGCGGCATGGAGATACTCGTGGGCCAGAACGAAGCGCCACTCCTGCTCGGTGAGGCGGGCGGCGGGGTTGACGTAGATCTCCTGCATGTGAACGGAGATGGCCGCCACGGGTACCCCCAGGCGCTGAACCGTGAGGGTATCGTCCACCAGCCGGAAGCCGGAGGCCACACCCCCCAGCAGAGGATAGCTGGACAAAAACCACGCCTGGGCCCGTTGAATGGGGCCCATTTTTTTGTGCTTTCCCGGCTCCTCCCGGACGCCTCCGGCGTAGTCCACGGCGGCGCGCAGGGCGTCCCGCAGGCTCTCGGCGAAGAGCTGTTTCCAGTCGATGGGGCCCCGCCAGCTCCGGGCCTCGCCCCGCCAGACCATGTCCGGCCGTCCGCCGCTCATGGTGGAGAAGTGAAAATACTCCGGGGCCCTCTGCTCCTTCAGCCAGCAGTACAAGGTCTCCTCCTCCCGGGTGTTGGGGGGCAGGGGGTAGGATAGCTCCCCCGGCGGGGATCCGATGCGCAGGTCGGCCAGATACCGGGCGGCGATGCAGTCGCAGGCGGCGTTCCATAGAGGATCCCCCTCCCGGTCCTCCCGGATGTGGCCCAGCGCCAGATGGAGCAGGCAGTGAGCCAGCACATAGGCCCACTCCGCCGGTGCGGCCCGGCGGTGGCTGTTGGCGTAGATGTGGCCGTCGGAGGTCACCCGGGCCCAGTCCTCCCTTGCCATGGGGTAGCTGTCGTCAAAGTGGGTGTTCGCCCGGTGCATCAGAGAGCCCAGCACCGGATTCTGATGGACCAGCCCCTCCCCGGCCTGGAACGCCTCCTGGGCCGGGTTTGGCCGCTTCTGCTTCCCGCTCATCCGTTTCGCTTGTCCGCCAGCCGGGGCAGATCCCGGAACAGCTCTACCACAAACCAGTCGGGCAGCTCCCTCCCGTCCTCCGGGGTGACGGCCATCCGGGCGATCTCCAGACTGATGTCGGCCAGCTCGGTGATGCGGTCCTTGGCCTGGAGGACCAGGGCGCGGCTGTCCCCGCTGAGCTTGCCCCGCTCGTGGGGCAGCTCCTTCACCAGCCGGGCCCGGAGGGACTGGGCCAGGAAGTAGAGCACATCCCGCTCCTCCGACTTATCAGGCCAGGGCTGCTCCCCGGAGAGAATTTTGTCCAGGGCATACTGGCTGCGCACCTGGCGGATATAGGCCAGAAACTGGGTGGCGTGCTGGGGGCTGAGGCTCCCCACGGCCAAGATGCGCAGGGCGTTTTCGTCGATGTCCGGGCCGTAGCTGCGGATCGCGTCGCTGAGCATATGCCAGGACCGGGGCGTGGAGAAGGGCTCCTCACTTTTGGGGGGCTTACTCCACAGGTGGTCGGGGCGGCTGGTGATGTAGTCGTAAATGTATGGGTGAATGTTGTTCTGGGCGGCCCACTCCAGCCACAGCCGGGGGCTTGCGGTGAGCTCCACATGGAACATCCGGTTGAGGAGGGCGGAGGACATGGGCCGGGTGATGGCGTTGTCCTGGGCGCGATTGCCTGCCCCTACCACGATGGAGCCGTCGGGGAGATGGTATTCCCCGATGCGCCGCTCGTGAATCAGGGAGTAAAAGGCCTTCTGAACCTCCGTGGTGCAGGCGTTCAGCTCGTCCAGGAAGAGAACATAGGGCTCGCTCCGGGCGATGGTCCGGGGCGGGCAGAACTGGCTGAAGCCGTCCTTGATCTGGGGAACGCCGATAATATCCTCCGGGGCTAGCTGACTGCCCAGAAGGGAGACGCAGTCCAGACCCAGGCTGTCGGCAAACTCTTGAACAATGGCGGATTTTCCGATGCCCGGCGCTCCCCAGATGAACACCGGGCGGATCAGCCCCACATTCAGCAGGACGTCCAGGAGCTGCCTGTGGTTGACCGTGACAGTGAGATTCATGGTTTCTCCTTTTTCTCATTCTATAGGAATCTACAAAATTGGAGGCAAGGGGCCGCTGCCTTTGGCGGGACGGAATTTCAGGGGCGGGTATACCCCGCCCCTACTGCGCATCAATCTAGGGTCTCCGCCTGAAGGCGGTCAAATTCCGCCATACACTCGTCCACAGTGGCGCCGTTCAACAGCTCCCGGACCACCAGACAGGTGTTGCCCCACTGCTCCAGCTTCATGCCCGCGTTGGCTCCCAGCACGAAAACATTTTCCTGGATTCGGTCGTTCAGGGGTTTCAGGGCGGGAACACACTCCACCTCCACGTTTTTGGAGGGGGAGATGACCCGATTTGTCTCAGAGTAGATTTGCAGCGCCTCATCGGACAGCACCACATCCATAACGCGCAGGGCGTCCTCGGCATGTTCTGCGTTGACGCCCACGGCAAACCCGGTCATGGGCATCACCGGCATCTGCCCCCGGCTGCTGGGGAATCCAATCACCTGCATCTGGAAGTCGGTGGCTCCATAGGCGGTCTCTGTATTGGCGGCGCCCCAATAGGCCATGACGATGGGGGTCTTCTGAGCCAGGAAGTCCTCCCGCTCTCCCTCAATAGCCTCGCTGACATAGGCCTTCTCTGCGTCGATATACCCGAGGTCGATCATCGTTTTCAGAAATTCAAACCCTGGGCGCATATAGTCGCTGTACTTGCTCTGACCGCTGTTCAGCGCGGCGATTTCCGCTTCGGTATTGCCCCCGTTGTACAGATCAGCATAGGCCTGGGCCAGGACAAAGGTCTCCAGCCACCAGCGGTTTGCGCCCACCGGGGTCTCGATCCCGTTTTCCTTGAACACCCGGCAACACTCCAGAAACTCCTCCGGGGTCTCCGGCAGAGGGAGGCTGTACTGGTCGAACATATCCTTGTTGATAAACAGACCATAGGCCACTACCTCCTGGGGAATGGCTACCAGCTTGCCGTTTACCGTGTTGGCCGTCCGCACCACATCCCGCAAATTTTTGGCGCACTCCAGCCTGGACAAGTCCATCAGTCTGTCCTCTGTTCCCAGCGTTTGGATTACATCCGGGTTGAGGAGGTAGATATCGTCCATGTTGTTGCGGACCCGGTCCAGGGTGATGTCGTCATAGGTCTTATCCTGGTGGTTTTCCGCGGTATAGGTGATATAGTTGACCTGAACGCCCAGACGCTCCTCCGCCAGAAGGACTGTTTTATCGGTTGCGCTGCGGGCTACATTTTCTGCGTTGGGGTCCGTTTTTTCCATGGGGCTGAACAGATTGACAATCCGGCCGATTTTCTCCTCCTTGTCCAGCAGGTTTTTTCCTGGGTCCTCTTGCACCGCGCATCCTGCTAATCCAAGGAACAGCGCCGCGATCAGACAGATCGCCATCCATCTTGCTCTGCTCTGCTTCATAATTGCTTTCCTTCCTCTCAATGCAGAAGTTGATTTGTCATTTCACGACCGTTTACCTTATCTGGGGTAGCGCGGCCAAACGGCTCCGTCCTCTTGCTCAGCTTCCGCTTTTTCGGTATACGGGAATCATTGATTTCCCCGGCAATTTTACTTAGGGCCTTTTCAAAGATTTTAACCATTTCTTTTTCTGGTAAATCGCCGGTTTTCAACCCGTATTCATATGTGCCGCATTCAAACATATTTCTGCCCCCATATTTCGGTTTATCGGGCCGTTACCCGTGATGGGTAACGGCTCATCCAGTCATTTTGTAAACTGCCGGATGACCCGTTTGAGAAGCGCAACGTCAATCGGCTTGGCGACATGGGCGTTCATTCCGGAGTCCAACGCCGCCTTTTCGTCCTCTGCGAAGGCGTTGGCGGTCATGGCGATGATGGGGATCTGCCGGGCGTCGCTCCGCTCCAGGGCCCGGATGGCCCGCGTGGCGTCATAGCCGTTCATCACCGGCATCTGTACATCCATCAAAATCGCGTCAAACTCGCCCGTCTGGGCGCGGGTGAAGCGCTCCAGTGCCAGCTGGCCGTTCTCCACAATTTCGCACTGGGCCCCCTCAATTTCCAGAATCTCGGAGAGGATTTCTGCGTTGATTTCGTTGTCCTCTGCGGCCAGGAACCGAAGGCCTTCCAGGCTGCTGTCCGGTTCCTCCTTATCTGCCGCACTCTCCAGGGGGGGCTTCTGCATCTCCAGCAGCTTTTCCTTGAAGGAGGATACAAAGAATGGCCGGGTCAGCACATCTGCGTTTTGAATGGCGGCGGCGGCCTCGATGCCATCTGTGTCATAGTCAGCCAGAAACAAAATGGGCGCCGTGTCCGGCAGAATGGTCCGCAGCCTGGCTGCCGCTGGGATGCCTCCGGTTTCTGGAAGGTCCCAGTCCAGCAGGACTGCCTGACAGTCCGTTTGCTCTCCAGTCTTGGAAAGCCGTGCCACGGCCTGCTCCAGGTCAGAGACGGCCTCCGCCTGAACACCCACGTCTCTCATCAGGTTTTGAATGTTGGCGCACACCTCCGTATCGTCGTCCACCACCAAAAGCCGGGTGATTCCGCTGTTCTCCCAAAATTGCTTTTCCGCCTGCCCCTCGGGAATACGGAGCTCGATCTCCACCCGGAACAGGCTGCCTTGGTCCACCTGGCTGAATACCTCGATGGTTCCGCCCATCAGCTCCACAATGCTCTTGGTGATGGCCATACCCAGCCCGGTTCCCTGCACCTTGTTGGTGGTGCTGTTCTCCGCCCGGGTGAAGGCGTCAAAAATTGTCTTCAAATACTCCGGGGTCATGCCATATCCGTTGTCCTCAACCTCGATTCGGATATGCTCATATTGGCTGGAGCGCTGCCCCAATCCAAGCATACGCAGCCAGATGCTGCCCCCCTCCTGGGTGTATTTCACCGCGTTGGAGAGGAGATTGATTAAAATTTGGTTGATCCTTGTCTCATCCCCCACCAGAAGCTCATGCTGGATGCCTGTAACCTCCACATGGAAGCTCTGGCGTCTGGCCTTTGCCATGGGCTGGATGATGGCCTCCACAGAGGAGACCACATCGTTCAGCAGGAAAGGCTCCAGGGTAAGCACTACCTTACCGCTTTCAATCTTCGATACATCTAGAATGTCGTTGATTAAGCTGAGCAGGTGATGTCCCGAGGCCAAGATTTTTTTGGTGTACTCCCGCACCTTCGCCGGATTGTCTGCATCCATTGCCAGCAGGTTGGTAAAGCCAAGAACCGCATTCATCGGTGTGCGGATGTCGTGAGACATATTGGAGAGGAAAGTGGTTTTCGAGTTGTTGGCAATCTGGGCGGCCCGCAGGGCCTCGGCCAGCTGCTTGCTGTGGATTTCCCGTTCTGCCTCTCGCTCTCTGCGGATTTTGTCCTGCTGCCGCTCGTTGAAATAGTACAAAGTACAGCACAGGAAGAAGGCCACCAGCATTACAGCAATGACAACGAGGATATTTTGGTTGACGGTCCGTCCCTCCTGCTGGATAGCCTCGATGGGCACATACCCCACCAGGAAAACGGTGCCGTCGTTGACCGCCCACATATAAATCAGGGCGTTGACCCCGCGGATGTGGTGGTAAAACAGGATGTTGCGCCCGCTTTTCAGACATGCCTCAACTTCTGCCTGAAGCTCCGGGTCCTGAATGCTGTTTGCCCGATAGAAATCCTGAAGGTTCAGGTGCCCTGCGCTCCGTTTTCCCATTGCCTTGGGCTTGAGGACAAAGCGTTCGCTCTCCGCATCCATAATGTACAGGGTGGCCCTGTCGTTATAGAAGCTTTCAGGGAGAGATCTGTCCAGGGAATCATAGGTATACTCGATGTAGAGCGAGGCGACCTGCTGCCCGTTCTGCTCCACAGGACACTTGATGGAGTAAGCCCACGCCCCCATATAGTTCAGGTAGGACTGGGAAACCAAGAGACCGTCAATGGTCCCGCCGGCAGAAAAATCCAAACCCTCCTCCGAAAAGGACTCCCCGGTGTTAGAGACGCCCACCGTCTCGCCTGTGCGGATGAGCGACATCTTCACCATGGTTCGGTTCTTTTCATAGCTGAGAATATAGGTCTCCAGATCCTCCTCTGACCCGAGGTCCCGGGCGATCAGCTGCTGAAACTCCGCTTCGCTCTCCAGGATGGCCTCAATGGTACATTGAATCAGGTCCAGGCTCTCGCTCAGATTCTGGATGGCAGAAGCTGACATTTCCCGGGAAATTTTCTGCGCAACCGAAAAAACAACCGCGCCTAAAATGCAGAAAACCAGTATGATCGAAAGAAGCAATGGAAGTCCCTTGCTTCTTTTAGGTTGGTTTGTCCGTTCCTTCATGCTTACACCTCATTTCGCCGCTCTGGAACACGAATCCTTTCGAGCTGTCTGCATGTCTCCACAAAGAGGTATGTGTTTTTGCTCAGGGAGGATGCCGCTGTTCTCAGTTGTGCAAGAACGACACTTCCCCTTATTTTATTATATCATTTTCCTTGATTTGGTGTCAAGCGCGATCTAGGCTTCCAGGCTGTCGCAGGGCAGCGCTTCTTCTGAGGAGCCTGCGAAAAAGCGTTCGCTTCCGGCGGAACAGGCGTTTTTCAAGAGGTGAATACAATTTGTGTCTAACGCCGAAATTTTTTCGCCTCGTTCCAGCTGTTCCCTCTCCGTCCAAAAATTTTTTAAGAAAAGTCTTGGATAAAATATGAATAAATCTTGACAGAATTGACAGTTGCCTTTACAATATATACAGGACAAAATGAAAAACCTGGGGATGTTTTTCAGTTGTCGCAGGGCACGCCGCGCCTTGCGGCTCGTTTTATGTACAAGTCCTGCCTGGGCTCCCGGCCCGGGACAGGCTCTGAGGCGGTCCGCCTCAGCTACGAAAACATTTGGAGGTGTAAAAAACCGCATGTTACCCTATATCATTGCAGCCATTCTGGGACTGGCCGCCGGCGCTCTGATCGGTGTATTCGTTGGCTGGAACCGGCGCAAGGCCACCGCTGAGCGGGAGATTGGCTCTGCCGAGGCAGAGGCCACCCGCATCGTCAACGACGCCTATAAGAGTGCTGAGAGCAAAAAGCGCGAGGCCCTGGTGGAGGCCAAGGAGGAGATTCTGAAGGCCCGCACCGAGCACGAGAAAGAGGTCAAGGACCGCCGGGCCGACCTCCAGCGTCAGGAGCACCGCCTTCAGCAGAAGGAAGAGAACCTGGACCGGAAAACCGAGAACATTGAGAAGAAGGAAGAACAGCTGTCCGCCAAGCTGGCCAAGCTGGAGGCCACCCAGGCTGAGGCAGAGCAGATCAAGCGGGGCCATCTGGAGATGCTGGAGCGGATCTCCGGCTTCACCGCCGAGGAGGCCAAGAGCTATCTGCTCAAGCAGCTGGAGGAGGATGTCACCCACGAGTCCGCCATGAAGGTCAAGGAGATCGAGACCCGTTTCAAAGAAGAAGCGGACACAAAGGCCCGGGAGATCATTTCCCTTGCCATCCAGCGCTGCGCCGCGGACCATGTGTCTGAGGCCACCGTTTCGGTTGTTCCCCTGCCCAACGACGAGATGAAGGGAAGGATCATTGGCCGGGAGGGACGGAATATCCGAACCCTGGAGACATTGACCGGGGTGGACCTGATTATCGACGACACACCGGAGGCCATCACAGTCTCCTGCTTTGATCCGGTGCGCCGGGAGATCGCCCGGCTGGCGCTGGAAAAGCTGATTCTGGACGGTCGCATCCACCCCGCCCGCATTGAGGAGATGGTGGAGAAGTCCAAGCGGGAGGTGGACGCCGTCATCAAGGCGGAGGGAGAGCGCGCAATCTTCGAGACCAACGTCCACGGCCTGCATCCCGAGCTGGTGAAGCTGCTGGGCCGGATGCGGTACCGCACAAGCTATGGACAGAACGTGCTGAACCACTCCATTGAGGTCTCGCACATGGCCGGACTGCTGGCTGCTGAGATTGGTGCCAACGTCACCGAGGCCAAGCGTGCCGGACTGCTCCACGACTTGGGCAAGTCCATCGACCACGAGGTGGAGGGCTCCCATGTCCAGATCGGTGTGGAGCTGGCCCGGAAGTACCGGGAGAGCGAAAACGTCATCCATGCCATCCACGCGCACCACAACGATGTGGAACCCAAAACGGTGGTGGCCTGCCTGGTCCAGGCGGCCGACGCCATCTCCGCCGCCCGCCCCGGGGCCCGGAGAGAGAATTTGGAGAACTACATCAAGCGGTTGGAGATGCTGGAGGAGATCACCTCCTCCTTCCCTGGGGTGGAGAAGTCCTTTGCCATCCAGGCCGGCCGTGAGGTGCGGATTATGGTCAAGCCCGAGGTGGTCAGCGAGGACCAGATGGTGCTCCTGGCCCGGGATATCGCCAAGAAGATTGAGGACGAGCTGGAGTACCCTGGGCAGATCAAGGTCCACCTGCTCCGGGAGACCAAGGCGATTGAATACGCCAAATAAACAAATGGATACTTCCACCCCGGGACGCCCCCAGTGCCCCGGGGTGTTTCATTTGATCCGTTCAGACAGCCGCTTTCCTCCACGGCCCGTCTGGGCCCAAATGGCGGGGATGGGAAAAAGCACTTGACAATCTATGGCTGATATACTATAAAAGTAGGGTGCCGGCAGCTTTTCAGCGCTGCCAGCACCCTGCGGCTTCATCGGTCAATGTCCACTAAAATATTGTCCGTCCCGTGCTCCTCAAACTCTGCGATGTAGGCGTCGATACGGCTGGCCAGTTCGGCGTAGTTGTTTTCGTCGATGGGCGCGTCCTCCATATCCCGGCGGGCCAGATCCTCGGCCAGGATATCAAAGAAGACGTTGTTCTCATACTCCATAATGGCCTCGTGGATTCCACCCTCCACAAAGGCTCGAGAGGGAACAATGTCCCCCCGGTACAGCTCGGCCAGGGACGGCATCCCCTCCAGAGCGGCCCGGCCGAAAACCAAACTCTCCACCTCGTCATAGTCGGTGAAGCGCTGGTCTCCCCGGGTAGAGTTCAGAATCCAATTTCCGATGTAAACCAGGTCAAGCAGACGGCGGAACTGCTTTTTGCTCAGCTCCAGTTGCATTGATGAGGGCCTCCTCTCCCAGAATATCAATTACGGTATTACATATTATAGTCAGGACTGGGAATTTGTCAAATGCAGATGATGGAGAAATCACCGGTTTCCACCGCGGGGTTCGGGAAGCAGTCCATAAAATAGTATAAAATCGACACGCCCCTCTTTACAGAAGGAAAAAAATGTGTATAATATTAGTATTCCAGCTTGTTCCAAATAAGACTTGATGGAAAAATGATCCATTTCTTGGGGGTAGCGTTATGGAAAAGGACGTGCTCATCTCCATTAAGGGGATGCAGGAGTATGGGGGCGTTGAACCAGATGTGATTGAGCTGGTCACAAGAGGCCGCTTGGTTCACAGCGGCAAGAGATGGACCTTGACCTATCAGGAGAGCGAGCTGACTGGACTGGAGGACACCCAGACCACCATCCAGATGGAGGGACAGCAGGTCACCCTTCTCCGTGTGGGATCCTATAATACCCAGATGGTCTTCGAGGAGGCCCGGCGGCACCTGTCCATGTATAACACACCCTATGGCACCGTGACGGTCGGGGTGAACACCCGCCGTCTCATCGCCGACCTGAATGAGCAGGGGGGCGATATCGAGGTGGATTACTCTATTGATGTGGACCACACCGTAGCCGGCCGGAACATTTTTCATATCAAGGTCAAGGATATGGCTCCCCAGTTGTGGAGTGAGGAGGTTCAGCCCGCGGATGCGGATATGGACCAGCCGTCCCGCCCAGAGCGTCCAGTGGCCTATCGGGCCGAGCAGACAGATTTCCGTTTTTTTCAGCCGTGACCGCCCCAATGCTCCAGGAGACCTCATGAAAGAATCAACAATAGAAGGATATGACAGCCGTATCCTCTCCCTCCGGGGAGAGGATACGCCAGATTTTAAAAGGACGGGTGTTTATGTACAATCTGATCCAATCCGCCAAGGCACAGGTCGCCGCACTGACTGAGGCGGCCTATGCGAGAGCCGCCGGTACCCTGCCCGCCGGTGTTCAGGTGAACACCACCATTGAGATTCCCAAGGACACCAGCCACGGGGACTATGCCTCGAACTTCGCTATGGCAGGGGCTAAGGCGATGCACATGGCCCCACGGCAGATTGCCCAGATTCTTGTGGACAACCTGGAGCTGGAGGGCAGCTATTTCAGCAGGGTGGAGATTGCCGGTCCCGGCTTTTTGAACTTCACCCTGGGTCCCCGGTGGTACAGCGAAGTGCTGCGCACCATTGAGTTCGAGGGGCCGGATTACGGCTCCGGCACGGAGGGGGGCGGCAGAACGGTAATGGTGGAGTTTGTCTCCGCCAACCCCACTGGCCCCATGCACATGGGCAACGCCCGGGGGGGCGTGCTGGGGGACACCCTGGCCAACGTGCTGGCCCGGAATGGTTGGAAGGTGTGGAAGGAGTTCTACGTCAACGACGCCGGCAACCAGATTGACAAGTTCGCCCGGTCCATCTATGCCCGGTACATGAATATCGCGTTGGGAGAGGGCGCCGTTCCATTCCCGGAGGACGGCTACCACGGGGAGGACATCAAGGAGATTGCCCAGGCCATCTATGAGGCGTGCGGCGACGCCTTCGTCAACGAGCCGCAGGAGGACGCCCTGTTCACCATGGCCCAAGAGGGTCTGGACTGCAACATCCCCAAGATGAAAGAGGACCTGAAGAAATACGGCATCGAGTACGACCAGTGGTATATGGAATCCTGGCTCCACGACCGGAGCTTCGTGGCCAACACCGTGGGTCTGCTCACCGACAAGGGCTGGACCTATGAGAAGGACGGGGCCCTGTGGCTGAATACCACCGAGCTCTTGAAGAAAAAGTACCTGGCTGAGGGCAAGACCCAGGAGCAGGTGGACAAGCTGGATCTGAAGGACGATGTGCTCCGCCGGGCCAACGGCTTTTACACCTACTTCGCCGCCGACATCGCCTACCACCGCAACAAGCTGGAGGAGCGCAAGTTCGACCTGGCCATCAACATCTGGGGGGCGGACCACCACGGCCATGTGGCCCGGCTCCAGGCTGCCCTGGACGGCCTGGGGCTGGACGGCTCTCACCGGCTGGTCATTGTGCTGATGCAGCTGGTGAATCTGCTCCAGGACGGTAAGCCAGTGCGCATGTCCAAGCGGACAGGGAAGGCCATTGCCCTCCACGACCTGCTGGACGAGATCTCGGTGGACGCCGCCCGGTACTACTTCAACAACCGGACCCCCTCCAGCCCCCTGGACTTTGATCTGGACCTGGCTGTCCGTCAGGACAGCGAGAACCCGGTGTACTACGTCCAGTATGCCCACGCTCGTATCTGTTCCCTCCTTGCCCGTTTGGCGGAGGAGGGGGCCCATGTCCAGCCCGCTGCCTCGGTGGACGCTGCCCGGCTCACCGCGCCAGAGGAACTGGCGCTGATGAAATCCTTGGCCCAGTACCCGGAGGAGGTCCGTCTGGCCGCGCAGGGCTACGACCCCAGCCGCATCAACCGCTATCTGGTGTCTCTGGCCGGGGACTTCCACCGATTCTACAACGCCTGCCGCCTGAAAGGGGAGGCGGAGGCCGTCCTGGCCGTCCGGCTGAAGCTGGCTGACACCACCCGTTCCGTGCTGGCCAACGGGCTGGACCTGCTGGGGGTCTCCGCACCGGAGAAGATGTAAGCAGAGGCTGCCGCCCGCGGCGGCCTGCCCTGTACAAACGGTCAGGGGCTGGCGGGAGCGCCGGCCCCTGCATTTGGAGCTGTTATGGAAATTGATCTCGCAAATTTGGAGCGCACCCTACAGACCCGCATCCCCGGTTTGATGGATGCCGCCAGACGGTATGCGGTGCTGGTCCCTCTGGTGGAGCGATCAGGGGAGTACCACCTTCTGTATGAGGTACGGGCCAGGACCATGAAACGCCAGCCCGGGGAGGTGTGCTTTCCCGGGGGCCGGATGGAGGAGGGCGAATCGCCCGAGGTCTGCGCCCTCCGGGAGACGGAGGAGGAGCTTGGCATCCCTGCCTCCGCGGTGAAGATGCTGGGCCGGCTGGATTTCATCGCCCACCGGGCCAACTTTATCCTGTACCCCATCCTGGGTGTGGTGGACCGGGCGGCCCTTTTCCCCCGCCTGCGCCCCAGCCCCGCCGAGGTGGAAGAGGTCTTCCTGGTTCCCCTGTCCCACCTGCTGCACACCAGCCCCCTGGAATACGACTATAAGCTGATCCCCGAGACCGGGGCGGGTTTCCCCTACGAGCTGCTGGGCATTCCCCGGGACTACAAATGGCAGCCGGGCGGGGAGAATATCCCCGTCTATCCCTGGCAGGGGCGGGCTATCTGGGGACTCACCGGGCGGATTACCCGCCATCTGGTTCAGCTGATTCAGGCGGCGGAGTCCCCTGTATGACCGGGCGCTGCCTCCAGAATCCCGGTGTTTATCCCTAAAGACGAGAAAAAGAGGGTTGTCAACTTGCCAATTCAGTGATATAATTTTTCCGCTTATAGAACCGAAGAAGGGAACGATAGTATGTCTGGACATTCCAAGTGGCACAATATACAAAAGACCAAGGGGGCGGCGGACGCCAAGCGGTCCCAAATTTTCACCAAAATTGCCCGGGAGATGATTGTGGCGGTGAAGACCGGCGGCAGCGGTGACCCGGCCAACAACTCCCGCTTGGCTGCGGTAGTGGCTAAGGCCAAGGCGGCCAACATGCCCAACGACAACATTAAGCGCACCATCGACAAGGCACTGGGAGCGGGCAGCACGGACAGCTTTGAAAGTGTGGTGTACGAGGGGTATGGCCCCAACGGCGTCGCTGTGATTGTGGAGGCGCTGACGGACAACCGCAACCGCACCGCGCCAGAGGTCCGCCATCTGCTGGACAAATACGGCAAGGGCCTGGGCGCTACCGGCTGCGTGTCCTGGTCCTTTGACCGTAAGGGCGTTATTGTGATGGACGCAGAGGACCTGGATGAGGACACTGTCATGATGGACGCCCTGGAGGCCGGGGCGGAGGACATGCAGGCCGATGATGAGGTGTTCGAGGTATATACCGACCCAGACGCTTTCAACGCGGTGGTGGCCGGGCTGGAGGCCAAGGGCTATACCTTCCTGGAGGCTGCCGTGCAGATGGTCCCCCAGAATTATGTAAAGCTCACCGATGAGGGTGACATCAAGAACATGGAGAAGCTGATCGACCTGCTGGAGGAGAACGACGACGTGCAGAACGTCTATCACAACTGGGAGCAGGCGTAAAGACATTCAGACACACAGACGCTCCGGCGCGTTCCCGCAGACTGCTACGGAAATACGCCGGAGCGGTATTTTTTGTGCGTTGGAGCCGGGCGAATGGGGAGGCGGCTACTCCAGGAACTGCCGCACATCGGTGTTGTCCCGCCGGCTGTGGGTATAGATGGCCTGGGAGGGCTGGAGCAGGATGGACTGCCGCATGTCCCGCAGCAGGGAGCTGGCGGTGGCGGTGTCCCGCACGGCCCCCTCTCCGCTGAGATAGGGGTGAACACTGTGCAGTCCCCGGAAGCTCTGCTCCAGCTGGCCGTAGAGCGTGCGGTACACCGTCTGGATCTGTCCAACCCAGCGGCGGTCGGCCTGGATGGTGCGCTGGGCCGCCTGGGCCTGCTCCCGGGTGGACAAGCTCAGCCGGTTGAGCTGGAGAGCCCTGGAGGAGAGGCGGAACTGGGGCAGCATTACCGTGTCCTCCCCCATCCGCAGAGGGACGCCCGCCTGTGTCCAGAGCTTGGCGCCGCCGATGTCCGCACCGCCAGAGATCTGGAGTTTCCCGCAGCCGCCGAAGAGGCAGCCGCCGATATCTGCGCCGGGGTTGCCCCCCAGGGCCTTCACAATGCGGGCAGTTCCGGTAATCAGGATGTCGCCGCACTCCCCTTGAATTCCGGCGCCGATAGCGGCGGCATGGAAAGCGGCCATTGCGGTGATTGTTCCGCCGCGGATGCAGATATCTCCCGCCGGAGCCCCCAGCGCCCCGCCGATGCCTGCCCCGCCGCCAGAGCTGCCGATGGAGGTGATGGTCCCGCCGGTCAGGGTAATGGAGCCCATCGCACCGTGCTTTCCCGCGCCGATGCCTGCACCGCCCCCTGTGCCAGTGGCGGTGATAACGCCGCCCTGAATCAAAATCTGACAGGTCTGTTCCCGGCCGGCGCCGCTGTCCCGCCCGATACCGGCGCCGCCGGCCCCGCCAGTGGCGGTGAGACTTCCGGCGGGGCTTCTGCTGTTCTTCCGGGCGGCGGGGCAGTCGATGCTCAGCCAGGTCCCCTCCCCCAAAGAGATCCCTGCACAGCCCAGGCCGCTTTCAAAGCAGCTGCTGGTCCCGCTTTGCAGCAGGAGCGCCACCCGGTTTTCCCGGCCCAGACAGAAGGCCTTCCCAGAGGATACCCGGCAGACCACGTTGCCCAGGGACAGCTCAATCTCGCCAATGTCGTCGGCCAGGGCAATTCTGCCGCTGAAGGGCTCTTGATTGGCGTCAGTTCCGGGGCCGCCTGAGAGGGCCGTCACCTGGGCGGACAAGATCCGAAGGGTCTGGGACTCCTCCTCATAGATCCAATCCTGTCCCGGTTCTCCCCCTATCACGGTGAAAGGGTTGGGGTACATCTCAATCTCCTCAAAGGTGCGGGTCCGTTGGTTCCAGTGGAGATAGGCGTACCGAGTTCTGGGGCGGCCAAACTGGTCCTTGCCCCGGATGACCACTGTGTGGACGGGGTGTCCGTGGGAGGGGTCCAGCCACAGGCGCATAAGGTCGGGGGGATTGCCGTTCCAGAGAGCCACCCGTACCTGCTTTCCGTCTGCGGC
The DNA here is from genome assembly GCA_022791995.1 of Lawsonibacter sp. Classification (GTDB taxonomy): domain Bacteria; phylum Bacillota; class Clostridia; order Oscillospirales; family Oscillospiraceae; genus Lawsonibacter. Next base: position 26,045 of record JAAWAD010000046.1, read on the forward strand.
CATGGAGGTGATGCTGCTCCAGCCCGGCAGCAGGGTTTTCCAGACGACATCAAAGGGCTCCAGGGGTTTCCCGTCCAGGCTCCGCACGCTGCTGGCCTGGGCTGCCAGGGAGACAGGGCCGTCCAGCAGGACCGGGACTGGCAGAAGGGTGGGTTTGCCGCCCTCCGACTTCGCCGTTGTCACCGTCACCGCGCCCCCGGTCAGGCGAAGAACGCTGGATGGCTTTCCCTGGACTGTCTCAATGGACAGCTGTCCGTTGCCGTTCAGGTTCAGGACAGTTCCCTCCCCTAGTTGGAGACTGCCCAGCGCATTTTCTCCCGCGCTGAAGAGGCGGGCCGTTCCGGCGTCTACCGTCAGGGAAGGGCAGGCCATATTCTGAAGTGTGACTGTCCCTGAACCGGTAATCAGAAGGGCCGGGCTTTCCCGCCCCGTTCCGCAGAGGGTCACGTCCGCTGTTCCGTCCAGAATCAGCGCTCCGGTGGAGGCCTGGAAGGAGACCCCGGACAGGTCTCGCCCCATCACCTGCACGCCGTCCAGCTGTAGGACGGTCACAGGCGGGCGGGCAGTCTCTGTCCCCGCCAGCTGGGCTGGGCTGGCAGCGGTCGGGGAAGCAGCGCCAAGCTCCAGGCTGGCATCCGCCCCTGGCAGAGAGGCCAGCAATCCCAGCAGAAGGTCCAGGTTCATCCCCTCCATCCCCGCCAGGAAGCTTAGGATTGAAGTGCCATCCAGCACCAGCCCGGGGTTTTCCGTCAGCAGCAGGCCCACCAGAAAGTCCGTAAGGCCGGGGGCTGTGCCGCCGGTAAACTGGGCCTGGAACTCCTCCAGGCTGGAAAAGGCGCCGTTCGTCAGCTCCTCAATGGCTTCATCCAGGGGGACGCCCTCTGACACCTTCTCCAGCAGCTGCCGAAGCCCCTCAAAGGCACGCTCCGGGTCGGGCTCTCCGGCGCCGGCAATCACCGCCCCCAAATACAGGGCGGCCAGACGGGCGGCAGCCGGGTTGCTCTCCAGCGGAGCGTTGGCCAGGGCGGCCAGAATTTCCGCCCCGCTGGCGGTCCCGTCCAGCCCCAGGCCGGACAGGATCTGCTCCGAGGTGAGGCCGCCCTGCCTGATCCCCTCCAGCAGCCAGCTGGGGAGGGTCTGCACCGCATCCTGCTTTCCGGCCAGCTCCGTCATAACAATTTGCAGCAGGACCCCCGCCTCGTCGCCCAGGCCGGCGTCCTCCTCCAGAAACAGAGGCCGATCCCCCGCGATGGCGGCCCGGATCATCTGGTCAATGCGATCTCCCAGCTGCTCCAGCTCTGCCTGAAGGGCGGAGCGGTCAGGCGTGCTGCCTCCGGCGGCCTCCTGGGCCAGCTGTCCGATACGCTCCAGGCTGTCCTGCACCTCGGCCAGCACAGACTCTCCGGTTTGAAGGGTCTGCCGGCCCTCCCGGGCCTGGTTCTCCGCCTGACTGACCCGGGTCATGAGCTGCCGCAGGGTCTCGGACACAGTAAGTCCGCTCCCCCTGGACGCGCTCTGGCTCCGGCCGCTGCCGGAGGATTTTTTTGTCTGCTCTGTCCTCTGATACCGGGGAACCGAGAAGCTCCGGTTCCTGCGGATGGTCAGCTCTCCCATTTGCAATGCCTCCCCTCGTCAGCTTTTTGCTGCCGTTCTATCTGGTTCTTCGGCAAAATTGCAAAAAAAGATAAGGGAGGAATCTGTTTTTCCGCCGGCTTTACGCTGGCGGCGCTGTTTTCTCTGCGGAAGGAGTGCCTTCGATTTGAGCATCCGATAAAATCATTTCAATAATGGAGTCCAGGGATTGCTCGCTCCGAATGGTTTTTTCCGGGAGAAAGCCGATAAAATCCTTTTCCACCCACCAGCGGCGCATCTCCCTTTCTCCAAATTCCAGTTGTTTCTCCCTGGTACTATGACGCTTCATCGTCTCCTCAAAGGGCAGATCAAAATAGTAGGCAAAGATGTTCCCTCTAAAGAGTTCCGCAGCCGTCTGAAAGAGTGGCTGGTACCAGGCTGAAACCAGGATTCCCTCCAGAATAACAGCCGGGCACCGCTCGTATCCATAGCGAAGCAGGGCAATCAAAAGCGGAAGCGCAGCTGTATCGCAGCCGTCCTGTGCCCACAGCATCTCCCTTCGCACGGTATCCTGGGAGATGAGAAGCGTATTTCTGCCAATCCGCCGCTGAAGCTCCACGGCGGTGCTGGATTTTCCGCTCCCGGAGTTTCCACGCAAAAGAATCAGCTTGCTCATCTTACATTCCTCCTGACCCCAAATGCTTTTGCCAAAGTCCCTTTTCCCTTTCGCGTTGAGAAACGACTTACCCGTACTGATAAATGTTCCGCCCCCAGAGGAGGAACAGAGCCGTTACGGCCAAAGCCAGCAGCTCGGCGGCGGCCATAGCCAGCCAGATGCCGTCCAGGCCTAGCAGGAGGGGGAGCAGCAGTACCGCCGCCGTTTGAAACACCAGGGTCCGCAGAAAGGAGATGACAGCGGACACCGCGCCGTTGTTCAGGGCGGTGAAGAAGGCGGAGCCGAAGACATTGAAGCCGGCGAAGAGGAAGGACAGGGCGTACAATCCGAGTCCGCGGCAGGTCGTGTCCATCAAACGGGCCTCGTAACCCACGAAGATGGCGGCCAGAGGTCTGGCCAGTGCCACACCCAGCGCCGTCATAGCGATGCCGGACACCGCGGTGAAAACCATACTCTCCCGGAACAGGTTTTTCAGCTCGCTGTGGTTCCGGGCTCCGTAATGGAAGGCGATAATGGGGCCGCTGCCGATGGAATAGCCGAAGAAGATCGCGTTAAAGATAAAGTTCACATACATGATGACCCCGAAGGCAGCCACACCGTCCTCTCCGGTCAGCCGGAGCAGCTGGAAGTTATAGAGAATATTCACCACCGAGTTGGACAGGTTGGTCATCAGCTCAGAGGAGCCGTTGGTGCAGGTTTTCCAAAGCACCAGCAAGCGGAGGCGGGCCGGCACCAGGCGCAGGGGGCTCTGGTTGGGCCAGGCGAAGTAGAGCAGGGGGATGATCCCGCCCGTCACCTGGCTCAGGGCGGTGGCTAGGGCAGCCCCTGCAAGCCCCCAGTCAAAGACCGCGATGAACAAAAAGTCCAACGTCATGTTGGCAACGCCCGCCGCAACCATGATCGCCAGCCCCAGCTTGGGCCGCTCCGCCGCCACACAGAAGCTTTGGAACACATTTTGCAGCATGAAAGCCGTCTGGGCGGCCAGGACAATGCGCCCATAGAGCAGGCAGTCGTCCACCATAGTCCCCTGGGCTCCCAGAAAGAGCACCACGGGGCGCAGGAACACCTCGCCCAGGGCGGTGAGGACCAGACCGGAGAAGATGGTCACATAGACCAGCATGGAGAAGGATTGATTGGCCCCCTCCATATCCCCCTCTCCCATGGTTTTGGAGACAATGGCGCAGCCGCCGGTGCCAATCATAAAGCCCAGCGCGCCCAGACCCATAATCACCGGATAGACCAAATTCAAAGCGGCAAAAGGGGCTTTTCCTACAAAATTAGAGACAAACAGCCCATCCACCACACTGTAGATGGAGGTAAAAACCATCATGACCACCGAGGGCAGAATAAACCGCAGCAGTCGGTAATAGGTGAAGTGATCGGAAAGTTGGATTTTCATCGCTTTACTAAACTCCTATAGTTTGTGTTCAGGCGGGGATTTTGCCCTTTGCCGGACCGCTACCGCCCACTGCCGCTCCTGGTCCCGCAGGCTGGACACATATTTTTGTGTCAAATCCAGCAGAGTCCGGCGCTCCTCTGCGGAAAGGGCGCCCATTGCCGCCTCTTCCAGGCCGGCCACCGGGAGCAGCTTCTCCTCAATCAGGCGGCGGCCCGCCCCGGTGGGGTAGATGTGCATGTTGCGGCCCTTTCCCGCTTTCAGATACAGCAGGCCCTCCCGCTCCAGCTTGCGGATGGAGGAGTTGATGGTCTGCTTGCTGCAAAAGGAGAGGGCGCAAATATCCTTTTGCAGACAGCCGTCCCCCAGCTCGTACAGGGCGAAAAGGATGTCGAAGGCGCTGTCCGACAGTCCCAGGGTCTGGGCCGCGTCATAATACAGATCGTCCAGCTCTTTAAACAGCTGGTTATAGCGCTGTAGCTGCTGAGGGATTTCCATAGTCCATTCCTCCGTATGTCCGATTTCGGACTTGTGAGCCGGAGGATATTATAGTACGATTTCGGACTTGTGTCAAGCAGAAGTTTTCTGGGCAGTCTATACAAAAAGGAATGCCGTTCCGAGTTAAGATGGGGCGGCGGGCCGGGTTTCCGCTATGGAAAAAGCCCGCTCCATGTGATACAATACAGGCAAAGAGCGGCGGCTTCGCTGGAGGCGGACCCCGCAGACAGGAAAAGCGAGGGATACCATGTCCATTATCGGAATTGATCTGGGTACAACAAACAGCCTGGCCTGTGTCTGGCGGGAGGGCCGGGCGGAGTTGATCCCCAACGAATTGGGGGAGTATAAAACCCCAAGCGCCGTCAGCCTGCTGGAGGACGGCACGGTGCTGGTCGGGGCGGCGGCCAAGGAACGGCTGATTTCCCACCCGGAGTCCACCGCCGCATCCTTCAAGGTGTGGATGGGCTCAGCCAAGCCTACCACCTTGGGCGAGCGCAGCTTTTTGCCCGAGGAGCTGTCTGCCTTTGTCCTGCGGCAGCTGCTCCAGGACACCCGGCGGTACCTGAATGAGCCGGTGGAGGAGGCGGTCATCAGTGTGCCGGCCTATTTCAACGACGACCAGCGCTGTGCCACCAAGCTGGCTGCCCAGCTGGCCGGGTGGACGGTAAAGCGGCTGATTAACGAGCCCTCCGCCGCCGCCCTGTACCACAGGCAGAGTACCGGGGCGGCGGACGGCCAGCGGATGATTGTGGACTTTGGTGGTGGAACCCTGGATGTGAGCATTGTGGAGTGCTTTGAAAATATCATCGAAATCACCGCCATCGCCGGGGACAACCGCCTGGGGGGTGATGATATCGACCGGGCCATTGTAGAACATTTCTGCCAAGAGAACGGTCTGTCCCTGGAGACACTGGAGCCCAGCGCCAGGTCCGCCCTCTGCCGTCAGGTGGAAACCGCCAAGATTGCCCTGTCCGCCGCCGGAGCCGCCGCTATCACCCTTCAGCAGGGGGAGACCCAGTACAGCCTGCTCCTTACCCGGGCCCTGTTGCGCCAGCTTTGCCAGCCGGTGTTCCAGCGGGTGCGGGCGGTCATCAGCCGAGCTCTGAAGGACCGGGGACAGATCGGCCGCATCGACGACGTGATTCTGGTGGGGGGCTCTGCCCAGCTTACCGTCTTCGGGGATTTTCTGGAGGAGCTCTTCGGCCGCCGCCCTGCTGTGGCCGCTAAGCCCGACGAGATTGTTGCCCTTGGGGTGGGGCTGTGCGCTGGCATCAAGGCCCGGGCGGAGGACCTTCAGGATCTGGTAATGACCGACGTGTGCCCCTTTTCCCTGGGGGTGGCCACGTACAACAACACACACGACAGCACCCCTCACATGGCCTTTCTGATCTCCCGCAGCAGTATGCTCCCCGCCACCCACCAGGGCAGGTTCGTTACCCTGCACGACAACCAGCAGGCCCTGCGTTTCGAGATTTACCAGGGAGAGGGCTACTTCGCCTCAGAAAACCTGAAGCTGGGGGAGCTGGAGGTCCAGGTCCCTCCGGGGCCGGCTGGAAGTCAGTCGGCGCAGGTCACCTTCACCTATGATATCGACGGCATCCTCCATGTGACTGCTCGGAGCAGCGGTGGGGATCTGCGGGACCGGTTGATTGTAAACTCCCGGCTTCACCTGACCCAGGAGGAGATGAAGCGGGCCCTGGAGCGCATTGAGCAGATTCAGCTGGCCGCCCAGGGGACGCAGCAGGAGCAGTTTTTGATGGAATGGGCGCTGCGGCTGTATAAGCTGGCGGTGGGCCCTCAGCGCACGGCCCTGGCCGGCCTGATTGAGTGGTTCCGGGCCCACATGGGCCATGCCGGCCCCAGCCAGCGGCGGAAGCTGTACGCAAAAATGGAGGAGGAGCTGAGGCAGTTTGAGGTGGATATCCAGGCCGATCCCTTGGAATGGGGGATCTGGAAGGATTCGGACGACCTGGATGACTGGGACGAAGCGGATGACGATGAGGATACAGATTGGGAGGATTAAGCTGTGGATGACATTTGGAGCATATTAGAGCTGGAGCCTACCCAGGATGTGGAAACCATCCGGGGGGCATATGCCCGGCAGACCCATAAGTACCACCCGGAGGAGGACCCGGATGGCTTTCTTCGCCTGCGGCAGGCATATCAGGCCGCCCTGGCCCAGGCCCGGGGAGCGGCACCCGCTCCTGCCTCTCCGCCGGAGCAGGACAGGGATGCGGAAGAGCAGACCGCGCCGGGAGCGGACCAGGAGGACGCCGGCTGGGTACTTCCCGATCTGCCCCCGGAGGAAGGTCCCAACCCATTCCAGGATCACCCCGCCTTTTTGCAGTTTGTAGAGCTGTATACCGGCAAGCGCAGGAAGGACGCCAAGGCATGGATGGACTATGTGACCTCTGAACCCTTTCTGGACGCCGCCTGGGAGTCTTCGTTTCCCGCTCTGCTGCTGGCCAAGGTGACGGAGCTGGAGCGGGAGCTGCCTCCCACCCGGGAATTTCTCACCTGGCTGTCGGTGGCCTACCAGTACACCATCACCAAAAGCGTCTATCTGGACCGGGAGGAGTACCACATCAGCCACCCACACGAGGCAGACTTTGACGGGATGCTTCTGATCAAACGGCTGGCCCTCAAGGGCCCCCTGCCCAAACGGCCCACTGGCAACGAGCTGTCCATCCGGGCCAGCTTTCAGGAGTACCGCCATCTGGTGAAGCTGGCCCAGCTGGGGATCTGGGATGAACAGACCCTGCGGGAGTTCGACCACACCGTGCGCCGGTATGACAGCGCCTACCTCAAGGACAACTGCGACCCCAAGGGGAACATGGAGCACCAGCGCCACCCCGCCGGCCTGCGAGTGCTCACCCACTTTTTCCGCCGGACGGACCTGCCCCAGGAGCTGTACCGCACAGTGTGGCAACAGCTGGGCCTGAAAAGCGCCATCATGGGCCGGGCCAAGCTGTTCTACGGCCCCCTGCGGGAGCTGGTGGTGGAGCGGGTCCCGGACATCGAGCAGAGCAAGACGGAGAGCTTTCTCCAGCTGAACCGGGACTACCGGGCCTACCGGGACCGCAACCGCATTCTGATGAGCAGTCGCCTGGAGAGCGACTGGGAGAAGGCCCGGGAGGAGACCGACGCCTTCTTTGTCCGGGAGGATTTTCAGCAAGCCCTGCGGGTGCGCCGCTTCGTGGAGAATCAGCTGCTCTTGTCCTGGCTCAATACCGCCTGGTGCGGGGAATATTTCCAGCAGCGCCTGCTGGATTTCTACCGGGAAAACCCGGACATCCCCGGCGCCTGTCAGGTGGTCCTCCGGCTGGAGCAGATGATTCAGGACCACGCGGTCCATCTGCGCAATGTGCAGGATACGTCCGCCCCGGTGCCGGAGGTCCTCACCCTGTCAGACCGGCCCTTTTTCCGCCACTGGCTGAACACCGGCTTCTATCCGGCCAGGGACCCGGAGACCGGCGCTCCTCTGCTGCAATATCTGACCCAGTTTCCTCTGCTGCCGGAGTGGAGCCGCCAGCTCCTGGGCGCGGAGGAGGGGGAGATCCCTGTCCCGAGGCAGGTGGTATACACCAATGGGGAGGATGAAATTTCCATCTGCTTCCACCTGCGGTACATGTCCTTCCAGCTCAACAAAGAGCCGATTTACCGGCCTATGCTGGACTGGGACTGGCTGGTGACTTTGCCGGAGGGGGATATGTTCTTCTTCCTGCTGCCTCTGGCGCTGTCCGTCTACAGCCAGTACGAGGCGGTGCGGACGGAGCTCCTCCGCCGTCTGGAGACCACCGCCGCCCCGGCGGAGGATCGGGCTGTCATCGCCGGGATGCTGGCCGGCCACGTGTGCCGCCTGCCCGTCCGGGAGAACGGGGACTGGGCAGACCCGGAGGATATCTTCCCCCTGGAGCTGTTTGCCGAGGACAGCGACCACCTCTACGGGTGTAGCTGGTTCCGGGACGAGGGGGAGCTGGTCCTCTTCGTACAGACTCCCTCCGGCCGGAGCGGCCTCCGGGACGGGGAGTACTCCAAGGTGTGGGACGAGGAGACCGCCCTGGCCCTGGCCCGGCAGCAGCTGGAGGAGCTGGTCTCCCCCTCGGGTTTCCATGTGGAGCTTCTGAACCCCCTGCCAGAGGCAGTGTACTTAGACCCCGACTTTATGGCCATCGCCCGGGACCCGGAGCGCCGGGGGCAGAACCTCCCCCGCTCCCTGCTGCGCGACGCGGTGACGGCGGAGAGCCTGGAAACCCTGCTGCTCCTTTTCGCCCAGGGGGCCATCCGCCGGCTGGAGCTGTCCTGGAACGCCTTCATCCCCTGGGACCACGACTGTCCGTCGCGCCGCTCCCTGGTCTTTCTGAAGGACAAAGCGGGCTTCGCCTGCCTGGTCTTTGACGATACGCGGGCCAAGTCCTTCGCCCTGCTGTCCCGGCCCGAGCAGTACCGGAACCTGGAGTCGGACCAGGTGGAGTACCTTCCCTTCCGCCAGAGCGAGCTGGCCTGCTACAACGTCCATGTATCCTTCACCTCCATCCAGCGCAGACTGGACGAGGTTTTCCGGCAGATCGTCCTGCCCCAGGGGGTGGACATCCTGGGCAGCTTCCTGTGGAGCTACACCTACCGCACCGACCACGGGCGGCACAAATACAACATCGACAAGCAGCTGCTGGGGGGCTTTCCCCCGGAGCGGGCCCGCAACCGCCTCACCGCCAAGATCTACCTCTCCCTCTACCCTGACATGGCGGTGTACACCGACAACCAGGAGGAGCGGGAGGAGCTGTCTGTGGGCCGTCAGAACCGGGACCGCCTGCGCCACGCCCTGCTGCGCATGTTCCAGGGGGATTTGTCCAGACTGCGCATGACCTGGGGAACCCAGTCCGGCAGCCAGCGGCACATTTTCATCCTCCGGGATGGGGAACGCTTCCTGCTGGCCCACCTGGACGACAGCCGGGAGCGGGCGGAGTTCCATGTGGCCGATGTGTCCACCTATATCAACGTGGAGGGGAAAAAGTACCCCAAGGACACCTTCCTGGGCCGGACCACCCCCGCCTACCTGATCCACCTGGGGGCCGCCGACCTGCGCAACGCCCTGGAGCTGCTGCTGGCCAATATGGAGCACCCGAAGATCATCCTGGACGAGTTCGCCGCATACGCCTTTGAAAATCCGGTGAAGCCCCGGCCCTACAGCGCCATCCGGGCGGAGCTGGTGGAGGAGGACTGAGAGGCCCGGGGAGACGTTGAGCTTCGCTCAAACCCACCAGGGCTTCGCCCTGGACCCACCGCCCTTTCAAAAAGGGCGGCCCTAAATTTCACTATGTTTTCCGGCAGGGGCGGATATGATCCATCCGACCATTTATCAGAGGCGTGCTGTTGTATGCAATAGAATGGAGGAGGTTGTAATGATGCAGAAGGACAAACGGACAACAGAACAGCCGGGGCGCAAAAAAGCCGCCAGCTATGGGGCGCGGCGGCCTGTGTGGCGGCAGCTCTGGCGCTGGCCGCCGGATTTTGGTTTTTGCCCCCCTCTGACCTTCCCATGCTCACCATAAGCGAGGACCAGGGCACAGGCAAGGGCTGCCTCACCGACCAGATCCTCCAGTACAATTTCCGCCAGGTCCGCTTCCTTGGCGACGAGGAAGGGCGGCTGGGCTATCTCCACATCTGGCGGCCTGACCTGTCAGAAAAGCTGGGGGACTACCCCATCATCCCCCCGGAGGAGGCCCGGCAGCTGCTGTGCCGGGGACACTATCTCAGCAATGTGCCCTACGCGTTTCCCGGGGAGGAGGCCATCCGGCGCCTGGAGCTGGTCTACCGGGCCGAGCCGTGGGAGGAGGTCTTCCTGCCCTGCTACCGCTTTCTTGCGGAGCTGCCTGGGAGCGACGGCCTGCTGGAGGAGGGGGATGATCTGCTGACCTACGGGGTCTGCTATGTCCCGGCGGTGGAGGGGCGGTACCTCACCAACATGCCGGAGCGGGGCAACTGTCAGACATAGCCGTACATCCCCCGGACGGAGACCTCCCCGGCGGACAGGGCCTTCCGGGTGCCGTCGGGCAGCTCCACCACCAGACGGAAGCTGTCGTCAATGGCCAGCGCCTGGGCCTCCTGGCGGCTGGCGGGGGTGATGAGCTGGACCCGGTTGCCCGGGGTGAGGCAGTCGGCCCGGTACTTCTCCAGGTAGAGGGCTTTCTCGTGAGGGAAGGCGGCGTACATCCGGTCCAGGGCCAGGATCACCTGCACTGCCAGCTCCGCCCGGCGCACCGGGTGTCCCAGAAGCTGGGCCAGGGAGCCCGCCATGTCCTGTATCTCCGGGGAGAAGTCCTCCGTGCGGTGGTTGACGTTGATGCCGATGCCGGTGACCAGGTACTCCAGGGCGTTGGTCTCGCTCTCCAGGCCCAGCTCGGTGAGGATGCCCACCAGCTTTTTCCCCTCCAGCACAATGTCGTTGGTCCACTTGATCCGGGGGCGGACGCCGCAGGCGGCCTCAATGCCGTCGCACACCGCCACCGCCACCCAGGCGGTAAAGTCGGCGGCCTCCTGGGGCTCCAGGCGGGGCCGCAGCAGGACGGACAGATACAGCCCGCAGCCCCGGGGGGACTGGAAGGAGCGGCCCAGCCGTCCCCGGCCCCCGGTCTGCTCCTCCGCCATGACCACCAGGCCCTCAGCCTCTCCAGACACCGCCCGGCGCTTGCACTCGGTGTTGGTGGAGTCTATCGTATCCAGGCACAGCAGCCGCCGGCCCACCAGACAGCCGGACAGGGGGCCGGACAGCTCCCCCTCCCGCACCCGGTCGGGGGCGGACTCCAGCCGATACCCCCGGTTGGGGGCGGAGGCGATCTCATACCCCTCCTGACGCAGGGCCTCGATGGCCTTCCACACGGCGGCCCGGCTCACCCCCAGGGCCCGGCTCATGGCCTCTCCCGATTGATACTCCCCCTGCCGCTCCCGCAGCAGGGACAACACAGCCTCTCGGCTCATACGAATTCCTCCTCACAACCGAAAACGGGGAGCGGCAAAAATACCGCTCCCCGTGGTTTTTCTACTGCTCGTCCTCAATGATGCCATAGTCCCCGTCGTAGCGGCGGTACACCACGGCGAAGGCCCCGCCGGCCTCCTCGTCCTTGAAGGCGAAAAAGCTGTGCCCCAGCAGGTTCATCTGCAAAATCGCCTCGTCCCGGGTCATGGGCTTGATGGGGAAGGTCTTGCTGCGGACCACCCGGTAATCCCCCTCCTCCGGCTCTTCGGAGGCAAAGGAGGACACCTCGCTCATGTCCACATTCCGCTCGAAGGCGCCCTGGCGCAGGCGTTTCTCCAGGCGGGTCTTGTTTTTGCGGATCTGCCGCTCCAGGGTGGTGACGGCGGCGTCGATGGATGCGTGCATATCCGAGGTACTCTCCGACACCCGGAAGATGGTTCCGCTGGACCGGATGGTGATTTCCACCTTGTTCATCCGGTCCTTTTCCACACTGAATGTAATGGCTGCGGAGGAGTCCTCCTTAAAGAAACGGTCCAGCTTTCCTACCTTTTTTTCCGCATAGGCGTGAATGGCGTTGGGTAGGTCAACCTTTTTGTCCGTGAAAACGAATTTCATATGATTCGCTCCTTTCTCTTGCCCCGGGGGGCTGGTGTAGGGAAGGGCTTCAGCCCTCTGTATCCATTATACCATATTGAGAAAAAAATACCAGAGGTTTTTGTGGAAAATTTCAAACCCGAATGCCGTTGATGAATACCGCCCTCACCTGGCCCATCAGCTCCAGGGGATGGCCGCTGGTGACTACCACGTCGGCGTCCTTCCCTGGGGACAAAGAGCCCACCCGGTCGGCGATGCCAGCGATGCGGGCGGCCTGAATGGTGATGGCTGCCAGGGCGTCCTCCTGATCCAGCCCCCCCTTCACCCCCAGAGCGGCGCACAGGGGAAGGTACTGGATGGGGATCTCCGGGTGGTCGGTGCAGATGGCGAAGGGAACGCCCCCCTGGGCGAGCAAATGGGGGGTGTTCAGGGTCATGTCGGCCAGCTCTGGCTTGGAGCGGTCCCCCAGACAGGGGCCGGTGATGACGGAGACCCCCTCCTCCTGGAGCAGGTCCACCAGCAGGTGGCTGGCAGTGCCGTGGACAATGACGCATTTCAGAGAAAATTCCCGGGCGATGCGCAGGCCGGTGGCAATGTCGCTGGCCCGGTGGGCGTGGATATGGACGGGCAGCTCTCCCCGGACCACAGGCAGAAGGGCCTCCAGTCTGGCGTCAAAGTCGGGCTTGTCCTCCTCCTCGTCCTGAGCAGCGCGGTCCAGCTTTTCCCCGTACTCCACCGCCTTTTGCAGGTTTTCCCGGATGATGGAGGCGATGGCCATACGGGTGACAGGGGTCTCGTCCCGGTCGTGGTAGGTCTGCTTGGGGTTCTCCCCCAGGGCAAGCTTCATGGCCAGGGGAGCCCGCAGGATCATGGCGTCCACCCACCGGCCGGACGTCTTCAGGGCGGCCATCTGTCCGCTGATGGGGTTGGCGGAGCCGGGGCCGGTGACCACCGTGGTCACTCCCGCCGCCCGAGCCTCCTGAAAGCAGCGGTCCAGAGGGTTCACCCCGTCAATGGCCCGGAGCTGGGGGGTGCAGGGGTCGGTGGACTCGTTGCCCTCGTCGTTTTCAAAGCCGACAGCGTCCCCGAACATCCCCAAGTGACAGTGGGCATCCACAAAGCCGGGGCAGATGTGCCCTCCTTGGGCGTCCAGCGTCTCTCCCTTGAGGGGGGGACAGTTTTCCATGGGCCCTGCCTGAAGAATTTTGCCTTCTTCGATGTACACATAGCCGTGTTCTAGGACAGGAGCGTCCATGGTGTGGACGGTTCCATTGTAAATAAGCATAGAGGTTCCTCCTGATGGCCCCGTTTCGACAAAGGTTCCCATTGACATTTCCTGGGAAACTATGGTATTCTGTAGGTGCAGCTCAACCAAGCGTGCTTTTGTGCGGCTTCGTCTCTCCCGCACAGCTGGGCGCCCCGACCAGGGGCGCTTTTTTTAGGACCGCCGCAAAAAATGCGGCGGTCCCGTTTGTTCTGTGCAGCTTATGACCGGCGGCCGCCACGGCGGTTGCCGCCCTTTTTTTCCATGTAGTGCAGCTCAGACAGCTTGCTGTCCGACGACTGCATGAACTGCTTCAGCCGGTCCTCGAAGTCAGTGGGCTCTTTGGGGGCCTGGCGCACAAAGCCCACAGGCCGTCCGCCGCCCTGACGGGGCCGCCCGCCGCCGCTGCGCCGCTCTCCCCCTGCCGGGTGGGCGGGGCGGGCCGGAGGCGGCTCCACCTGCTTGATGGACAGATTGATCCGTCTGGACTGGTCAATCCCAATGACCTTGACCCGGACCTCCTGCCCCTCATGGAGGTGATCGGTCACCTCGTTTACATAGGAATAGGCGATCTCTGAGATATGGACCAGACCGGACCGTCCGTCCGGCAGCGCCACAAAGGCGCCAAATTTTGTGATTCCCGTCACCTTTCCGTCCAAAATGGACCCAACACCAAATTCACTCACTGACCAGATTATCCTCCCTTGTAAATTTCCCCCTGAACGGACACGTCCACACAGCCGCGCCCGGACAAAGTGTGCTCCTTTTGTGCCCCCGGCGGGGCGGGTTTGCAGGGGAGCGGTACATTACTCCAGCCCTCAGTTGGCCACATCAATGTACAGCTCCTCTCCCTGCTTGACAAACCCCCGGTCCCGGGCCACCTGCTCCAGCATGTCAGGATCGTCGCTGTGGGCGATGGCGTCGGACAACTGACGGTTTTCCAGCTCTTGGTCCACCACCTGCCGGGAGAGGGCGTCCCGCTGCTCCTGGACCGCCTGAATCTGCCCCCGCAGGTCCAGCAGCGTGGTTGCCATGTAAATCAGAAGGACCAGAATCACCACCTTGGTGAGAAAGCCTGCGCGCTTGAACTGCATAGGCGGACCCCCCTCTCTCCCGGGCGGCGCGGCGGCGGGCCGCCGCGTCCAGCTCCTTCGGCATTTTCTTTATTCTATACCATTTCACTCCAGAATGAAAGGTGTTTTGGAGAATTTTTTTGATTTTTTTAAAAAGGGCCTTTGCAACCCCCACCGGATAGGTCAAAATTTCCAAAAACAGGGTGACAAGATCGGCCGCCAGGTAGCCCAGTTTTAACATCCAGGGGCTTGCCAGCCAAAAGTAGGCCCCGCCCCCTATCAGACAGAACACCCCGCCATACAGCCGGATCTGACCGCCCCAGGCTTGCTGGGACCACAGGAACAAGGCGGCAGTGGCCAGAAGCCAGAACAACAGATCCAGCAAAGGGCCCAGCAGAGGAAGGTGCACCCGTACCCGCAGAATGCGGAACAGGTCATAGGTGATCCCCAGGGTTGCCCCCAGCAGCAGAGCCTGGCACAGGGCCCGACTCTGTTGAATGATGTCTGCTGTCATCCGCCGAACAGGCGGCCCAGCAGGCCCCCTCGCTCCCGAGGTTCGTTTTCATAGAGCAGAGCGTTGACCTGCCCCTCGACCTTCAGATCACCTCCGTCCAGAGACAGCTTCTCAATGTGCAGCCCCTCCCCCTGGATCTCCAGGGCCCCCAGAGCGGTGGTCAGCAGAATGGAGCCCTCATCGAAGCTCTCCACCTCCTCCACACCAGAGACCAACAGCCGGTTCCGGTCCTCCAGAATCACCCGATGCCCCATATCAGGCCGGTTGTCCTCAAATGCCATATGCATTCCCCCCTTCCCGCTTCCCATTCTATGGGAGAGACCGCTAGCTTTATTCCAGTATCTTCAAATCCTTCCATCCTTTAGCCTTCCATCTCGGGCGCAGAAAATAGGGCTTGCTTTTTTGGGGAATATCTACTAAAATAAGATAGCGATATTTCTAACAAATCCTGGGGGAGCCTGCTGGACCTGCGTGCTCCCCCAGGCAACCAAAAAAGGTGGTGAAACTATGGCATTGGAAGCTATTCGAGAGGTTACTGATATGGAAGCCAAGGCAAAGGAACGCCGGGAGGCGGCCGCGGCCCAGGCCAAGCAGCAGTTTCTGGACGCCCAGCGGGAGAGCCGCCAGCTTGTGGAGCAGGCCCGCCGCCAGGCAGAGGACCAGGTCCGGCAGATGATGGCCCAGGCGGAGGACGAAGCTGCCCAGGAGACCCGAAAGGTCATGGATCAGGCCCGGCAGGACTGTGAGGCAATGAAGCAGACCGCCCGAGGACGGCTGGACCAGGCCGCCAAATTGATCGTAGAAAAGGTTGTGAGTCGCTGATGGCTATCGTCAAAATGAAGCGCCTGCGCCTGGTTGCCATGCACAGCGACCGGGACGCGTTGCTGCGGATGCTCCAGCACCAGGGTTGCGTGGAGATCGGCGAGCCGGCGGAGGACCCGGAGGACCCCGTCTGGGCCGTACTCACCCGCCCCGGCGGCCATGGGCTGGCCGCCGCCCGAGAAAAGCAGTCGGGTGCAGAGCGGGCCTTGGCAGTGCTGAAGCGGTACGCCCCGGAAAAAGGGGGCCTGCTCCAGCC
The DNA here is from genome assembly GCA_022791995.1 of Lawsonibacter sp. Taxonomy (GTDB): domain Bacteria; phylum Bacillota; class Clostridia; order Oscillospirales; family Oscillospiraceae; genus Lawsonibacter. Next base: position 41,686 of record JAAWAD010000046.1, read on the forward strand.
CAAGCCCGGGGTGAGCGAGAGCGATCTGCTGGACGAGGCCAGGGCTCAGCCGGCCCAGGCCTCGGCAGAGCGAATCAATGAAATGGACCGGCGCATCGCCGCCATTCGGGCTGAGGAGAACAAGCTGATTGCCCAAAAGGCTGTTTTGGCTCCCTGGCTCCCCTTGGAGATGCCCCTGGAGACCGGTTCCACCGGCCAGGTGACCATCCAACTGGGTACGCTGCCCACCGTTCTCCCTCTGGAGCAGGCGGAAAAACGACTGCTGGCGGCGGGAGAGCTGGTACAGCTTACCCAGGTGTCAGAGGACCGGGAGGCCCGGTACTGCCTGCTGGTGTGTCACAACAGCCAGTGGGAGGCTTCGGCTGAGGCCCTGAAGGATCTGGGCTGGTCCCGGTCCGGCCTGCGGGACTGGACAGGCACCGCCGCCGAGAACAGCGCCCGTCTGGACCGGGAGCTGACTGAGCTGGCGTCTGAGCTGCGGGATCTGGAGGCTCAGCTGTCCGGCATGGGGGAGGAGCGCTCCGGCCTGAAACGGCTGAGCGATCAGGCCGCCGTGGAGGCCAGCCGGGAGGAGAACCAGAGCCGGGTGCGAAACACCAGCCAGACCTTCCTGCTGGAGGGCTGGGTTCAGGCCGACCAGTGGCCCGTCCTGGAGAAAGCCCTGGCTGCCTACCCCTGTGCCTGGGAGGTCTCGGACCCCACCCCCGAGGAGTACCCCCAGGTTCCCGTCCAGCTGAAAAACAGCTGGTTTTCCAAGCCGCTGAACATGGTCACCGACATGTATTCCCTGCCCGCTTACGGCTCGGTGGACCCTAACCCCCTGATGGCCCCCTTCTTCATCCTGTTTTATGGAATGATGATGGCGGATATGGGATATGGTCTGGTGATGATGCTTGCCGCCCTGGTGGTCATCAAAAAGAAACAGCCGGACGGCGCGACCATGCGGTACATGATGCCCCTGCTGGGCCTGTGCGGTGTGAGTACCTTCCTGTGGGGGGCGGCTACTGGCGGCTTCTTCGGAGACATGATCCCCCAGCTGTTGGGCATTCTCAACCACGCCCCTGCGGAGAATTACGCCCTGCCCAAGCTGTTCGACCCCCTGGATAAGGCCGTCAATGTCCTGGTCGGCGCGCTGGCCCTGGGTGTGGTACAGATCTTTACCGGCATGGGCATCAGCATGTACAAGCAAATCAAACGGGGAGAGACGATGGCCGCCCTGTGCAATGAGGGGGCCTGGTTCCTGGTGTTTGTCCTGGCCGGCGGCGGCTTCGCCCTGGGACAGCTGACCCTGGGCCTGATTGCCGCCCTGGTGGTGCTCGTCGTCACCCAGAGCTACGGAAAAGAAGGTATTGTGGGTAAGGCCATGGGGGTCTTTGGCTCCCTCTACAACGGCATCACCGGCTACTTCAGCGATATCCTGTCCTATTCCCGCCTGATGGCCCTGATGCTGGCCGGTGCGGTCACCGCCCAGGTGTTCAACACCCTGGGCGCCATGACGGGAAACGTGTTCTTCTTCTTCCTCATTGCCCTGGTGGGCAATGCCTTGAACTTTGCGCTGAATATCCTGGGCTGCTTTGTCCACGACATGCGTTTGCAGTGCCTGGAGTACTTCGGCCGGTTCTATGAGGACGGCGGAAAGCCCTTCCGCCCCCTGAATCTTGATACCAAATACTACAAGGTAGTAAAATAAAAGGAGGAAAACATTATGACTGACATTTCATTGGCACTGGAAGCAACCCAGCTGGGTACTCTCTTCGGCGGCTTCGGCGGCCTGGCCCTGGCCCTTCTGGGCGCCGGCCTGGCGGTGGGCCTGAGCTGTGTGGGCTCCGCCAAGGGCACCGGCATCGCCGGCGAGGCCGGTACTGGCCTGCTGTGCGAGGACCCCAGCAAGTCCGGTAAGGTCATGGTTCTTCAGCTGCTCCCCGGTACCCAGGGTCTGTATGGCATGGTGGTGTGGTTCTTCGCTATCAACAGCATGGGCCTTCTGGGCGGCGATTTCACCACCCTGCTGTCCGAGATGACCGTCTCCAAGGGTATGGCTTACTTCGCCGCTTGTATGCCCATGGCGCTGGGCGGTCTGCTGTCTGCCATCGCTCAGGGCCGCGTGGCCGCCGGTTCCATCAACATTCTGGCCAAAAAGCCTGACGACTGGTCCAAGGGTCTGATCCTGTGCGGCATTGTGGAGTTCTACGCCATCCTCTCCCTGCTGGCCTCCATGCTGATGCTGCTGCAGTTCTGATCCCACAGGAAGGGGACTGTAATATGGAAGGAATCGAAAAAATCACGGCCAAGATTGCCCAGGACGCCGAGGCGGAGGCCGCCCGGCTGAACGAGCAGACCCAGGCCCAGCTCCAGGATATCCGCGCCCAGGCCAAGGCCCAGGCGGACCGGGAGTCCGCCGATCTGCTGGAAAAGGGCCGGAAGGCCGCCGCCGAGCGGCTGGAGCGGCTGAAGTCCGCCGCCCAGATGGAGCGGCGCAAGCTGGAGCTGGCCGCCAAGCAGGAGGTGCTGGGTGAGGCGTTTGATCTGGCGCTGGAGAAGCTGTGCTCCATACCGGAAAAGGACTACATCGCGCTGCTCACCCAGCTGGTGCTGGAGGCATCCTCCACTGGAAAGGAACAGCTGATCTTCTCAAAGAAGGACCGGGCTCGGGTGGGCAAGCAGGTGGTGGTGGCCGCAAACGACGCCCTGGTGAAGGAGCGCGCCCCCGAGCTGCCCCCTGAGGTCACCAAGTCCAAGGTGGGCGCCTTTGTGGATAAGCTGGTTCACTCCACCACCGCTGTGGTCACAGGCACCGGTCTGCTCACCCTGAGCGAGGAGACCCGGGACATCAAGGGCGGCTTCATCCTGGTGGACGGAGACGTGGAGATCAACTGCGCCTTCGAGACTCTGGTCCGCCTCCAGCGGGAGAAGCTGGAGAAGACGGTGGCAGACGCTCTGTTTCAATCGTGAGGGGAGGGAATACCTTGTCCCACCGCAAAAAAGATACCGACTACCTTTCGATTTCCACCCGTATCCGGGCGATGGAGAACCGTCTGCTCACCCGGGAACGGATGGACCGGATGATTGAGGCCAGGGATAACGGAGAGGCAATGAAGGTTCTGGCCGAGTGTGGCTATTCTGAGGGCCCCCTGGAGGCGTCCCTGGCCCGGGCCAGGGCAGAGGTCTTCCGGGATATGGAGTCCGCCTCCCCCGACCCCCGGCTGGTGGAGATTTTCCAGCTGAAATACGACTATCACAACGCAAAAACCATCCTGAAGGCCCAGGCCACAGGCTCCAACCCGGAGCGGCTGCTCCTGGACGGCGGCCGGTACAGCCCCCAGGAGCTGTGGGCTGGCTGGCAGCGGGAGGCCCTGAGCGGCGTCTCCCCCGCCTTCCGTCAGGCCATGGAGCAGGCCAAGGCTGTCCTGGAGGACACCCAAGATCCCCAGCGGGCCGACCTGGTGCTGGACCGGGCCTGTTACGCCGAGATGGCCCAGCTGGCCCAGGCACTGCAAAGCCCCTTCCTCCAGGGCTATGTCCGCCTGTCGGTGGACGTGGCCAATCTGCGCACCGCCGTCCGCATTCACCGGATGGGCCGGGAGGGAGATTTCCTCCGGCAGGCGCTTCTGTCCGGGGGCAATGTGTCGGAGACGGCCCTTGCCGCCGCCCGGGGCGAGTCCCTGGGGGAGATTTTCCGGGCCGGTCCTCTGGCCCAGGCCGGCGAGCTGGGAGCCAAGCTGACCCAGCCCGGCGGAGGGTCCCTCACCGCCTTCGAGCGGGAGTGTGACGACGCTCTGACCGCCTATCTGGCCGCCGCCCGCCGCATCCCCTTCGGGGAGGAAACAGTCATCGGCTATCTATACGCCAAAGAGCAGGAGCTCACCGCCATCCGGGCCATCTTTGCCGGTCGGGCGGCGGGGCTGGATGGGGATACCATCCGCGCCCGGCTTCGGACGACCTATGTGTAAAGGGGTGGGGAACCATGTATAAAATTGCTGTTCTGGGCGACCTGGACAGTGTCCTGGGCTTCAAGGCTCTGGGCCTGGAGGTGTGCTCTGCTGCCACCCCCGAGGAGGGCCGGGAGGCCCTTCACCGGATGGCAAAGGAAAATTACGCCATCATCTATATCACCGAGCAGTTGGCCTCCAGGCTTCAGCCGGAGATCGAGCGCTATAAGGATTCCCTCACCCCCGCCATCATCCTGATCCCTGGCAAGGAGGGCTCCCTAGGCATCGGTATGGCCAACGTGAAAACCGCCGTGGAACGGGCGGTCGGCGCGGATATCCTGTAGAGAGGGGGAGTACAGCGGAATGAACGCGCTTGAAATCATTGGCATACTTCTTTTGATCGCAGGTATTCTTGTCTTCCAATTTGTCAGTGGATCGGCGGGACTGATTGGAGGAATCGTCCTTGCAGGAGCCGGGGCTGTGTTGGCTATGACCAAACGGCGCAAATAGGAGTGTGCAATAAGGCCGCCGGAGGCGGCCCCTACAAAATTCCCGCGTTATCTGATAAGCAGAAAGAAGGTTTGCAAAGCCTATGGGAAAAATCGTCAAGGTCTCCGGCCCGCTGGTGGTGGCCACTGGCATGGAGGAGGCCAACATGGCCGACGTGGTCCGCGTGGGCGAGCAGCGTCTGATTGGTGAGATCCTCACCATGACCGGCGGCTCGGCCTCCATCCAGGTCTATGAGGAGACCTCTGGCCTGGGCCCCGGGGCGGAGGTGGTCACCACCGGCGCCCCTCTGTCCGTGGAACTGGGTCCCGGTCTGATCGAGAATATCTACGACGGCATCCAGCGCCCGCTGGAGGTCATCATGCAGAAGGTACAGGGCAACAACCTGCCCCGCGGCGTGGAGGTTCCCGCGCTGGACCGGGAGAAGAAGTGGGAGTTCGTTCCCACCGTAAAGGTGGGCGATGTTGTCACCGGCGGTGATATCATCGGCACCGTGCAGGAGACCTCCTCCATTCTCCACAAAATCATGATTCCCCCCCGGATGAAGGGCAAAATTGCCTCCATCCAGTCGGGCTCCTTCACCGTTACCGAGACAGTGGCCGTCCTGGAGCAGGAAAACGGCGAGAAGGTGGAGTTGCCCATGATGCAGAAGTGGCCCGTCCGTGTGGGCCGCCCCTACAAGCACAAGTTCCCCCCGGTGATCCCCCTCCAGTCCGGCCAGCGCATTGTGGACACCTTCTTCCCCGTGGCCAAGGGGGGCACCGCCGCCATTCCCGGCCCCTTCGGTTCGGGCAAGACGGTCATGCAGCACGCCCTGGCCAAGTGGTCCGACGTGGACCTGGTGGT
>JAAWAD010000047.1 GCA_022791995.1 Lawsonibacter sp.
CCCGGCCATCTACGGGGCCTATCACCACATCACCGTGATGGGCAGGGAGCACGCCCCCTGCGACCACCGGTACGACGTCACCGGATCTCTGTGCGAAAACTGCGACAAGTTCGCCGTGGACCGGGACCTGCCGGAAATCCAGATCGGCGACCTGCTGGTTATCCACGACACCGGGGCCCACGGACACGCCATGGGCTACCAGTACAACGGCCGCCTGCGCTCGGCGGAGCTGCTGCTTCAGGAGGACGGCAGCGTCCGCCTCATCCGCCGGGCCGAGACCCCGGAGGACTACTTCGCCACGGCCATCTGGGACTGAGAGACAAAGAAAAAGGAGGCATTTCTGTGGGAAAAACCATCCTGATTGTGGAGGATGAACAGAATATTGTGGATATCCTCTCCTTTAACCTGAGCCGGGAGGGATACGACACCATGGAGGCCTGTGACGGCCCCACCGGGCTCCAGCTGGCCCTGGAGAACGACCCCGACCTGATTTTGCTGGATCTGATGCTCCCCGGCATGGACGGCTTTGACGTGTGCCGCCGGGTGCGCCAGTCGGGCTCCTCCACCCCCATCCTGATGCTCACCGCCCGGGAGGAGGAGGCCGACAAGGTCATGGGCCTGGAGCTGGGGGCGGACGACTATATCACCAAGCCCTTCTCCATGCGGGAGCTGCTGGCCCGGGTGAAGGCTAACATCCGCCGGGTGTCCATGACCCCCACCCCCGCCCCGGAGCAGGGCGCGTCCCAGGGGGCTGTCCAGCTGGGCCGGGTGACCATCGACGCCGAGAAGGCTACCGTCTTCAAGGATGGCCGCCCCCTGGAGCTGACCCAGCGGGAGTATGATCTGATCTGCTTCCTCACCGCCCGGCCGGGGAAGGTCTTCTCCCGGGAGGCCCTGATGGAGCACGTCTGGAACTATGAGGGCTATGTGGGCGACGTGCGGGCGGTGGATGTGGCCGTGCGCCGCCTGCGGGAGAAGCTGGAGGACGACCCCGCCTCCCCCCGGTTTATCCTCACCAAGCGGGGCATGGGCTACTACTTCGGCGAGGCGTGACCTGGCGGCCCTGCAAATTCCCCCTTCACTCTGACCGAAAGGCGGTGTCTCATGCGCAGTCTGCACACCAAGCTGGTGATGATTATGGTCCTGCTGATTCTGTCGCTGATGACGGTGGTGGGGGCCTTTCTCATCAACTCGGTCACGGTTTTCTATCTGGAGGACTTCTACGCCCAGGTGTCTCAGGTGTTCCAGTCTCCCTCGCTGGCGGCGGATCTGACCACCCCCACCGAGGGGGAGGAGGACGGCGCCCATCAGCTGGAGGAGGTGCTGCGGGCCTGCGCCGGCGAGCTGGGAGTGGACGGCCGGAACCGGAAGCTGTACATTCTGGACGGCAGCGGGACCTGTCTGGTCCGCCCCGACGGGGATGAGGGCCCCCTGGAGTACACCGCCAATCTGAGCCGGGCGCTGACCAGCGGCGAGACAGGGGACGTGAGCAGCCTTGCCCTGGACTATATGGATGTGGCCATCCCCATCCAGCGGGGGGATGAGTCCTATGTCATCTATATTTACGACAATAAGACCACCGCCAACAGCCTGACCGACCAGATGTTTCTGCTGATTATGGAGGCCCTGGTTTTCGGTCTGGTGATCTCCATTCTGCTGTCCTTCCTCCTGTCCAAGACCATGGTCACTCCCATCCAGCGCCTCACCGAGGGGGCCATGCGGGTGGCGGAGGGGGACTTCTCCCGAAAGATTGAGGTGGCCTCCCAGGACGAGATCGGGGTGCTCACCGACACCTTCAACGGCATGGCCGGCCAGCTTCAGGACACCCTGCGCCAGGTGGAGAACGAGCGCAACAAGCTGGACACCCTCTTTCTGACCATGACGGACGGGGTGGTGGCCTTCTCCCGCCAGGGGCGGGTGATCCACTCCAACCCCGCCGCCGCCCGGATGCTGTGCCGCCCCATCGGCATCAACACCCGGTATGACGAGCTGTTCGGGGATCTGGCCAGCCTGGACCAGGTGCTGGAGGCCTCTGACCACCTGGAGGCCGAGCGGCAGGTGCGGGACAGCTTTCTCCAGCTGCTGCTGGCCCCCTTCGACCGGGGGCGGGAGGGGGGCGGCGTGCTGGTGGTCCTCCACGACGTCACCACCCAGCGGAAGAGCCAGGACATGCAGCGGGAGTTTGTGGCCAACGTGTCCCACGAGCTGCGTACCCCCCTGACCAACATCCGCTCTTACGCCGAGACCCTGGCCGAGGGCGCCGGGGACGTGCCCCCCGCCATGGAGAAGAAGTTCCTGGGGGTTATCCTCAACGAGAGCGACCGGATGACCCACATCGTCCAGGACCTGCTGACCCTGTCCCGGTTCGACTCCGGCCGGGACGACCTGAAGCTGGCCCGGTTCTCCTTCCAGGGGGCCCTTCAGGACCTGTACAACGCCGTGTATATGGAGGCCCAGCGCCACAACCACACCCTCACCCTGCGCCTGGAGGAGAATCTGCCCCACATTACCGCCGACCGGGAGCGGGTGCTTCAGGTGATGATGAACATTGTCTCCAACTCCATCAAGTACACCCCCGACGGGGGGCACATCGCCATCACCGCCGGGACGACCCCAGGCCGGGTGTGGATGGTGGTGGACGACGACGGCATCGGTATCCCCCCGGAGGACCGGCCCCGGATTTTCGAGCGGTTCTACCGGGTGGACAAGGCCCGCTCCCGCCAGTCCGGGGGCACCGGCCTGGGGCTGTCCATTGCCCGGGAAATTGTAGAGCGGCACCAGGGGGTGCTGGCCCTTCAGGACAAGGAGGGACCCGGGCTGGCCGTCCGTCTGGAGCTGCGGATTGAGGGACCGGACCATGACTAAAAGACGACGGATTCTGGAGCTGGGCAAGGATGTGCTGATTGTGCTGCTCACCTGCTCGGCGGTGTGGCTTGCCGCCCGAAGCCAGCTGCCTGTGCGGGGCCTGCTTCGGGAGGAGACTGCCCAGGCCCGCCCCCAGGCCCAGAGCGAGGGGCGGATGGAGGCCGCCCGTCCCCTGCGCATAACCGCCTGCCTGTCCGGGGGGGCGGAACCCGTCCGGTACGGTGCGCTGTATGATGACGAGGCCTGTGCCGCCCTGTTTCAGCAGGTGGCCGGCCTGCTGATGGAGGCCCTGTCCAGCGCCGGCCAGCCCGAGGCCATCCCCCGCCGCCAGTGGGAGGCGGCCCTGTCCAGCGCCCCGGGGGTGGCCTTCGACTTTCAGGGGGAGATTCCCCTGGGGGTGCTGTCCGGCTGGCTGTCCGGGGAGGAGACCGGTCTGACCGCCTCGGCCCGGCGGCTGGTGCTGGCCGTGCAGCGGGACACCGCGTCCCTGTTCTATCAGGAGGGGGACGCCTATTTCCGCTGTCCGGCGGAGGTGGTCAACCCCCTCCACCTGGAGCAGGCCCTGTCCACCCTGACGGGCAACGGCGCGTTCTATGCCTTCGAGTCAGAGGCCTGCGCCGCCCTGGACCCGGACACCCTGCTGCCGGCCCAGACCCCGGAGCCCGCCGTCTACAGCGCCACAAACCCGGTGTCCGGGGGACAGGCCGCCCTGGAGACCCTGGCTGCCGAGCTGGGGCTGCCCATCAACGCCAACGGCGTCTATTACGCCGGGGAGTGGGTGGCCCGCAGCGGCAGCGACACCCTCCGGCTGTCCAACCGGGGGGAGCTGGTCTATTTGGCCGGCGAGGAGGGGGGCCAGCGGCTGCTGACCGGGGGGAGCGCCACCCTTTTGAACGGGGTGGAGGCCTGCCGGCGGCTGGCCTTCGCCCTGATGGGCAGCCGGTGCGGACAGGCCCGGCTCTACCTCAGCGCCATCACCCCGATGGAGCAGGGGTGGGAGATTTCCTTTCAGTACAGCCTGGACGGCATCCCTGTCACCCTGGAGACGGGGCCCGCCGCGCGCTTCCAGGTGCGCAGCGGACGGATTACCCAGTTCTCCATGTCCCTGCGCAGCTATGTGGACAGCGGGACCCAGTCCCGGGTGCTCCCCCTGCCCCAGGCCGCCGCCGCCCTGGAGGCCATGGGTCTGGAGGGGGAGGAGCTGTTGCTGGTGTACCGGGACAGCGGGAGCGACACCGTGCCGGCGGACTGGGTCGCCGGCGGACACCGGGAGGGGTGAGGGCATGGAGTGGCCCAAGCTGAAAAATATCATCCTTCTGCTTCTGCTGCTGACCAATCTGGGGCTGCTTTTCTTTGTGGTGCAGCAGGAATTCCAGCGGGAGCAGCAGCGGCGGCAAGCCCGGACCAGCGCCCTGACCTTTCTGGCGGAGCGGGGGGTGCAGACCCGGGAGGACCAGATCCCCAGGGAGATGACCCTGCTGCCCCAGACGGTGGAGCGAGATCTGACCTGGGAGTACCGGGCTGCCGCCGCCCTGCTGGGAGAGGCAGTCCAGGCCGACCCCCGGGGGGGCGAGGTGTACCGGTATGAGAGCCCCGCCGGCGCCGTCCAGTTCCACAGCGACGGGGCCTTCTCCGCCGAGTTCGCCCCGGGGGCCCTCCCCCTGGGGGAGGACTGGGAGAAGAGCTGCCGGGCGTATCTGGCGGATATGGAGTTCCAGGGGCAGCTGCTGGAGCGGGAGGGGGACCGGTTCACCTTCCGCCAGCTGTGGGAGGGCGTCCCCCTGTTCAGCCAGCAGGTCACGCTGGTCTGTCAGGACGGCTGCCTTGTGGGGATGGCGGGGGGCCGGCGGCTGGCGGGCCAGCCCCAGCCCGATTTGAGCCGTACCCCCATCACGGTGCCCACCGCCCTGTTCGGTTTTCTCAACGGCCTGAGCGCTTTGGGGGACGTGTGCAGCCGGATTGACACGGTGGAGGAGGGCTATGTGGCCGCAGTCTCCCTGCCCGGCCCCACCGTGCTCACCCCGGTGTGGCATATCACCACCGACACCGGGGCCTATCAGCTGGACACCCTCACCGGAGAGGTGACCCGGGTGTCCTAACCGGACAGGGGGCGGCATACCCTGGCAGGGGCGCCCTCCGGTCCGGGGGGGAGCCCCCCTACATCGGCAAGCTTGGAGGCGTTCCATGTCAGATTGTAACCGTCCCATCGGCATACTGGACTCGGGCATCGGGGGCTACAGCGTGGCCCGGCAGGTCCGGCAGCTCCTCCCCGGGGAGGATTTGCTCTACTTCGGCGACGGGGCCCACGTCCCCTACGGCAACTACTCCGCCGAACACATTGTACAGCTGGCCCGGTACATGTTCCGCTTTCTGGAGGCCCGGGGGGTGAAGGCCCTGCTGGTGGCCTGCAACACCATCTCCTGCCTGCTGGACCGGTGCCGGGACGGCGTGTCCTGCCCCGTTTTCAGCGCGGTGGAGGCGGGGGCCCGGGCCGCCGCCCGGATGGAGGCGGAGCGGGTGGGGGTCATCTCCACCGTGTTCACCCACAATTCCCGGTGCTATCCTGAGAAAATTCTGGCCCTCAGCCCCCGGAAAAAGGTGGTGCTCAGCTGCGGCTGTCCCGATCTGGCCCGGCTGGTGGAGCACAGCCTGGGCAGTCCCGACGGGATGGCCCGGGTGGAGGAGAACCTGCGCCTGGAGCTGGACGGCATGGTGCGCCGGGACAAAATTGAGTGCTGCGTCCTGGGCTGCACCCACTACCCCCTGGTGCGGGAGAGCATCCAGCGGCTCTACCCCGGCCTGCCCCTGATCGACCCGGCGGAGGAGATGGCCGCCGGCCTGCGGGACGATCTGGAGCGGCGGGGCCTCTCCGCCCCCGCCGGGAGGCGAGGGGGGCTGACCATCTATACCACCGGCGACGTGGACGAGTATGCCCTCCGGGCCCGGCAGGTGGGCCTGGAGCCGGTGGACCAGGTCGCCTTCTACCCGCCCCTGGAGGTGTAGGGGCGGCCCACGCGAGAGAAAGGAGGCGTCCTCTGTGGAGAAAATCGGCTTTTCCGTCCCCACCCTCTTCGGGCTGGAGGGCCCCTGCGCCGACGAGATGCGCCGGCTGGGGCTGAACGCCGTGCGGGCCGCGGACGGCCGGGTGACGTGCATTGACGCCCTGGCCCAGATTCCCCGGCTGAACCTGAATCTGCGCACGGGGGAGCGGGTGCTGCTGACCCTGAAGGCCTTCCCGGTGGAGAGCTTCAACGACCTGTTTGAGGGAACCCGGGCCCTGCCCTGGGAGCAGTTCATCCCCCGGGACGGCCAGTTCCCTGTGAAGGGGCACTGTCTGGACTCCACCCTGAAGTCGGTCCCCGCCTGCCAGCGGCTGGTGAAAAAGGCCATCGCCTCCCGCCTGGGGGAGAAATACGGCCTGAACACCCTGCCGGAGACGGGGGCGGTGTACCAGGTGCAGTTCGCCATCCGGGGACAGACGGCCGCCCTGATGCTGGACACCACCGGCCCCGGCCTCCACAAGCGGGGCTATCGGGCCCAGGGAGTGGCCGCCCCCCTGCGGGAGACCCTGGCGGCGGGGCTGGTCCTCCTGTCCCGGTACAAGGGGCGGGACCCCCTCTGCGACCCCTTCTGCGGCAGCGGCACCATTCCCATCGAGGCCGCCCTCATTGCCAGAAACCGGGCCCCTGGCCTGAACCGCACCTTCTCTGCCCAGCGGTGGGCCTGGCTGGACAAGCAGCTGTGGCTGGACGCCGCCGAGGAGGCAATGGATCAGGAATTTCAGGGGGAGTACGACATCTGGGGCGGGGACCTGGACCCGGAGGCGGTGGCCCTGGCCCGGCACAACGCCGCCCTGGCCGAGGTGGACGACATCGTCCGGTTTGAGACGGCGGACGCCTGCCGCTTCCACTGGGGAGGCCTCCATGGCCAGGTGGTCACCAATCCCCCCTATGGCGAGCGGGTGATGGAGCGGCGCGAGGCGGAGGAGCTGTACCGCCGCTTCGGCGCAGCCTGGCGCAAGCTCCCCGACAGCTGGAAGCTGTTCCTGCTGTCCTCCCACACCGAGTTTGAGCGCACCTTCGGCCGCCCGGCGGACAAAAAACGCAAGCTGTACAACGGGATGCTGAAATGCGATCTGTTTATGTACGGGCTGAATCAAAAGGGAAAGGAGCCTCCCCATGGCTGACATAAAATGGCTGGAAATTTCCATCAACACCACCCCCGACCGGCTGGAGGACATCGCCGCCCGGCTGGCCGCCGCCGGCATGGACGGCATCGTCATCGAGGAGGAGGGGGAGTTTCGCCGGTTTTTAGAGGAAAACCGGCAGTATTGGGACTATGTGGACCAGGGCCTTCTGGACCGGATGCGGGGGGCCGCCCGGATCAAGTTCTATGTCACCGACGACCCGGCGGGCCGGGACCAGTTGGAGCGGTACACCCGGGGGCTGGACGCGGAGTTCTCTGCCGTCCCGCTGACGGAGAACGACTGGGCCTACAGCTGGCAGAAGTACTACAAGCCCCTGGAGATCGGTCGGCGGCTGTATGTGGTGCCCGAGTGGGAGCGGAGCAGCCCCGTTCCCCTGGGGCGCTGTCCCCTCTACCTGAACCCGGGGCTCACCTTCGGCACCGGCTCCCACGCCTCCACCCAGCTGTGCCTGGAGGGGGTGGAGGCCCACACAGTTCCCGGCCGGCCCGTCCTGGACCTGGGGTGCGGCAGCGGCATTTTGTCCATCGCCGCCCTGTGCCTGGGGGCTTCGGCGGCCTGGGCGGTGGACATCGACCCCAAGGCGGTGGACGTGGCCTATGAAAACGCCGCCCTCAACGGTATCGGCCGGGAGCGGTACGCCGTCCAGGCGGGGGATATCCTCTCCGACGCACCTCTGCTGGCGGGCCTGTCCGCCCGGAAGTACCACCTGGTGCTGGCCAACATTGTGGCCGGGGTCATCATCCCCCTGTCCACCCATGTCCCCGCCCTGCTGGAGGAGGACGGCGTCTTCCTGTGCTCCGGCATCATCGACACCCGGGCGGCGGAGGTGGAGGAGGCCCTGGCCCGAAACGGCCTGACCGTCACCGCCCGGCGGGAGAAAAACGGTTGGGTGGCCCTGGAGGCCCGCCCTGCTCGCTGAAAAAAACACCCCGTCCCGCGGACAGAAAGGAAGCGCGTCTATGCCCAACATTCAAGTATTGGACCCCCATGTGGCCGACCTGATTGCCGCGGGGGAGGTGGTGGAACGCCCGGCCAGCGTGGCCAAAGAGCTGGTGGAGAACGCCATTGACGCGGGGGCGTCCGCGGTGACGGTGGAAATCCAGCACGGCGGCCTGACCTTTCTGCGGGTGACGGACGACGGGCAGGGCATTCCGGCGGAGGAGCTGCCCACCGCCTTTCTCCGCCACGCCACCAGCAAGCTGCGCCGGGAGCAGGATCTGGAGGCCATCGGCACCCTGGGCTTCCGGGGGGAGGCCCTGGCGGCCATTGCGGCGGTGTCCCGGGTGGAGATCATAAGCCGTCCCGCCGGAGCGGAGCTGGGGGCCTCTCTGTCTCTGGAGGGGGGCGTGCCTGGGACAACGGAGGACGCGGGCTGTCCCCTGGGCACCACGCTGGTGGTCCGGGACCTGTTCTTCAACACCCCCGCCCGGCTGAAGTTCATGAAAAAGGACGCCGCCGAGGGGGCCGCGGTCTTTGCCGCCGTCCAGCGGGCCGCCCTGTCCCACCCAGAGGTCTCGGTAAAATTCATCCGGGACGGGAAACAGGAGCTCCTCACCCCCGGGGATGGCCAGCTTCAAAGCGCGGTGTACGCCGTCCTGGGCCGGGAGCTGGCCCTGGGCTTCCGGCCGGTGAAGGCCGCCGGAGCCGACATGGCGGTGTCCGGCTTTGTCTCCATGCCCGCCTGCTGCCGGGGCAGCCGAAACTATCAGTTCTTCTTTGTCAACGGCCGGCAGATCAAGTCCCGGCTGATGATGGCCGCCCTGGAGGAGGCCTATAAGAACCAGAAAATGGTGGGCAAATTCCCCGGCTGTGTCCTCCACCTGGAGACCCGGCGGAACGCGGTGGATGTGAACGTCCACCCCGCCAAGACGGAGGTCAAGTTTACCAACGAGCGTGCGGTGTTCTCCGCCGTGTACCAGGCGGTGCTGGCCGCCCTGGAGGCCGACCGCTCTCACCCCGCCGCCGCCCTGGAAAACACCCGCATTCCCGGGGTGCAGGGGGAGGATACCGTGACCAAGCACCAGATCCGCATTCCGACGGCCCCTGTGCCCCGCCGGCCCGCGGTGGGGCGCGGCCCCGGGGCACTGCCCTCCGACGTGCCCACAACCCTGCCCGTCCACGACAGCGCCCGCCCGGCCCTGGCTCCCATTCTGCCCCAGCGCCAGCTCTCCCTGTCCGGGGAAGATGCCGGGCAAAGCGAGACAAGGGGGGGAAGCAAGGCCCCTTTGGCAAAGGGGCTCCGCCCGCAGGGCGGTGGGGATTGTATTTCGCCCCAGGCGAAATGTGCGGAGCAAACCGAGCATATGGAGAAGTGTGATCGTTCCTACGCTTCGGCTCCGCTGAAGCACAATCCTCAGACAGCGGCTTCGCCGCTGCCGGCGCCCCACCCCCTCTGCCGCTCCGCAACGTCTCCCCCTGACAAAGAGAGCCGGCCCTTGCCAAAGGAGTATTCCCTCTGCGGGGAGACGGAGGAGAAGGCCCAGCCCTCCTGGCGGCTGGCGGGAGAGGTGCTGAACACCTACCTGGTGGTGGAGCAGGGGGACACGGTGTTGCTGATTGACAAGCACGCCGCCCACGAGCGGATGAACTTCGACCGGATGAAGGCCGCCGGATACGACCCCATGGCCCAGACCCTGCTTGCGCCGGTGGTCTGCCGCATGGCGGCGGAGGAGCGGGAAGCCCTGCTGGCCCGCCGCCCCCTGCTGGAGGAATTTGGCTTCGACGTGGACGAGCTGGGGGACGCCCTGGCTGTGCGGCAGGCCCCCTTTGACGTGACGGTGGAGGAGATCCCTGCCGCCCTGGAGGAGATTGCCCAGAAGCTGCTCCTCACCGGCGGGGCCGACCCCGCCGCCGCCCGGGACGAAATCCTGCACACCATGGCCTGCAAAGCCGCCATCAAGGGCGGGTGGCGCTCCAGCCCCCAGGAGCTGGAGCGGGTGGCCCAGGCTGTCCTGTCCGGTCAGGTGCGCTACTGCCCCCACGGCCGGCCAGTGGCCATCCAGCTGACCCGGCGGGAGCTGGAGAAGCAGTTCAAGCGGACATAAGACAGGCATGGAAGGGAGGCCTCTCATGCACTGGAACAAGTTTCTATTTTGGTACGCCCAGACCCGGGGCGGGCTGTACCTGGGGGGTGAGGAGGAGGACGGGCTGCTCCTGCTCACCGAGAAGGACCAGCCCCTGGTGGTGAATCAGCGGGTGGTGGACGCCGGAAGGGCCGGAATCCTCACCTACACCCAGGCCCGCACAGTGACCGCGCTGAACGCCCCCTACCAGCTGACCATCGGGGCAGAAAAGGCCCTATCCCGCGGGGTGAACGCGGCCGGAAGGTCCTGACCCGCCAGGAGGACTACGGCTGTCCCGAGGTGACCCGCAGCCGAAGCATCCGCACAGACAGCCCCACCTTTACCCGGCTGGTGCTGGGGAGCCCCGATCTGCGCCGCGCCCTGGCGTCCTCCCCGGGGGAGAAGCTCAAGGTGGCGGCCTGCCCCGAACAGACCGAGCTGCACCTGCTCACTGTCACCGGCTCCGGGGGCTTCGGTGAGGGCTATCTGGGCGATCTGGACCTGGGCATGTATGGCCCGGAGCGGCGGAAGGCCGCCCTGGAGGCTTACTTTTCCTCCGACTTCCTGCCCCGGATGGACCAGTTCCTCGCCCTGCTCCGGGCCCTCCGGGACGCGGTGACCCAGTGGCCCGTCCCGGAGAAATAGCTCCTTTTCAATCGAATAAAAATCTCTCCAGCCCCCTTGCAAATTCCAGGGCAGCTGTGGTATAATACACACAGCCGATTAAGATAAGCACGTCTGTGGGGGTTCACAGGCGAACCCCCGGAGAGCGGCTACTCTCCGGGGGTTCTTTTTTTGCCTACCGCCTCTTGGTGTGTCCATCAAACCATTTGCAAAAGTAAAACCGATTATGTTTGTAAGGATGGACACGATGAAATTGATAAGCACTTCCATAAGGGTGTTCACCTCCTTCCCCTTAATGGGAAGGGAGTGAGGCGGCACACACATTATACCAGGATTCGACCATATCCGCAAGGAGGCGATACCCATGCCCCCCAAAATTCTTGTCATCAGCGGCCCCACGGCCTCGGGAAAGACGGCGCTGGCGGTGGCGCTGGCCAAGCGCCGGAACGGAGAGGTGGTCTCCGCCGACTCCATGCAGATCTACCAGGGGATGGACATCGGCACCGCCAAGCCCACCCGGGAGGAGATGGAGGGGGTCCCCCACCACATGCTGGACGTGGCCGACCCCCGGGAGGATTTCTCGGCGGCCCGGTATGTGGAGATGGCCGCCGCCTGTGTGGACGGCATTCTCGCCCGGGGAAAGCTGCCCATTGTGGCGGGGGGGACGGGGCTGTACATCGACTCGCTGCTGGCCGGGCGGACCTTCGCCGCCTTTGACGCAGACAGCCCCCTCCGGGGGGAGCTGGAGGCCCGGTATGCCCGGGAGGGGGGAGAGGCCCTGCTGGCCGAGCTGGCCCAGGCCGACCCGGAGTCCGCCGCCCGGCTCCACCCCCACGACGCCAAGCGGATCATCCGGGCTCTGGAGGTCTTTTTGACCACCGGACAGACCATCACCTGGCACAACGCCCGGACCCGGGCCGTGCCGCCCCGGTACGACGCCCTCACCCTCAACCTGGCCTTCCGGGCCCGGGAGGATATGTGGGAGCGGATTGACCGGCGGGTGGACCAGATGCTGGAGCGGGGTCTGGCGGAGGAGGTCCGGCAGCTGCTGGCCTCCGGCGTGCCGGAGCGGTGTACCGCCATGCAGGCCATCGGGTATAAGGAGCTGGCCGCCGCCCTCCAGGGGGACGGGACGGTGGAGCAGGCGGCGCAGGTGGTCAAGCTCCGCTCCCGGCAGTACGCCAAGCGGCAGCTCACCTGGTTTCGCCGGAATCCCGGGGCCAAGTGGATTTTCTGGGAAAAGGTCCCGGATTTTGCAGGGGCCTGTCACGCTTCGACGGAATATATGGAAGAATTTGGGTTATGATAGAGGCACTCAAGGGCGGGCCATCTGGAAGCACCGCCTGTCCGGGCCGCGGGACCTCCCGGGGGAACCGGACATCCGCGCTGGAAACAGCGGCTCCGCTCTGAAAGAAAAAAGGAGTGCTACATATCATGCAGAAAAACAACCTTCAGGAGATCTTCCTCACCCAGGCCCGCCGGGACCGCCGGCCCGTCACCATGTTCCTGATGAATGGCTTCCAGATGCGGGGCTACATCTCCGGCTTTGACGCCTTTGTGGTGGTGCTCACCAGCGACGGCAAGCAGCAGGTGGTGTACAAGCACGCCATTTCTACCATTACGCCCGAGCGGCCCATTCCCCTGCGGGAGCCCGAGCCGGAGGTGCTGTAAACGGCAGCGCCGTCCCCCTGTTCAAGAAAGAGAGAATCCCCATGAAGCAGGAAAAGTACATTATCCCCCTGGTCATCGGCATACTGGCCCTGACCCTGGCCGTCTATCTGGGCGTCTCCTTCTATAACGCCTTCGACGTGCCCTATGCCACAACCCTGGCCTACAGCTACACCGCCAACGACAGCGTGGAGGCAGTGGGGCTTCTGGCCCGGGAGGAGCTGGTGCTGTCCCAGCAGGCGGGCATTGTGGATCTGACCCGGAGCGAGGGGGAGAAGGTCGGAGCCCATCAGACGGTGGCGCTGATCTACCGGGATGGACAGGCCCAGTCCGACCAGGCGGAGCTGGACGCCCTGGACCTGGAGATTGAGTTGCTGGAATACGCCATCGCAGACAGCGGCAGCATGGAGTCCGGCGCCCGCCTGGACCAGGAGATTCTCCAGTCGGTGGTGGCCCTTCGGGCCTCCGCCGCCCAGGGGGACTACACCCAGCTGGAGGACCAGATCATTCAGGTGAAAAGCAGCGTGCTCCGGCGGGGGTACACCTATGGCGACGGTCTGACCGCCGCGGACCTGTCCGCCCTGCTCCGGGACCTGAAAAGCCAGCGGTCCGCGCTGAACCAGCGGGCCTCCTCCTCCGTCACCCGGGTGACCGCCCCCCAATCGGGCACCTTTTCCAGTTTGACGGACGGGTATGAGTCCCTGCTCAGCCCGGACAGCGTGCTCCAGCTGACCCCCTCCGCGCTGGACAGCCTGATGAAGTCCCCCCAGGCGGGAGAGGACGCCCTGGGCAAGCTGATTCTGGGCGCCCGCTGGTACTTCGCCGCCATCATCCCCGCCCAGGCGGCGGAGCGGCTGGAGGAGGGGGATACCGCCCTGCTCCGCTTCACCGGGGAGTTCAGCCGGGATTTGCAGATGCGGGTGGACAAGCTGGGCCCCCGGGAGGGAGAGCGGGCCCTGGCGGTCTTCTCCACCGACCGGTTCCTGTCCCAGACCACCCAGCTGCGCCAGCAGACGGCGGAACTCATCTTTCAGGATTACTCCGGCCTGCGCATCCCCAAGGAGTCCCTCCACCTGGAGAAGCAGACCGAGGAGCCGGATTCCTCTGCGGACGCCAGCCAGGCCCCTGTGGAAACCACCCGCCTGGGGGTCTATGCCCTGGTCAATGGCCGGGCTGAGTTCAAGCCGGTGGAGATTATTCTGGAGGGGACCGATTACTATGTGGTCCAGGCCGCCAACAACGGAAACAAGGCCCTGCGGGCCGGGGACGAGATCATTATCCGGGCCGCCGGCCTCTACGACGGCCAGCTTCTGGAATTTTAGACCCCGCCTCTCCCCGTTCCTATTCACCTCCCATCAAAGAAAGAGAGAAGGAATCACGGTGCAGCTGAAAGAACGCATTGCCGCTGTTCAGGCGAAGATTGCCGCCGCCGCCCTCGGGGCGGGGCGTGACCCAAAGGAGATTACCCTGTGCGCCGCCACCAAGGTGCAGACGGACGACACCATCCGCGCCGCCATTGCGACGGGCATCCGAGTGTGCGGAGAGAACCGGGTGCAGGAGCTCACCGCCCACTGGGAGGCGGGGGCCTACGCCGGGGCGCAGGTCCACTTCATCGGGCACCTCCAGACCAACAAGGTGAAACAGGTGGTGGGGCGAGTCGAGCTGATTCAGTCGGTGGACTCTCTGCATCTGCTCCAGGCCATCGACGCCCAGGCCGGAAAGCTGGGGCTGGTGCAGGACATCCTCCTGGAGGTCAATGTGGCCGGAGAGGCCAGCAAGGGGGGGTGCTCTATCCAGGAATTGCCGGATTTGTCCCAATCCGCCCTTGCCCTGCCCCATGTCCGCCTCCGGGGATTGATGGCAATTCCCCCTGTTTCCAACGCTCCCGGGGAAAATTGTGCATATTTTTCTGCAATGCGCAACCTTCTTATTGACATAACGAAGAAAATGTCGGATAATCAAGGAAGTGTTTGCTGCCTGTCCATGGGCATGAGCGCCGACTATGAGGACGCCATCGCCGAGGGCGCCACCCTGGTCCGGGTGGGCTCCGCTCTCTTCGGTCCCCGCCCGCCTGCGGGATCCGGCTGTTCGATGGCACACTGATTCACACTGGGAGAAAAGAGGCTTTTGATTTATGGGTATTTTTGACGAATTGAGACGCATTGCCCGCCCCGAGTATGACGACGACGAGTATGACGACGAGCTGGAGGACGATTACGAGCCCCCGCGCCCGCCGGAGCGTCGGGACCGCGACCGGGACAGGGACCGGGTGGAGCGCTCCTCCCGGTCGGACAGCTATGGCTCCTCCGGCATGGAGGACGACCGGCGCAGCAACAAGGTGGTGAATATCCGGGCGGCTACCCAGCTCCAGGTGGTGCTGGTGAAGCCGGAGAAGTTCGAGGACGCCTCCTCCATCGCCGACCACCTGCGGGAGAAGCGGACCGTAGTCCTCAACCTGGAGTCCACCAACAAGGAAATCGCCCGCCGCCTGCTGGACTTTCTGGCCGGGGTGTCCTATGCCAACGAGGGCAAAATTAAAAAGGTGGCCATCTCCACCTACATCATCACCCCCTACAACGTGGACATCCTGGGGGACCTGATTGACGAGCTGGAAAACAACGGTCTGTATTTCTAGGAGAGGATATTCCGATTTGTAGGAGCGGATACCATCCGCCCTCTGGAACGGAGCATCATATGAGAAAGAAATTGCTACTCCATTCTCTGGTCCTGCTGGTCCTGCTGGCCGGGTGTGCCGGCGCGCCGGAGACAGCGGACCCGGCCGCTATTGCGGCCTTTGCCCCCTCCTCCAGCCAGGAGGCCCCGCCGGAGGAGGTCTTTGTGGACGACCCCGACTCCCCCTACCCCATGGCGGAGTGGAGCTGGCAGGTGGACATGGACGGGGACGGGGCGGAGGAGCAGGTGGTGCTGTGGGCGGAGAAGGCCTACGGCAGCAACGAGATTGAGCCGGACAAGTGGTTTGAGGTCACCACCGTGGGCCTGCACCCCTACACCCTTGTGGTGACGGCGGGGGAGGAGGAATTCCGGGTTCCCCTGGGCAGGGAGGAGTCTGGCGATTTTCTCCGGTATCCCTACTACTTCCCCCTGGACAGCGAATACAGCGCCCCGATCTGGACAGAGGACCGGTCCGGTTTGCCCGTCCTGGTCCTGGCCTTTGACAACATGTCCCAGGGGGGCGCGGGGGGCATCGACGTGTACGCCTTCGCCCTGCGGGAGGGGGCGCTGATCCGCCTGCCTGTCCCGGAGTACAGCGTGGAAGCCGCCTTAAACGAGGAAGCCCTCACCGCCCTTGTCACCGTCCCCGAGACGGGGTACACCGAGACCCTGGATTTGAACCAGTGGCTGGAGGACAAGCGGGCCCGGGAGTCCCAGTTCAACTGGGACCCCAGCTACGACGAGTCCGGCGCCCTGGAGTGGCCTGCTGCCCCCGGGAACATCGACGGGCTCTGCGCCGCGGAGGCGGCGGAGGAGGGAATTATCCTGTCCCAGTACCTGTATGGCACCGCCCATATGGACGGTATGGGCTTTTTGACCACGACCCTCACCTGGGACAAGGAGGAGCCGGTGGTTCTGGACCAGCGGTTTGTCTGGTGTTGAGAGAAAGAACGCAGCAGCAAGATTCGAGCAGGAGGGAACAAACATGCTCACACCCCAGGAAGTGTCGGAGCGCGCCTTCTCCAAGGCGTCCTTCGGCGGTTACAATATGGCGCAGGTGGATGAATTTCTGGATATACTCACCGGGGATTACTCCGCCCTGTACAGCGAGAACGCGGTGCTGAAAAGCAAGATGAAGGTGCTGGTGGACAAGGTGGACGAGTACCGCTCCACCGAGGAGGCCATGCGTAAGGCCCTGATGGTGGCCAAGCAGATGGCCGACGATCTGGTGCGGGAGGCGGAGCAGAAAAAGGCGGAGATTCTGCGGGACGCGGAGAACTCTGCCCACTCCCGGATCTCCGACCTGGGCAAGGAGGTGGAGGCCGAGGAGTTCCGCCTTCGGAAGGCCCAGGAGGCCACTGCCGCCTTTGTGGCCCAGGTCCGGGCCCTGTACGCCAAGGAGGACGCCTATCTGTCCCAGCTGAGCAGTCTGTGTCCCCCCGAAGCCGTGCCCCCTCCCGCCGACCCGGTGGAGGAGGCCGCCTCTGAAATTGACGACAACGTCCAGCGCCTGCTGGCCCAGGCGATGGCCGGGGTGGTCGCTCCCGCGCCCCAGCCCCCCCAGACCCAGGAGCCGGCCGGCCAGCCGGGGATGGAGGATACCGCCGAGTACGCCCCGCTTCCCCAGGAGGGAACGACGCCCCCCGCCGGCGGCATCGACTTCGGCCCCCTCCAGTTCGGACGGGATTACGAAATTACATAAGGACAAGGGCTTCCCCCTGCGGTTCGGGGAAGCCCTTTGACATGGAGGCAAGCCAATGAAACAGGTAACAATCTACACCGACGGGGCCTGCTCCGGCAACCCGGGCCCCGGGGGCTGGGGGGCCATCCTGATGTATGGCGCCCACCGGCGGGAGCTGTCCGGGGGAGAGGCCCACACCACCAACAACCGCATGGAGCTCACCGGGGTCATCGCCGCCCTGGAGGCGCTGAAGGAGCCCTGTCTTGTCGATCTCTACTCCGACTCCAAGTATGTGATTGACGCCCTGGAGAAGGGCTGGGCCAAGGGCTGGCGGGCCCGGGGCTGGGTGAAGTCCGACAAAAAACCCGCCCTGAACCCCGACCTGTGGGCCCGCCTGCTGGACCTGTGCGAGAAGCATACCCTCCGCCTCCACTGGGTCAAGGGCCACGCCGAAAACGAGTTCAACAACCGCTGCGACCAGCTGGCCGTGGCCGAGAGTCAGAAGTTTCGGTAGCCACATGTCCGCACGCCCCGTTCCGCCCCCGGGCTCCGCCCATATTTTCCGACACTTTGCGGCAGTGTATTGACAATAAAATTTGCTTCCACTATAATCATCCTTTGTAAAAAAGAGAAGATAAAGGAGGAAAAAACGTGGAACAACCCGCAGAGAACAAGATGGGCGTCATGCCGGTGAACAGGCTTTTGTGGAACATGGCGGTTCCCATGATTATCTCCATGCTGGTGCAGGCGCTGTACAACGTGGTGGACAGTGTTTTTGTGGCCCAGCTCAGCGAGGACGCGCTGAACGCGGTGTCGCTGGCCTTTCCGGTGCAGAATCTGATGATTTCGGTGGCGGTGGGTACCGGAGTGGGCATCAACGCCCTGCTGTCCCGCAGCCTGGGGGAGCGGCGGCAGGAGCGGGCCAACCGTGCGGCCATGAACGGCGTGCTGCTGGAGCTGCTCAGCTGTCTGGTGTTCACCATCCTGGGCTGGACCTGCGCCCGGCTTTTCTACACCATCCAGACCGATATCCCCGGCATTGTGCAGTATGGCACCGACTATCTGTCTATTGTCAGCGGCGTCAGCCTAGGCCTGTTTATGGCCGTGTCCTTCGAGCGGCTGGTCCAGGCCACAGGCCGCACGGTGTACGCCATGATTACCCAGGCTGTGGGGGCGGTCATCAACATTGTGCTGGACCCCATTCTCATCTTCGGCTTGATGGGCTTTCCCCGGCTGGAGGTGGCCGGCGCCGCCATCGCCACAGTGACGGGACAGCTGTGCGCCGGCGCGCTGGGGCTGTACTTCAATCTGAAGCACAACCCGGAGATCCAGCTCTCTCTCCGGGGCCTGCGCCCCGACTGGAGCATTATTCGGGGGATCTACAGCGTGGGCCTGCCCTCTATCGCCATGCAGTCCATCGGCTCGGTGATGGTCTTCGGCATGAACCGCATTCTGATCTCCTTCACCGCCACGGCCACGGCGGTGTTCGGGGTCTACTTCAAGCTTCAGTCCTTCATCTTCATGCCCGTCTTCGGACTGAACAACGGCATGGTTCCCATTGTGGCCTACAACTACGGGGCCCGGAAGCCGGAGCGGATTATCCAGACCATCAAGCTCAGCGTTCTGGCGGCCACGGCCATCATGCTGGTGGGGCTGTTCCTCTTCCAGCGGATCCCCCATGTGTTCCTGGACATGTTCCAGGCCGAGGGAGAGGCCAGTCTGCTGGGGATCGGTGTCCCCGCCCTGCGGATCATCTCCCTCAGCTTTTTGCTGGCGGGCTTCAGCATCGTGTCCTCCTCCGTGTTCCAGGCCCTGGGCCACGGGGAGCTCAGTCTGGTGGTGTCGGTGGCCCGGCAGCTGGTGGTGCTGCTGCCTGTCGCATTCGTGATGTCCAGAATCCACGGGCTGGATATGGTCTGGTGGGCCTTCCCCATTGCGGAGCTGGTCTCCGCCGGCCTGTGCGCTCTGTTCCTCCGGCGGGTCTGCCGCCGGGAGATTTTGGGGCAGGACTCCGAATAAGGAAAAGCGGACGCCCCCTGAAGAAGGGGGCGTCCGCTTTGGATCTTGGAATGGATTACGCCAGGGCCTTTTTGGCGGTCTCGGTAAGCTGGGTAAAGGCGGCCTTATCGTTGACGGCCAGCTCGGCCAGCATCTTCCGGTTGATGACGATGTTGGACTTCTTCAGGCCGTTCATAAAGGTGGAGTAGTTCATGCCGTTCAGCTTGCAGGCGGCGCTGATCCGGGTGATCCACAGCTGGCGGAAGTCACGCTTTTTCAGCTTGCGGCCGGTGTAGGCATAGACGCCGGACTTCATCACGGCCTGGTTTGCCATCTTGAAGTGCTTGGACTTGGAGCCCCAATAGCCCTTGGCCAGCTTCAGGATTTTATTTCTTCTCTTGCGCGACATCATCGCGCCTTTCACTCTTGCCATAGTACCGTTCCCTCCTTTTCTTACTTATACAGGATCATGCG
>JAAWAD010000048.1 GCA_022791995.1 Lawsonibacter sp.
CCGGTGCTCATCAACAACTGGGAGGCCACCGAGTTCGACTTTACCGCGGATAAGCTGGTGGACATTGCCAAGGGCGCCGCCGGGCTGGGCATAGAGCTGTTTGTCATGGACGACGGCTGGTTCGGCACCCGGGACACGGATCTGAGCGGCCTGGGCGACTGGTCCGTCAACCAGAACAAGCTGCCCGGCGGCTTTGCGTCCCTGGTCCCCCGCATCAAGGAGCAGGGGATGGCCTTCGGCCTGTGGATTGAGCCGGAAATGGTCAGCGAGAACAGCCGCCTCTACCAGGAGCACCCGGACTGGGCCCTGGGGGCCCCGGGCCGGCCCCAGACCCGGGGCAGAAGCCAGCTGGTGCTGGACTTCTCCCGGCAGGAGGTCCGGGAGTATATCTACCAGGCCATGCGGACCATTCTGGACAGCGCCCCCATCACCTATGTGAAATGGGACATGAACCGCAGCCTGTCCGACGTATGGTCGGGGGCTTTGCCCCCCCACCGCCAGGGAGAGGCCTACCACCGGTATGTGCTGGGGGTCTACGAGGTTCTGGAGCGCCTGCGCCAGGACTACCCCGACCTGTTGATTGAGGGGTGTAGCGGCGGCGGCGGCCGGTTTGACGCCGGAATGCTCTACTATACCCCCCAGATCTGGTGCAGCGACAACACCGACGCCATTGACCGCCTGCGCATCCAGTACGGCACCTCCTTCTGCTACCCCGTCAGCACCATGGGGGCCCATGTGTCCGCGGTGCCCAACGGGCAGACCGGCCGCTCCGTCTCTATGGAGACCCGGGGGGTCGTGGCGATGGCCGGCACCTTCGGCTATGAGATGGATCTGGGCAAATGCACCCCGGAGGAGCGGAAAACCATTCAGCGCCAGACGGCCTATTTTAAGGAGCACTACGACCTGATTCAGCAGGGGGACTACTACCGCCTGTCCGACCCCTTCCAGGACGGCCCCTATACCGCCTGGGAGCAGGTGTCCCCCGACCGGCGGGAGGCCCTTGTCTCTCTCGTCACCAGCACCGTCCATGCCGCCGCCCCCTTCCGCGCCCTCCGGCTGAAGGGGCTGGACCCTACCCTTACCTACCGGGTGAACGGCGGTGAGGAGCGCTACTCCGGCGACGTGCTGATGGAGGTGGGGTATCCCCTGCCCATGCTGCAAGACGACTACCAGCCGCTTCAGCTCTACCTGGAGGCAATCTGAACCGAATCGTGCAGAGCGCGCCCCTCTGCGGAAAAGAAAGCTGACTGTCTTCGGACAGTCAGCTTTTGTTTACGTTTTGGGTGCGCCACTCCCGGGGGGAGACGCCATAGCGTTTTTTAAAGGCCCGGGAGAAGTGGAGCTGGTTGGGATAGCCGCAGGCGGCGGCAATGCCGCCAATCGGATAGCGGGTGGTCTTCATCATCTCAATGGCCTTGGTCAGGCGCAGCTGAATCAAAAATTCCTGGGGCGGATAGCCGGTGCTCTCCCGGAACAGCTTGCTGAAATAGCTCCGGTTCAGTTTGCAGACGCCGGCAATCTCCTCCACCGTTAGCTCCCGCTGGTAGTTCTGCTCCATGAAGGTGACGGCCTCCTGAATGTAGAAGTCCCGGAGCTGGGCCTTGCTGAACTCCTGCCGGGTGGAGGAGGTCTGAATCAGCTCGTCCAGAAACAGAAAGAGATGTCCCACCAGGTTCAGCGTGGACGCCTTGCTGTGGTCGGCGATATAGAGCATGGTGTCCCGGACCTGGGTCCCCTGGGCGGCGGAGCGGGGCCGGTAGATGGGCTGGGCGACGCTGAGCCCGGCGTGGGCCAGACCCTCCGCCGCCCGCAGGCCGTCGAATTCCAGCCACACATATTTCCAGGGGGACTTGTCGTCGGCGATGTAGGTGTTGACCTGCCCTGGGCAGATCAAAAAGCCCTGATCCGGCCCCAGCTGGTAGTGGCGGGTGGCGTCGTCCTCGTCGTTGGAGTTGAGAACGCCGGTTCCAGAGATGACATAGTGAAACAGATAGTGGTTGCGGACGCAGGGGCCATAGGAGTGCAGCGGCTTACACTGCTCCCAGCCGTATTGATAGAGACGGAGATCAAAAAAATTTTCATTGGGGAAGACATGGAAGGAATATGCGTCCATTTTGCCACATCCTTTCGCAGCCGCCCTTCCGGGCACCTGGATGTCCGGGGTAAAAATCTCCGCTGCGGCAGCGGAGATTTTGATTGATTTCCATATCATACCACATGGACTGCCGCAAGTCAAGAATGGACGGCGTCCATCTCTTTTGCACGGCTATATACCCTCGCTGTTCACCCGGTAAATTTCAATGAAATCATCCGAAATGTAGATACCCTGGTATGCTTCCTTTGATTTTGAATTGGTCTGCATCCACGCTCCATCGAAATTGAGTGTGGAACTGTCTGCTTTGTCTGCGTTATTTCTGCTGTTCGCTATGGCAGTTATGGAAAAATAAAGGGCAACCCCGAGAATCATAAACCCAATCAACCCAAACACAACGTTTAGAATTGTTTTCAAAATATCGTCATCGTCATCCGATTGCAGAGACTCCCGGTTCACAAGGGCGTCCATCGTCTTTTTTAAGTAGCTTTTTGCCTCTTTCTCCGGGAGGACATCAATCATGGCATTCCGGCGGGCGGGGTTTTTCTCCAGCAAAACGGTTTTCAGTGGGATGGAAGCGCTTTTTCTTGGAGCAGCAGGCGCTGGTACAGGTATCTCTTCATAGTCGTCGTCCGCATCCCTGCGGTTCACTGCAAGATCAATCAAAGCCAGAAACGCACAAATCAGACACCATATTGCGTAAAGGCCGAAAGCGGGGAAAGTGCCTGAAAAATGGAATCCGCATATGGCCGCAATTCCGTACAGGACAGTAATCGCCAGATTTCCACCGACACTTCCGCTTTTTACGAACAGAGACAGGATTCCTCCCGCAAGGATTGTGATCGCTGCAATAACCCCAGCTGTACCAGCGTTTCCGCCCCCGGATAATATGTCGGCAAGCGGAGCAAATCGGGATTGATAGAAGAGAAACGCGCTCAGTAAAATGGATAAAATGCCTGAGATCAGCTTCCAAATCTTCATTATAGATCGCTTCTTTCCCTCTTTATCGGTTGTGCTGCGTCTGCTTACAGAAAAAAACCTTGCCTCTTTTCATTTGTCGAGTCACATCGTTACACCCACTATCCGATTTTCACTATAGCATATATACCCTTCTACATCAAGGAAAAAATCCTTTTTCTTGCAAATTGCCGCGTTATTGCACGTATTTTGTAATATCTATGCGCTGTTTCTTGCTTGCCTGCGCAAAAGTTTAAGGGAAAATTAAGGAAATCCTCATAGTTCCTTTATGGCCTTTTTAAAACTGTATGGTATTATCTAATACAGTTCCGAACGACAGACCGGCCCCCGCCAAAGCATACATGGGGGGCGAAAGGATAAGGAGGCTTTCTCATGGATGAAATTTTAAGCGTAACCGAGCTGACCCGGACCTTCGGCAAGGGGAGCGGAGCTACCCGGGCCCTGGACGGGGTGTCACTCCGTCTGGAGGCGGGGGAGTTTGTGGGAGTAATGGGGCCCTCGGGCTCCGGGAAGACCACCCTGCTCAACTGCATTTCCACCATCGACCGGCCCACCTCGGGCTCCATCGTCATTGACGGCCGGGAGCTCACCCGCCTGCGGGGGAAGGCCCTGGCCAAATTCCGCAGGGAGCGGCTGGGCTTTATTTTCCAGGACTGCAATCTGCTGGACACCCTTACCGCCTATGAGAACATTGCCCTGGCGCTGTCCATTGTGAAGGCCCCGGCCCGGTCCATCGAGCAGCGGGTGCGGGAGACGGCGGACCTGCTGGGCATTGCTGACTGTCTTGGAAAGTACCCCTATCAGATGTCCGGCGGCCAGCAGCAGCGGTGCGCCGCCGCCCGGGCCATTGTCACCCACCCCGCCCTGGTGCTGGCGGACGAGCCCACCGGAGCCCTGGATTCCCGGTCGGCCCGGATGCTCCTGAGCCGGCTGGAGGTGCTGAACCGGGAGATGGGGGCCACCATCCTGATGGTCACCCACGACGCCTTTACCGCCAGCTGCTGCCAGCGGGTGGTGTTCCTCCGGGACGGTCAGATTTTCCTGGAGCTCCAGCGGCTGCAGCAGGACCGGAAGACCTTTTTCCAGAAGATTATCCGGGTGGTCTCTGAGCTGGGAGGTGAACTGGAAGATGTTCTATAAGCTGGCAGCCCGGAATGTGCGCCGCTCCTTCCGGGATTACGGGGTCTATCTGCTGACCCTCACCTTTGGCGTGTGCCTGTTCTATACCTTTAATTCCATTGACGGCCAGGGGGCCATGGTCTATCTGGCCAAAAGCAACAACCCGGTGGTGGGCGCCATTCTGATGATGATCGACATCTTCTCGGTCTTTGTGACGGTGGTGCTGGCCTGCCTGATTCTGTACGCCAACCGGTTTCTCCTCCGGCGCCGGAAGCGGGAGCTGGGCACCTACCTGCTCCTGGGGCTGAGCCAGGGGCAGGTGTCCTGGCTGCTCTTTCTGGAGACGGGCATTGTGGGCCTGGTCTCCCTGGCCGCCGGCCTGGGCCTGGGTCTGCTGGCCTCCCAGGGGATGTCTGCGCTCACCCTGTCCATGTTCTCCATCCAGGTGGAGGCGTTCTCCCTGGTCTTTTCCTGGAAGGCGGTGGGCAAGACGGTGCTCTACTTCGGTCTGATCTTCCTGCTGGTGATGGTCTTCAGCGGAGCGGAGGTCTCGCGGGCCAGGCTCATCGACCTGCTTCAGGGGCAGCGGCGGAACGAGACGCTGAAGCAGCGCTCCCTGGCCGCCGCCGTGGTCCAGCTGGTGCTGGGGGTGCTGTGCCTGCTGGCGGCCTATGCCATTCTGATGCTCTTCGGGATGGCCGTTGCCGTGGCGGTGCTGCCCATCTGCATTCCCATGCTGACCCTGGGGACGGTGGGAACCCTGCTGATTTTCAAGTCCCTGTCCGGTTTTGTGCTGAAGTTTGCCCAGGGGCACCCCCGCTTCTACTACAACAATCTGAACCTGTTCACCCTGCGCCAATGGATCAGCCGGGTCCACACCACCTACCTGTCCCAGACGGTGATCTGTATTCTGCTGCTGCTGGCCATTGGCATCACCGCCAGCTCGGTGGGCCTGAACAGCACCATTGAGAATATGACCGACAACGAATCCCCTGTGGACATCACCCTGCGGAACAACGTGGGGATGTACGACACGGAGGAGGAGGGCCTGCTGGACTTTGACGCCCTGCTCCAGGCGGCGGGCTTTGATGTGGAGAGCCGGCTCAGCGGCCGGGCACTGGTCAGCGCCTATTACAACGACCCGGATGTTACGGGGGACTGGCAGGCGGGGACCGTTCTGACCCAATCGGATTACAATACGCTGATGGCCTTTTTGGGGCGGGAGGCGGTTACACTGGCCCCCGGGGAGTCCCGGCTGGTAGAGCCGGAGCGGGCTCTGGTCAACGGCAGTCTGGCGAACACGCTGCTGGTGGTGGAGGACGGCGTGGCCGAACAGCTGGACACCGGCTGCCAGCTGTGGGCTGCCAACTACAGCGGCGAGCCCCAGGCGGCGGAGCAGGAGCTTCTGGCGGTGGTCCGTCCCCTTCAGGAGAACCGCTCCATCTGGGTTGACAGCCGCCTGATCGCCTATGAAGACCTGATGGGCAGCAAGATTATGGTCCTGTTCCTGGGGATGTACCTGGGCTTTACCTTCCTGCTGGCCGCGGCGGCGGTGCTGGCCCTCCAGCAGCTGAGCCAGGCCGCTGACAACACCGGCCGGTACGCCATCCTCCGCCGCCTGGGGGCCGAGGAGAAGCTGGTGGCCCGGTCTGCCACCCATCAGGTGGCCCTGGCCTTCCTCCTGCCCCTGGGGCTGGCCCTGATTCACTCCATGGTGGGGATGAAGGCCGCCAACGAC
Organism: Lawsonibacter sp.; assembly: GCA_022791995.1. GTDB lineage: Bacteria > Bacillota > Clostridia > Oscillospirales > Oscillospiraceae > Lawsonibacter. Next base: position 5,928 of record JAAWAD010000048.1, read on the forward strand.
ATCATTGCCCAGGTGGGCCGGGTGGACTCTGTCCACAGCAGTATGGTCACGGCCTTCGTTCTGGTCCTGGTCTACGGGGGCTACTTTCTGGCGACTGCCCTGGCCTGCCGGCGGATGACCCGGAATCCGTAAGATTGAGAGAAGAGGGAGGACTGCCCGACGGGCAGCCCTCCCTTGCCGCCTTTCCCGCATTTCCTGTGCCAGTAGGCTTAAGGGGAAGCGCTGGACAGGCTATACCACGCGCTCCATACGAACCCGTTCCACGCCGTTGAAATATTGAAACAGCCGCTCCAGGAAAAACTTGGAGTAATGGGAAAGGTAGCGGTCCTTCATGCGGATCAGGGACAGCCTCTGTGTCAGGGGCTGTCCTTTGTAGTACAGCGGGAAAATATTGATGTCGGGCGGAATGTCATTTTGCTGGCTGACCAGGCTCATTTGGGAAAGAAAGCAGGCGGCCAGCCGCTGAAAACAGACCGTGGTTCCCACCTGCGTATAGGTGCTGGTGATGTAGGCCCGGGGCGTGATGTTGGCCGCCTCAAAGCATTGGTTGATTTGCCGGCCCATGCGGTTGTCAAAAATGCAGAAGGGCAGCCTGGAAAAGTCCTTTACATTTGCCCCGTGGACGGCCTGCTCTTTCAGATGCTGCGCGGTCTGGCCGTAAAAGCGCTGGAGCAGAGAGTCGGCCACACAGAGGTAAACCTGATCGTCCATCAGCTGCTGCGTAACCAGCTTTGGGTGCTCCTCTCCGTTGAGGGTGACGGCAAAATCCAAAGAGCCATCCAGAACCAGCGGCTCCAACCGAACGGTGACAGTGTCAGTAATGCGCAGCTCCACGTTGGGATAACGGGCGGAAAACTCCGGCAGCACGGCCGGCAGACACATATTCAGCCGCAAGGCGCTGGCGCCAAAGCGGAGAATTCCCCGTTCCTGCTGTGCGATGTCGGATAGAATGTCCTTCAAATTTACCTGCTCTTTGTTCACCACATCGGCAAAGCTCAGCACAAATTCCCCGGCGGTGGTCAGGGAGAGCGCCGGTTTGCGGTGAAACAGCTTGGTTCCGTAGTACTCTTCCAGACGCTGAATGTGGTTGCTTAAGGTCTGCTGCGAGATGAACAGGCGGTTGGCTGTGCGGGTCATGTGCAGGTCTTTGGCCAGCTCGGAAAAATAGTACAGACTGGTGATATCCATAGCCCTTTCCTCACAAAATTTCTTTGTTGAAAACTCAAATAATTCCTGTTTTACTTTTTGGTCCCTTTATATTACTATGAAACCACAAAAGGCGCAAGCCCTTTCAAAACTGCGCCGGGAAAGAGGAGGAATATCCCATGCCAGTTGGGAAAAGAATCTATCTGAGGCGTAAAATGCCCGATTTTGAGACCATGGCTCAGTTTAAAACAATCCCGGCATCCAACACGGCCGATGTGATGAACCGCAGCTGTGCGATGAATCCCCGCATCCGTCTGGTGAGCCGGCCCAGGGACCAGATGATGGTGGGGCCTGCCTTCACAGTCAAGGGACGGGCGGGGGATAACCTGGCCCTCCATGCGGCCCTGAACCTGTGCAGCGAGGGGGATGTGCTGGTGGTGTCCAACGAGGAGGACAACACCCGGGCCCTGATGGGAGAGGTGATGATGGCCTACCTGCGCTACACCAGAAAGATTGCCGGCATCATCCTGGACGGCCCCATCCGCGACATTGACGAGATAGGCAAGTGGGATTTCCCCGTGTACTGCACCGGCACCACCCCCGGCGGCCCCTATAAGGAGGGGCCCGGCGAGATCAACGTCCCCATCTCCTGCGGCGGAATCAGCGTCAACCCCGGCGACATCATCCTGGCCGACCCCGATGGCGTCATTGTAATTCCCCGGCAGGACGCTGCCGTCATCCTGGAGGAGGCCAAAAAGTTCCAGGCGGCCGACGAGAAGAAGCTGGAGGCCGCAAAGAACGGCGCCGCCAACCGCGCCTGGGTGGAGAAGGCCCTGGAGGAAAAGGGCTTTGAAATCATCGACGATATATACCCGGGCTGAGACGATACACATCCGCGCATCAAAACATCGACAAATCAAGAAGGAGAATAAACATGAAAAAATCGACCGCCCTTATACTTGCTCTGGCCCTGGCCGGCACCTTGCTGTTTACCGGCTGTAATGCCAACGACCCCGGCGCCGGCACCGCCAGCAGCAATCCGACCTCCACTCCCTCCGGCGGCGCCCAGTCCAGCACCGCCGCTGCGTCCGCTGCGGATTGGCCCAAGCAGCCAGTGAACATCATGTGTCCTGCGGCGGCCGGCGGCGGAACGGACAATATACTGCGCCTGATGAATGAGTACTTCACCAAAAAGACCGGCCAAGCCTTTGTCATCAACAATGTCACAGGCATTTCCGGCTATGAGATGACCTATCAGGCCAACCCCGACGGATACAGCTTTATCTGCGGAACCACTACAATTTTCACCTCTGAGCTGGATGGGACCCTGAGCTACGATTGGGATGACTATGAGATGGTCATGTATCAGGACAGCCCCTACAACTCCACCTGTATTGCGGTTCGGGCCGATTCCCCCTATCAGACGATCAACGACCTGCTGGACGCGGCCAAGGCGGATCCCTTCAGCGTCACCGGCGGCATCACCATGAGCGGGCAGCCCTACATGAGCGCGCTGGCCCTTCAGGATGCGTTGGGCTATGAGCTGTATCTGGCGGACGTGGGCAACACCGGTGAGCGCAACGCCGCTCTGCTGGGGGGACAGGTGGACTGGGTGCTGAACAACACCCTTGCCATCAGCCCCTATGTGGAGTCCGGTGATTTCCGTATGCTGGTTGTCTTTGGGGAGGAGCGCTACCCCATGAACCCCGATGTTCCCACCTTCAAGGAGTCCGGAATTGATTTCACCTTCCCCGCGCAGCCCCTGGTTTGGCTGGCGCCCAAAGGGACCCCGGCGGAGGTCTGTGAGGCGTTCAATCAGATTTTAACAGAGCTTCATGCTGATACGGCGTTTGTCAGCGACTTTGAGACCAAGCTCAAGACCGTTGTCAACCAGACGCATTCCGTTGAGGAATCGGTTCAGCTGGCACAGGCCTATAAGGAGACCCTTACCCCTTATGTCAAGTAAGCCCGCCGGCTTGCGGTGAAGAAAGGAGTGTGTTATGAAAGAGAGAGTTGAAGCTATGGCGGCGGGAATCATCCGGGGATTTCATATCTATAACGATACCATTCTGGGCGGGTTCCTGACTGTCGTCTCCGCTTACCTGTTCGCCTCATCCTTTTCCATCAAAATTATGAAAGCGCCGATTTCCTCCGTGGACACCCCCCGCTTTTTCCCGCAGCTGGTGTTCGGCGCGCTGATCCCGATTGGAATCGTCCTGGTGGTCCGGGGCCTGCTCAAGGCCAAAAGACGGCGGGAGACCGCTCCCTCCGGGGAGCGGCTGGAGGCGAAGGTCCTGGCCTTGAAGCGGAGCATTGTGGCCCTGCTGGCCATCGTAATTTTCATTGCGGGGATGGAGCCGGTGGGCTATATCCCGATGGCGGTTTTGTATATGCTGTTCAATATGTTCTACATGTGCGAGCGGGAGGCCTGGAGGCCGGTTCTGTTCCTGACTGTCAGCATTGCGGTGGCGCTGCTCAGCTATTTCCTGTTCCGTCAGTTTGTCTATGTGCGGCTGCCGGCCGGCGTTTTGAAGGGGGTGCTTGGCGCATGATGACAGCCTTGGCAAGCGGATTTGCCTCGCTGCTCTCTGTGGAGATGATCCTGCTGATGCTGATTGGCGTGGTGGTTGGCATTATCTTCGGAGCAATCCCCGGACTGAGTGCGACTATGGCCATTGTCCTGTTTCTGCCCATCACCTTCAACATGGGCACCACACAGGCCTTTGCCCTTCTGGTGGCGCTGTACATCGGCGGCGTGTCCGGCGGCCTGATTTCCGCAATTCTGATTAACATTCCCGGCTCGGCCATGTCGATTGCCACCTGTTATGACGGACACCCCATGGCCAACAGCGGCCACGCCCAGCGGGCCCTGGGCATTGGCGTGGTGTTCTCCTTCCTCGGCACAATCCTCAGCCTGGCCATTATGATTGTGGCCGCCCCCGGTCTGGCCAACCTTGCGGTCAAAATGACCTCCTTTGAGATCTTCTCCATGACCTTCTGTGCAATCTCCCTGGTGACCAGCGTGGGCGGCAAGGACATCTTCAAAAGCCTTGCCTCCGCCCTTCTGGGTATTGCCTTCTGCATGGTGGGTATGGCGCCGGTGGACGGTGCAGTCCGCTACACCTTCGGCATGAGCAATCTGATGGCCGGCTTTCCGCTGACCAGCGCCTGCGTGGGCATGTTTGCAGTGGCGGAGATCCTGAACAGTGTGGGCAAACCGATCTCCGCAGAGAAGCTGGCCCAGCGGCAGCGGGAGAAGATCAGGGGCTTTGGCTTTTCCCTTGGGGAACTGTTTGGACAGACCAAGAACTTCCTCATCTCCAGTGTTATCGGGCTGGTGATCGGGTTTTTGCCCGGGATGGGCGGCTCCCTGGCCAATCAGGTGGCCTATGTCACGGTGCAGAAAAGCTCCAAATACCCCGAAAAATTCGGCACCGGCATTATGGACGGCATTGTTGCCTCGGAAACCTCTAACAATGCCTCCATTGGCGGTGCAATGATCCCTCTGCTCGCCTTGGGCATCCCCGGCGACGGCCCGACCGCCATGCTTCTCAGCGCCTTTACCATCCACGGCATTGTGGCCGGACCCCTGCTGTTCAAAACCAGCGGTCCTCTGGTCTATACGGTGTTTGCGGCCATGATTGTTTGCGCCTTTGTCATGCTGCTGGTGGAGTTTTTCGGAATCCCCATCTTCGCAAAAATTATTGATGTGCCCCGACAGATTCTGTTCCCTGTGGTGCTGGTGGTCTGCGCGGTGGCGGCCTTTGCCAACAACCGGACGATGTTCGATGTCTGGGCCCTGCTGCTCTTCGGAATCTTCGGCGTTCTGATGGCAAAATTTGATTTCCCCCGCACCGCTTTTATCCTGGGACTGGTCCTTGGTTCCTCTCTGGAGACCAACCTGCGCCGCGCGCTCCAACTCAGCCGGGGCAGCTTTGCTCCCTTCTTCACCCGCCCGGTCAGCTGCGTCCTGCTGGTGCTTGCGTTTCTCCTGATTGGAAGCGCTATCGTGAAGCAAGTGCGCGCCATGAAGCGGAAGCCCGCGGAAAGTGAGGTAAGCTAGATGGCCCTTTCGGATACAGAAGCGCGGGTGGCAAGATGGCTGAACAATCCGTGGCTGCTGGCTCAACCCCCCTTTCGCGTGCTTGAAAACGTCTACTATGTGGGGACAAGCTGGGTTTCATGTTTCCTGCTGGACACCCAGGAGGGGCTGGTTTTGATTGACTGCGCCATGCAGGAGACCCTGTATATGCTGATAGACTCCATCCGGCAGCTTGGGTTCGACCCCCACCGGATCAAAAAGCTCCTGCTGACCCACGGGCATTTTGACCACTGCGGCGCTGCTCGGGCCATTCAGGAGATGAGCGGCTGTGAAATTTGGATTGGGCAGGGGGACGCCTTCTTCTTTACGGAGCGGCGGGACCTGATCGTCAACGAGGACCGCGTGCCCGCATTCCAAATTGACCGTTTTTACGACTACGACAGCGAGATCGACCTGGGCGATGTAAAGCTCAAACCAGTCCACTGCCCCGGCCATACCCCCGGAACCACCAGCTTCTTCTTCAAGATTCGCCACAGGGACCGGTCGCTGACCTGCGCCATCCACGGCGGTCTGGGCGCGGTGGTTCTGTCCAAGGAGAACCTGCGCAGAAGCCGCCTCCCCCTGGAGACCCGGGATATCTACTGCCAAAGCATTGACAAGGTGATCGACGCCAGGGTGGACGTGGTGCTGCCCTCCCATGTGGGGCACTGTGTGGAGCATGACTTTTTTGGTATTGCCCGGCGGGATGACGGCAGCGGAGACGGCTTTGTGGAGCCCACCGCCTGGAAACGAATGCTGACACAGAAAAAAGCAGAGGTCCTGGAGCTGATTCGCAGCGGAAAATGAACGGATTGGCGCAAGTCCGCTGAAAAGAGGTGGACTTGCGCCGTTTTTTCAGGAGTGATTTTGTGTGCGTCAAATGATTATCAAACATGGGCATGTGCTTGCCCCCTATAACCAGCTGGACCAGACGGCGGACGTGTGGATTCGGGACGGCGTGATTGTTCAGGTCGGCCAGGTGGAGGAGCGGGCGGACAACACCATCGACGCCTCTGGCTGTTATGTGACACCGGGTCTGATTGACCACCACTGCCACCTGTACCCTCTGGCAAGTATTGGCCTTCCGGCGGAGGCGGTGTGCTTTGCCTCCGGGGTCACGTCCGCTGTGGACGCGGGGAGCGTCGGCTGCGCTACCTATGCAGAGCACCGGCCCTTTATCCAGCGTGCGAAGCTGAGAATCCGGGCCTATCTGAACGTATGCACAATGGGTCTGTCCGGCCTGCCTGCTCTGGAGGATGTGGACCCCGCTCACTGGGACGAGGGGGCCATCCGGGCCTGCTTTGCCCAATATGGGGAGGAGCTGCTGGGGCTGAAGCTGCGCACCAGCGCCCCCATTGTAAAGGAATTGGGCTATGCGCCCCTGCGGGCCGCAGTGGCTTTGGCGGAGAGGCTGGGCATAAGCGTGATGGTCCACTGCACCAATCCCCCCGGCGAGATGAGCCAGCTGCTGGGCATCCTGCGCCCGGGGGACATAATGACCCATATGTATATGAACCAGGGCTCCGCAATCACCGAAAACGGAGGGGTAAAAGCCTGCGCCCGTCAGGCGCGGGGACGGGGCGTTCTCTTTGAAGCGGCGGATGCGCGGGCGCATTTTGGACTGGATGTGGCCCGGACTGCAATCCGGGAGGGCTTCTGGCCGGATATTCTGGCCAGCGACCTGACTGGGTTGAGTATGCACCTGCGGCCCACTGCGTTCAATATGGCGATGCAGCTGTCCAAATATGCCGCGCTGGGTATCCCGTTTGGGGCGCTCATCCAGATGTGTACCAGCACGCCCGCTGCGCATATGGGGATGCTGGACACCATCGGCTCTTTGACGCCTGGCCATCCGGCCGATGTGGCGGTGTTCCGTCCGCTGCGCCGGGAAACTGTGTTTGGGGACCGGCCGTATGGGCATGAGGCGCAGAAGCAAATGGTGGGCGAGATGGTGTATGAGCCTGTTTTGACCTTGAAGGACGGCGAGATGGTCTATCGAAGCGTCACATTTTAAACACAGGTATCCGTAATATTTTATCAGGGAGTCTCGATTTTTTCGTGTTCCCGTCCCCCTGGCAGGGGGCGGAGATCGCAGGGGTATTTCCAACCGGAGGAATACAAAAGCGAATTGGAAAATCAGGAAAAGTCTGCAAAGGAAAAGTCAATAGGAAAATGAAATAAATTTGAGGACATGGCAGGGAGGCGAAAAAAGGGCAACACAAAAAGGCCGCCGTATAAACGCCGGTCAAATGGAAACAAGGCGAGGATGGTCAATCGGCG
>JAAWAD010000005.1 GCA_022791995.1 Lawsonibacter sp.
CTCGTTCAGGCCCAGGTTCAGGATGGTGTCCATCATGCCGGGCATGGAGGCCCGGGCACCGGAGCGGACGGAGACCAGCAGAGGATTCTCCTGATCGCCGAATTTCTTGCCGGTAATCTCCTCCAAGGTGGTCACATAGCGCATGATTTCGGCCTGGATCTCGTCATTGATCTTCTGACCGTCCTCATAGTACTGGGTGCAGGCCTCTGTGGTGATGGTGAAGCCCTGGGGAACCGGCAGGCCGATGTTGGTCATCTCAGCCAGATTGGCCCCCTTGCCTCCCAGCAGCTCACGCATGTTGGCGTTGCCCTCGGAGAAGAGGTACACATATTTGGTTGCCATTTCACTCATTCCTTTCTTCATTTGCGGCGGCATCCCCCGCCATTCGCTTCCAACGTGTATACTCCCCAGCCCTGGAGAATAAACCGTATGGGTCATTATACCAATTCTTTGGCGGTATTGCAAGATTTTTCCGGGGATTTCCACAGAGTTTTTCCAAAGCTGCGGGTGCGTTTTATTTCAGCGCGTCGGACACCCGCATCAAAGTTTCCTCGTGGGTACGGTCAATCAGGTGGGTGTAGATCCGCCCGGTGGTGGCGGGGGTGGAGTGGCCCAGCGCTTTTCCGATATCGAAGAGGGACACCCCCTGGAAGGAGGCGATTGTGGCAAAGGAGTGGCGCAGTCCATGGAGGGTGACACGGGGCAGGTCATGCTTGCGCACAAACCGGGTGAAGGCCAGAGAGAGGGCGTTGGGGGAATAGGGCTGCCCCTTCTGATCCAGCACCACATGTCCGGTGGGCTTGGTCAGCTCCAGCTCCTGGCGCTGCTGCTCCTGGGTGAGGAGCTGGTACACGTCCTCGGGCATATACAGGGTGCGGACAGAGGCGCGGTTTTTTGTCTCCTTCTGGACGATAGTAGCGCCATAGGCGGTGCGGGCCTCCCGGATGTAGACCACCCGGCGCGGGAAGTTCACGTTTTCCCATTTCAGACCGCAGATTTCCTCCCGGCGCAGGCCCAGACTGCCGGCCAGCTTGACAGGTAGCTCCAGCCACCGCCCCTTCACCAGGGAATAGAGCCGCTTCAGCTCCTCCGGGTTGTAGAAATCCGCCTCGTACTGCTTGGAGCGCGGGGGTTCCACCCGGTCCATCGGGGATACACGGAGCATATCCTGACGCACCGCCGTCCGCAGGGCGGAGGACAGCAGGTCATGATGCCGCCGCATAGTGTTGGAGGACAGGCCGCACTCCCGCTGGACCTGGGTATAGTACTGCTGAATGACCTTGGGGGTTAGCTTCAGCAGAGGCGTGTCCCCCAGGGCGGGCTCCAGGTGGTTGTCAATGATTTTCTGATAGGCGTACACCGTGGTCTCTGCCCGGTTGGGGCGGACGATGGTGTCCATCCAGTACTCCAGCCACTCGGACAAGGTGAGCTGGTGATGGGGGGCCTGACGTTCCTCCTCCCGTTGAGCCAGAAAGTTCCGAAGCCCCGCCCGGGCGGCAGGCAGGGTGCGGAAGGTGCGATACTGTTTGATTCGCTTCCCGTTTTCATCCACGCCCAGGTCCATGTTGACGTAGTACACGTTCCGCACGTCGTCATAGGAGATGTTCCGTTCCACTACTTTTCTTGACATGTTTTTGTACCTCCATTTTATATTTTTGGGGGCCGGTTCAGGCCGGACCCGGGGCCCTGCCGCGCCGAAATTGGGCGGGGGGTGCGTGTGCGCGGCTTCCCCTTCACAGACGAGAATACGGAGGAGAAAAGCGCAGAGCAAGAGATTGGAAGAAATTCCCTGAAAAAAGTTGGAAAAACGGGAAAATAAGGGAAAAAAGTCGAGGTTTGTCGAGAAATAAACCTTTTCCTTTTCTTTTTTTCCACCCTGTGCTACAATGAAAACAAAACAAAAATCCAAGAGAGACGGCCCTGGAGCCGTCTGGTGAGGAGTTCCTATGATTCAAATTGGAAGCCTGCCCCTCCCCATTGGCGGCGGCCTGGAACAGTTGAGGAAGAGAGCCGCCAGGGCTCTGGGTGTACGCCCTAGCTCCCTGGGGGAGATGACCATTCTCCGCCAGTCCATCGACGCCCGAAACAAATACGACGTCCACTATGTGTACACCGTGGGGGTCTCGCTGCCCAACGAGGCTGAGGCGGTGAAGCGGGCGCCGGGACGGAATGTGACCTTGCTGGAGCGCCGGCCCTACCGGTTCCCCGCTGTGGCGCGCCGGTCCGGCCTGCCGCCGGTGGTGGTGGGAATGGGTCCGGCAGGGCTGTTCGCCGCCCTGTTTCTGGCCCGAAATGGCCTGCCCTGTATCCTTCTGGAGCGGGGACAGGACGTGGACCGGCGGACACTGGATGTGGGGGACTTCTGGGCGTCCGGGGGGCTGGATGGAGAGTCCAATGTCCAGTTTGGGGAGGGGGGCGCAGGGACCTTCTCCGACGGCAAGCTGACCACCGGCACCCACGATTCCCGCATTGGGGTGGTGCTGGAAACCTTTGTACAGGCGGGAGCCCCCGCTGACATCCAGTATTCCCACAAGCCCCACATTGGAACCGATATTCTCCGAAAAATTGTAAAAAATATCCGCCAGGAACTCCTGTCCCTGGGGTGTGATATCCGATTTGGCCACAAGCTTACCGGTTTGACGGTGAACAGCGGCGCACTGGCCGGCATTCAGGCGGAGGGGCCCCAGGGAACTTATCTGCTGGGCGCTGACGCTCTGGTGCTGGCCCCGGGCCACTCCGCCCGGGACACCTTCGCTATGCTGCGGAACGCAGGGGTGCCCATGGAGCAAAAAAGCTTCGCCATCGGGGTGCGGATTGAGCACCGGCAGCGGGACGTCAGCTTCCGCCAATACGGCGGAGCCTGGGAGCGGCTACCCCCTTCGGATTATAAGCTGGCCTGCCACATGCCCGGAGGCCGGTCTGCCTTCACCTTTTGCGTCTGCCCCGGGGGACAGGTGGTGGCTGCCGCTTCCCAGGCTGGAGGCGTGGTCACAAACGGCATGAGCCTGCGGGCCCGGGACGGGGAAAATATCAACGGCGGCCTGTTGGTGGGGGTGGGGCCGGAGGATTTTTCCGGGAACGACGTCCTCGCCGGCGTCCGCTTTCAGGAGCAGTGGGAGCAGGCGGCCTTCCGGCTGGGGGGCGGAGGGTTTCGCGCCCCCGTTCAGCGGGTGGAGGATTTCCTCCGGCACCGGCCCTCAGAGGGGCCGGGAGGCATTCTGCCGACCTACCGCCCCGGGGTGGTCTGGACGGATCTGTCCGCCTGCCTGCCTGGCTGTGTGACAGACACTTTGGCCCAGGCCCTGCCCCTGCTGGATCAGAAGCTTCACGGCTTCGCCGCTCCCGATGCCGTCCTTACCGGGGTCGAGACCCGGTCCTCCTCTCCGGTGCGTATCCTGCGGGATCAGAGCCTCCAGTCCGCCCTGCGGGGGCTATACCCCTGCGGAGAAGGAGCGGGCTACGCCGGCGGCATTGTCTCCGCTGCCGTGGATGGTATCCGGGCAGCAGAGGCGGTGGCCCAACGGTGAGTGATAGGGCCCCGATGAACAGAAAAGGCGGCCGCCCGTAATGGGCGGCCGCCTTGATGGCTCTGTTTTTGCGCATGATTCCCCCGCCCGGCGCATAGGGTAGCCGAGAGGGGGGATTGTATTGTCTGAACGGGTACTGTCTGCCGGGCAGGGGGCCCTGCTGCTGACAGGGCTGGGGGCGGCGTCGCAGGTGCTGAGCTTTCTCTACCGGGTAGCGCTGTCCCGGCTGGTGGGTGCGGAGGTTATGGGTCTGTACCAGCTGGTGATGCCGGTGCAGGCGGTGATGATGTCCCTCACAGCGGTGGGATTTACCTCGGCGGTGTCCAACCTGACCTCGCAGCATCTGGCGCTGGGAAACCGGCTGGGGGCCGCCCAGACACTGCGAATTTGCCAGGGGCTCTTTTTTCTTCTGCTGCTGCCCATAGGAGCGGTGGTGATTCTGGCCTCGGATGCCATTTCCACTGGGATTTTAGGGGACGCCCGGACCCAGCTGGGGCTGATCCTGCTTGTCCCGTGTATTGCGCTGATGGGGGTGGAGAACTGTCACAAGCAGTTCTTCTATGGGGCCGGACTGGTGCGGGCCCCGGCGGTGGTGGAGCTGCTGGAGCAGTTGGTGCGTACCGTTGCGGTGCTGGGGCTGCTTCTGGTTTTTCTTCCCCAGTATCCCGAGCGGGTGGTGGGGCTGATTGTAGGGGGGATGGTGGTGTGCGAGGTGTTCTCTGCCAGCACCCTTGTCCTGCTGTACCGGCGGCATATGGCCCGCACGCCCCTGTCCGGCCCCGGGGAGTCGGTTCCGGTCCGCTGCCGCCGGGTGTTCGCCATTGCGCTGCCGGTGGGGATGAACGCTCTGCTGGGCAATCTGATGGGTGCGGCCAACTCCACGCTCATTCCCCGGAAGCTGGTAGAGGGAGGGATGGCCCGGGAGGCGGCGGTGTCACAGCTGGGGGTGGTGTGTGGTATGACGCTGCCTATGCTGGCCCTGCCCACCGTCTTTCTGGGGGCACTGAATCTGGTGCTGATGCCCCGGCTGGCCCGGGCTGCGGCTCTGGGCCGGCCGGCGGAGGTCCGCCGTCTGACCGGCCGGGCCATATCGGCGGTGGCGGTGCTGGCTCTGCCCTCTATGGCCTGGATGGCGGTGCTGGGGCCCGATCTGGGCCAGACTATGTTCCACCAGGAGGGCGTGGGGGAGTATCGGATTCCCTTGGCCGCCATGATGGCTATGAGCTGCTTCTGCTCGGTACTGGCCTCCACGCTGAACGGTGTGGGCCGGCAGAGGGAGGTGGCAGCGGTATCTCTGCTGGGGGGCGGGACGCAGCTGGTCTTCACCCTGCTTCTGGTCCCGCTGCCCGGCGTGGGAATGGGGGGATATGTAGCGGGGGCGGTGGTTTCCACTGCGTTGGAGACCGGTCTGTGCCTGGCTTTGGTCGCCCGGCACACCGGTCTGCGGCTCCAGTTTTTCCAGTGGCTTACGGCGCCTGGTCTGGCAGCACTGCTGTCTGCCCTTACTGCGAACCTGCTGCTTCGGAATTTGAAGGAGCGCGGCCTGCCGCCGCTGGCGGCCTGCGCTGCGGTTCTGCTCTTCGCGCTGGTCCTCTACCTGACCGCCCTGGCCGCCCAGGGAGTACGGCTGGGGCAGATTCTCCGGGTCAAGGGGAAGTAGCCGCTTACCCAAGGGCCTGCCGCAGGCGATCCAGGGCCCGGCGCTCCAGGCGGGAGACCTGCACCTGGGAGACCCCCAGAACCCGGGCGGTATTCATCTGGGTCATCCCCCGGTAGTAGCGCAGGAGGAGGACCTGCTGCTCCCGCTCTGGCAGGTCAGCGATTGCAGAGCGGAGGGTGAGGCGCTCCAACAGGGCCTCCTCCTCGCCGCCAGCGGTGAGCAGGCCCTCCAGGGTGAGGCCTGTGTCCCCCGCTGCCGCCTGAAGGGAGACGACAGGCTCCACGGCGGTCTCGGCGGCGGCAATCTCCTCCGGGGAAAAGCCGGTGTCCTCTGCCAGCTCGGATAAGGTGGGCTCGCGGCCCAGAGAGGCGGCCAGACGGCTCCGGGCGCCGCGGATGCTGACGCCCCGCTCCTTCAGCCCCCGGCTCACCTTCACCGGGCCGTCGTCCCGGAGAAAACGGCGGATTTCTCCTGCGATTTTGGGGACCGCATAGGTAGAAAATTGGGTGCCATATTCCGGGTCAAAGCCCTGGACTGCCTTCAGAAAGCCCATGCACCCTAGCTGGTACAGGTCGTCAGGCTCCACGCCCCGGCCATAATACCGGCGGACCACGCTCCAGATCAGACCGTTGTTTTCCTGAAGAACCTGCTCACAGGCCTGGCTGTCCCCCCTCCGGGCGGCCTCCAGCAGGGCGGAGGAGGAGGGCGTTCCGCTCACCGTCCTGCGCGGCGGGCGATATTCCGCCGCATGGTGACGGTGGTTCCTTTTCCCAGCTGGGAGCGCACCTTCAAGGTATCCATGAAGCTCTCCATGATGGTGAAGCCCATGCCGGAGCGCTCCTCCCCTCCGGTGGTGAACAGGGGGGCCCTGGCCTGGTCCACATCGGTGATGCCCACCCCCCAGTCCCGCACGATAATTTCCAGGGAGTGATCGTCCCGGATTCGCAGCTTCATCACGATTTTCCCCAACGTATCCGGGTAGGCGTGGACAATCGCGTTTGTTACAGCCTCGCTGACAGCGGTCTTCACGTCGTTGATCTCCTCCAGGGTGGGATCCAGCTGGGCGGCGAAGCAGGCCGCCGCCGACCGGGCAAAGCCCTCGTTAGCTGAGGCGCTGGGGAACTCCAGACTGACGTGGTTTTCCACTTTCATATGTATCGGTCCTTTCTTGCCAAAATGGCGTAGTCTGTGCCGGGCAGGGGCAGAGCCCCTGCCCTATTCAAACCGAATGATTCGCCCCAGGCCGGCGGCCTGGAACACCTTCCCCGCCTGGGCGGGGGTGTTCACCACCCGCATGGCCCCCTGAAGCTGGCCCATCCGCCGCCAGCTCCGAAGCAGCACCGCAATACCGGAGCTGTCTGTAAAGGTAAGTCCCTTCAAATCCAGTGTCAGCTCCCGGGGCATGGCGGCGTCAATCTGCCGGTCCAGCTCCTCCATCACTGCCCGGGCGCCGTGGTGATCCAGCTCCCCGGCCACAGCTGCCGTCAGGTGACGGCCCTCCTCCACACAGGTCACAGGCATACCTGCCCCTCCTTCTCCGGGATAGGCTTTCCCGGGCTGTTTTTCTGCCCCATTATAGGACAAGCCTTCGGCCTATTCTGTCGCTTCCTGTCACCAAAGTATTTTTTACCGAAAAAGCGGGGAGCGGCGGCCTTCTGACGGGCGGTACGGAATAACGCGCCGGACGGACGGAACCCCTGTTTCGACACATTTTTGCGGCCCTGCGGTGTATGATAAAAAGAGTGCCTGTCCCATCCAGGAGTAGAAAAAAATACCGGCAGGTACAGCCGCATAGAACAGTTTCTTCCTCCACATCCTGATACTGCCGAAGGAAACATACTTGTATCTATCACTTGTATCAGGAGGAACCATTGCTATGAAGCGTATTGCCACATGTTTGCTGGCGGCAGCTCTGTTGGCTGCTGTACCTGCCGCCGGTGCGGCAGGGGAGGAGCCCGGCCTGGAGTTGTCCTGCCCCTCCTCCATTTTGATGGAGAAGGAGACAGGAACCGTTCTCTATGAAAAGGATGCCCACGCCAGGCTAGAGCCAGCCAGCGTCACCAAGGTCATGACGCTGCTGCTGGTGATGGAGGCGGTGGACAGCGGCCGCATTGCTCTGGAGGATATGGTGTCCGTCTCCGCCCGGGCAGCGGGGATGGGAGGCTCTCAGGTCTATTTAAAGGAGGGGGAGCAGCTGTCCGTGTCTGAGATGCTCAAATGTGTCACTGTGGTCTCGGGGAACGACTGCGCTGTGGCCCTGGCGGAATTTCTGGCCGGGAGCGAGTCCGCCTTTGTCTCCCAAATGAACCAGCGGGCGCAGGAGCTGGGCATGGAGGATACAACCTTTGTCAACTGCACTGGTCTGCCGGCGCAGGGCCACCTGACCTCTGCCTATGATATCGCCCTTATGTCCCGTGAGCTGATTTTGCACCACCCGTCGATCCGGAAGTACACCACCATTTGGATGGATTCCATTCGGGATGGAGCGTTCGGCTTGACCAACACCAACCGTCTGGTTCGGTTCTATGAGGGAACCACCGGTCTGAAAACAGGCTCCACCGACGCGGCTGGATACTGTATGTCGGCTACGGCGGAGCGAGATGGTATGGAGCTGATTGCCGTGGTGATGAAGGCGACCTCTACCGCGCAGCGCTTTGAGGACGCCAAGGCCCTGTTGGATTACGGCTTTGCCGGCTATGCGCTGACAAACGTATACCCGGACACGCCGCTTGCTCCGGTGGATGTGCTTCTGGGTACGGCAGCGCAGGTTCAGCCGCAGCTCCAGCGGGACTGCCGCTTGCTGGTGCGCAAAGGGGAGGAGAGCCAGGTGTCCACCCGGCTTACCCTGCCACAGGATCTGGAGGCTCCGGTGGAGGAGGGACAGGTGTTGGGGCAGCTGGAGGTCTATGTGGGGCAGGAGCTGCGGGATACCATCCCCATTGTCTCCGCCCAGGGAGTGGAGCGTCTCACCGTTCCTGGCATTTTTACCAGGATGCTCCGCCAGCTGCTGATGGCTGGATAACGGCGAGGGCCGGGCTGTTTGCCCGGCCTACATAGGCATAATTTGTCAAGTGTTCCCGGAATTCTGTTTTTTCTTCCAGGATATTGCAGGATTTGGAGATTTCTCTTGACTATGCCAGCCCGATGTTGTATAATTTATATGAATTTCCCCTGGTGTGTTTTGGAACACATTGTGCGTTTTTGCTCTTTTCCGGCGTATAAGCTACCTTGAGGTGATCAATATGTCCAAATATCAAGAGAAAATCCCCGAGTATGACCGCTATTTAGAGTTGGAAGCCTTCTCCGAGGGCCGTTCCACTCATGCTTGGCGCTGCTTTGGCTCCCATCCTGTGGTGCAGGAGGACGGAACAGAGGGCTGGCTGTTCCGGGTGTGGGCTCCCAACGCCCCTTTGGTGTCTGTGATTGGCGACTTCAACGGCTGGGATCCCCAGGCCAACCCGATGGAGAAACTGGACAACGGCATTTGGGAAGTCTTTATCCCCGGGCTTCAGCGCTATGATGCCTACCAGTACGCTGTTCACGACAGAGAGGGCGGCTTTGTGGGGAAGGCGGATCCCTTCGCCTTCCACGCAGCTACCCGGCCTCTGGTCTCCTCCAAGCTGTACGATCTGGCGGAGGAAAATTACCAGTGGGGCGACCAGGCCTGGCTGGAGTATCGGGATAAAAATGCGCCCTACCGCCGTCCGATGAACATCTATGAGTGCCACCTGGGCTCCTGGCGGCGCACAGGGGAGGGGGAATTTCTCAGCTATCGGGATATTGCCGGCTATCTGGTCCCATATGTGAAGGAAATGGGCTTTACACATGTGGAGCTTCTTCCTGTGACGGAACACCCCCTGGATGCCTCCTGGGGCTATCAGTGTACCGGATACTTTGCCGCCACCAGCCGCTTCGGCGTGCCGGGAGACCTGAAATATCTGATTGACCAGCTCCACCAGGCGGGCATCGGAGTCATTATGGACTGGGTTCCTGCCCACTTCCCCCGGGACTCCTTTGGCCTGCGCAACTTTGACGGCACCCCCACCTATGAGTACGCCGACCCGAGGAAGGGAGAGCACAAGGAGTGGGGGACCAACGTCTTCGACTTTGGACGGGCAGAGGTCCGCTCCTTCCTCTTCTCCTCGGCCATGTTCTGGCTGGAGGAGTACCACATGGACGGCCTGCGAGTGGATGCGGTGTCCTCCATGCTCTATCTGGACTATAACCGGAGGGATGGAGAGTGGATGGCCAATGTCAACGGAGGCCATGAGAACCTGGAGGCCATCGACTTCCTCCAGAAGCTGAATACCGCCATTTTTGGGGCCCACCCCGGTGTGCTGATGATTGCTGAGGAGTCCACTGCCTGGCCCAGCGTGACCAAACCGGTGGGAGAGGGGGGCCTGAACGGCGGCCTGGGCTTCAATTTTAAGTGGAATATGGGCTGGATGAACGACATCTGCCACTATATCAAGCTGGATCCCTACTTCCGCCAGTTCAACCATAAGGATATCACCTTCTCTCTGATGTATGCCTTCTCCGAAAACTATGTGCTGCCCCTGTCCCACGATGAGGTGGTCCACATGAAGGGCTCCTTCTTCGGGAAAATGCCGGGGGACGACGCGGAGAAATTTGCCGGCGTCCGGGCTTTCTATGCCTATATGATGACCCATCCGGGCAAAAAGCTCACCTTTATGGGGGCGGAGTTGGGCCAGTGGAACGAGTGGCACTTTGAATACTCACTGGATTGGCACCTGCTGGAGAATGAGGCCAACCGCCAGACCCAGGACTTTGTGAAGGCCATGAACGCCTTCTACCTGGAGAACTCCCCCCTGTGGGAGCAGGACGACTCCTGGCAGGGCTTCCAGTGGCTGTGTGCCGACGACGCCCAGGCCAACACCGTTTCCTTCCTGCGGTGGGACCGGAAGGGTACCCCCCTGCTCGTGGTCTGCAACTTCTCCCCAGTACAGCGGGGGGGCTACCGGGTGGGCGCCCCCATTGCCGGAACCTGGAACGCTGTGTTCAGCTCCGATGAGAGCCGCTTTGGCGGACAGGACCGAGGAGACCTGGAGCCGCTGAAAACCGAAAAGGTCCCCTGCCACGATCAGCCCCAGTCCATGGTGATCAATCTGCCTCCTATGTCGGCGGTTATCTATCGCTGTACCCGGAAGAACCCGGTCCGTCGGGCCAAGGGAGAGAAAGAGACCAAGGATACGAAGGCTGTCTCCGCCGGAGAAAAGCCTAAGACCCGCACCCGGAAGGCAAAGGCGGAGACCGCCCCCGCCGGAGAAAAGCCCAAGACCCGCACCCGGAAGGCAAAGGCGGAGACCGCTTCCGCCCAAGAAAAGCCGAAGCGCCGCACCCAGAAGGCGAAGGCAGAATCCTGATTGGGAATTACAGGGCACCGCTCCCAGGCGATGTGCCTGCTTCCATAGAGCCGAAACAAACGAAGAGGTGACAGTATGAAAAAAGAAGTTGTGGCCATGTTGCTGGCCGGAGGACAGGGCAGCCGCCTCTACGCCCTGACCAGCCACGTGGCAAAGCCCGCCGTTCCGTTCGGCGGCAAGTACCGCATTATTGACTTCCCCCTATCCAACTGCGTCAACTCCGGCATCGACACAGTGGGCGTACTGACGCAGTACCGCCCGCTGGAGCTGAACAGCTACTTAGGCAACGGGCAGCCCTGGGACCTGGACCGGTCCGACGGCGGCGTCCATATTCTGCCCCCCTATATGCGGGAGGGGGACCAGGGCACCTGGTACAAGGGTACCGCCAATGCCATCTATCAGAATATCGGCTTTCTGGATCTGTATGACCCGGAGTATGTAGTCATCCTGTCCGGCGACCACATCTACAAGATGGACTATGCCGAGATGGTGGACTACCACAAGAAGATGGGTGCGGCCTGCACCATCTCCGTGCTGGAGGTCACAATGGAGGAGGCCACCCGCTTCGGCATCATGAACACCGACGAGAATGACCGGGTCTATGAGTTCGAGGAGAAGCCCAAGCAGCCCAAGAGTAACCTGGCCTCCATGGGCATCTATGTGTTCACCTGGTCCAAGCTGCGCCAGTACCTCATTGACGATGAGGCGGACCCCAATTCCTCCAATGATTTTGGAAAGAATATCATCCCCAATATGCTGAACGCAGGCGAGACACTGATGGCCTACCGGTTCCACGGCTACTGGAAGGACGTCGGGACCATCAACTCCCTGTGGGATGCCAACATGGATATGCTGGCCCGGAACAGCGGCCTGGATATGTATGACGACAACTGGCCCATTTATGCCCGGACGCCCATCCGTCCCCCCCATATCACCGGCCCCAAGGGAGAGATTTCCCACTCTCTGGTTACAGGCGGCTGTGTGGTCAACGGCAGTGTAGCCAATTCGGTCCTGTTCCACTCCGTCACAGTGGAGGAGGGCGCCGATGTTCAGTACTCCATCCTCATGCCCGGCGCAGTGGTGAAGGCAGGGGCCAAGGTGTCCTATGCCATTCTGGCAGAGAACGCCGTGGCTGAGGCCAACTGCGTGGTGGGCGCTCCCCCCGATGGAGACCCCAACTGGGGCATCGCTGTGGTGGCCGGCGGCATCACCGTGGGCGAGGAGGCCACTGTCTCTCCCAGTGCCATGATTCGGGAAGATGTAAAAGGAGGTGAGCGGGCATGAATGACCTTCACGGCATCCTCTTTGCCTACCGCTCTGACGCCAATCTGGGCGAGCTGACCCGCCCCCGAAACACCTGCTCCCTGCCCTTCGGCGGCCGGTACCGTCTGATTGACTTTATGCTGTCCAACTATGTCAACGCGGGCATCAACGATGTGGGCCTGGTGGTCCACCAGAGCTATCAGTCCCTGCTGGACCATGTGGGTTCCGGTAAGGACTGGGAGCTGAGCCGTAAGCACGGCGGCCTGCGTATCTTGCCCCCCTTCAGCTTTGCGGAGCTTGGCCACGGGGAGTACCGGGGCACAATGGACGCCCTGGCCGGGGTGACCGACTATCTGGAGAATATCCGTCAGGACTATGTGATTATGGCCTGGGGAGACGTGGCGCTCAACCTGCCGGTGTCGGATGTCTTTGCACAGCACCTGGCCTCCGGGGCGGACATCACAGTGGTATGTACGCCCATTCTTCACGGCGCGCCCCAGTACTCTGAGTATGTTGAGGTAAGCGCGGACGGTCGGATTACGGACCTGTCGATTCACCCCACCGCTGCGGATAAGGCGCTGGAGTCCCTGGAGATCTACATCCTGTCCAAGCGTCTGCTGATGGATATGACGGATTACTGCGCCGCCCATGACATCGCCAACTTCAGCCGGGGCGTCCTTCAGCCCAGACTGAAAAGCCTGAAGATGGTGCCCTATGTCCATAAGGGCTATGTGGCCCGGTTCCAGTCGGTAAGCGACTACTATCAGCGGTCTATGGACCTGCTGGACGCCTCTATCCGGGCTGACCTGTTCAACCCCATGCACCCCATCCGCACAAAGGACCAGTCCAACCCCTCCACCTATTATGGTCCCAGCGCCGTGTCCAGATGCTCGCTGGTGGCCGATGGCTGCTACATTGAGGGCGAGGTGGAAAATTCCATCCTGAGCCGGGGCGTGATTGTGGAGAAGGGGGCCAAGGTGGTCAACAGCGTTCTGATGCAGGGCACTGTGGTAAAGGCAGGAGCTTCGCTGTCCTATGTGATTGCCGATAAAAATGTACAGATTAACGAGGACCGGATGTTGATGGGCCATCAGACCTATCCTCTGGCGATCGCAAAGGAATCTGTGGTCTGATCACGTTTTCAAACTCCAGCGGTTGGGTTGCCGGAAGGGGTGGCCCAACCTCTTCTGCACTGAAATTACTGATCTTTTGGAAAGGGGATCTCCCATGAAAATCTTATTTGCTTCCTCTGAGGTGGCTCCCTTCATCAAAACCGGCGGGCTGGCCGATGTGGCCGGCTCCTTGCCCCAGGCCCTGGCTGAGGCAGGACATGAGGTGAAGGTTATCCTGCCCTTGTATGAAGGGATCGGGGAGGAGTGGCGGGCCCAGATGACCTTCCGCAGCTACTTCAACGTTACTCTGGCCTGGCGGCAAGTCTACTGCGGCATCTTTGAGCTGGAGCGGGAGGGTGTCACTTACTGGTTTGTGGACAACGAGTACTATTTTAAGCGCTGGCAGCTCTATGGTCACTTTGATGACTGCGAGCGGTTTGCTTACTTCTCCCGGGCGGTGATCGAGACTCCCGGACAGTTGGACTGGGCTCCCGACGTCATTCACTGCAACGACTGGCAGACCGCATTGGTGCCCATCTATCTGCTGGAGGAGCAGTACCGCATCCCGCAGCTGTCAGGCGCCAAGACAGTCTTCACTATCCATAACATTGAGTATCAGGGCCGGTATGGCGATCAAGTGCTCCAGGATGTGGTGGGGCTGAGCAAGAGCTACTTCAACGAGGGGATGCTGGCCTACCACGGGGATGTGAACCTGATGAAGGGGGCGATTATGGCCTCCAACTTTGTCACCACCGTCTCGCCCACCTATGCCCAGGAGCTGCGCACACCCTTCTATGCTCATGGCCTGGACGGAGTCATCAACCAGCAGAGCGGCAAGCTGGAGGGAATCCTCAACGGTATCGACACCAAGCTCTACGACCCGGCGACCAACCCCGGTCTGGCTGCGAACTTTACCGTCAAGGCCCCCGAGAAGGGCAAAGCGGCCTGTAAGTTGGCCCTTCAGCAGGCGGTGGGACTCCAGGAAAACCCGGATGTGCCTATCATCGCCTGCATCTCCCGGCTGGTGGGGCATAAAGGCTTCTCTCTAGTCACAGACGCCATCCACGATATTATGGATATGAATGTACAGATGGTGGTGCTGGGTACCGGCGACTGGCGGTATGAGGAGGCCTTCCGCCACGCGCAGCGGCTCCACCCCGGCCGGTTTGCCGCTCAGATCACCTACTCCGCCCCCTTGTCAACTATGATTTACGCCGGAGCAGACCTGTTCCTGATGCCCTCCGTGTCTGAGCCCTGCGGCCTGTCCCAGATTATCGCCATGCGCTTCGGTACCATTCCCGTCGTGCGGGAGACCGGCGGTCTGAAGGATACCGTCACTCCCTACAACAAGTTTACCAGCGAGGGCCGGGGCTTCACCTTTGCCAATATCAATGCCGGGGATATGACTTGGGTTCTGCGGGAGGCTGTGGAGCTGTATTACAACGACAAAAAAGCTTGGCGCGGCCTCCAAAAGGCGGGCATGACCGCTGATTTCTCTTGGGCCAACTCCGCCAAGCAGTATCTGGATATCTACCAGCGTATTCAGGGCTGACACTGCCTCTTTTTCAGGCCCCCGCCCTTCGGCGGGGGCCTGTTTGATATGTTTTTTGAGATTTTTTTGGAAGGCTATTGACAGCTTTTTTTGAAGTTGGTACAATAATTCAGCACGAGGGATGAAAATCTGTCCCAAATATGTATGGACGCCGTTTGGCGGTGTCCTGGGCCCGGTGTTCCTGTTGCTTCCGTCCGAGGCCCTTTATAAGGGAGGCTAATATATGGCAGTCGAATATACAAAAGAACAGCTTACTGAAATGATTATCGGTCGGCTTCTGCGCAGCTATGGACGTACTGTAGAGGAGGCCACGAATATCCACATGCTGGAGTCCTGTGCTTTGGTGCTGCGGGACATTATGGCCCGCCACCAGGTGGAGACGAACAACAAAGTGCTGAAGGGCAAACAGCGGCAGGTTCACTACCTGTCTCTGGAGTTTCTGATGGGGCGCTCCCTGGAGAAGAATGCCTCCAACCTGGGCCTGTTGGAGCCTTTGACGGAGGCCCTGGAGGGGCTGGGATTTAATGCCTCCGACCTGTTCGAGTGCGAGCCTGACGCCGGTCTGGGTAATGGCGGCCTGGGTCGTCTGGCTGCCTCCTTTATGGAGGCTATGACCACGTTGGAGATTCCTGCAACTGGCTATTCCATCTGCTATGAGCTGGGTATTTTCAAGCAGAAGATTGTGGACGGCCAGCAGGTGGAGCTGGCGGATGACTGGCTCTCACTGGGCGAAGCGTGGCTGATTCAGAAGCTGGACAAGGCCGAGGAGGTCCACTTTGGAGGCCGGATTGTGGACCGCTGGGACGAGAACGGCCGCCACTGCCCGGAGCATGTGGATTATGACACGGTTCTCGCCATCCCCCGGGATATGGAAATCGCCGGCTATCAGACCCGGCACACCAACAAGCTTCGCCTGTGGGATGCCAAGAGCCCGGTCCCGGTGGACATGTCTCTGTATTCTCAGGGCAAATATCTGAAGGCGGTGGAGCAGCAGGCCATGGCTGAGGTCATTGCCAAGGTCCTCTACCCCGACGACAACCATTATGAGGGGAAATCCCTCCGGCTGAAGCAGCAGTACTTCTTTGTTTCTGCCACTGTCCAGTCCATTGTCCGAAAGCACAAGGCCCAGTATGGCACTCTGCGTAATTTCCACGAGATGCACGTCATCCAAATCAACGACACCCACCCCACTCTGGTCATTCCTGAGCTGATGCGTATCCTGCTGGATCAGGAGGGCTACAACTGGGACGAGGCGTGGCATATTGTCACCAATACCGTGTGCTATACCAACCACACCGTTCTGGCCGAGGCGCTGGAGCGTTGGCCCCAGACCATGATTGAGACTATTCTGCCTCGGATCTGGCAGATCCTCAAGGAGATCGCTGGCCGTTACCAGGGCGAGCTGGAGCGCCGTTACGGCGGCGACACAGGCAAGGTGGGGCATATGGCCATCATCTGGGGGGGCGAAGTGCGCATGGCCAACCTGTGCGTCTGCGCCTGCCAGGCGATCAACGGCGTGTCTGCGCTCCACTCAGAGATTTTGAAGCGGGATGTCTTCCATGACGCCTACCTGGCCCAGCCCAACAAGTTCAAAAATGTGACCAACGGGATCGACCACCGCCGCTGGCTGTCTCAGATTAATCCCAAGCTCCACCGCTTGGTGCAGGAGTGTACTGGCGGAGACCGGTACCTGCTTCAGCCTGACGTTCTCCGGGAGTTGGAGGCCTATAAGGACGACAAGTCTGTGCTGGACCAGCTGGAGGCCATCAAGGGGGAGAACAAGCGCCGCTTTGCCGCCTGGGCCGCCCGGGAGTCGGGAACGATTCTGAACACCAACGCCATCTTCGATGTGCAGGTAAAGCGGCTCCACGAGTATAAGCGGCAGCTGCTCAACGTACTCCATATCGTTCACCTGTATAACCAGCTGCGGGATAACCCCAATATGGATTTCACCCCCCAGACCTACCTCTTTGGGGCCAAGGCCGCGCCGGGCTATCAGGTGGCGAAACGGATTATCCAGCTGATTAACTCCCTGGCCGACCAGATCAACAACGATCCGGTGTGTAAGGACCGGCTCCAGGTGGTCTTCCTGGAGAACTATCGGGTGTCCCTGGCGGAGAAGCTGATGCCTGCATCGGAGATTTCAGAGCAGATTTCGACGGCCGGCAAGGAGGCCAGCGGCACCGGAAACATGAAGTTTATGATTAACGGCGCGCTGACCATCGGCACCCTGGATGGAGCCAACGTGGAGATGCACCAGCAGCTGGGGGATGAGAATATCTTCCTCTTCGGTCTGACCACCGAGCAGGTGAACCAGCGCAAGCGGGAGGGCTATCGTTCCCTGGAGTATTATCAGCAGAATCAGGCTCTGAAACGGGTCATTGATCAGATTTCTGCCGGCTTCCGGGATGGGGTGTCCTATGAGGATTTGACCCGCCGCCTGCTGTTCGGCGTTAATGGGGCACTGGCAGACGAGTATTTGCTGCTGGCCGACTTTGACAGCTACTGTGCCGCCCACCAGCGGGCGATTGCGACCTACCACGACCGGCAGCGCTGGAACCAGATGTCTCTGCTCAACATTGCCCGGTCTGGCATTTTTGCCGCTGACCGCTCCATCAACGATTATGCCCGAGATATCTGGCGTGTTCCCACCCGTACCAATCCCGCACCCATTCGATTTGAATATTAAAGAAATCGCGTCTCCCTTCACTTGGGAGACGCGATTCTTTTAAATTTTTTTCCCTGGCTTGTATTGTTCCTCTCCGGTTTCGATAAAAAGCAGAAAATCGTTGATTTTCTTTTCGTCCCAGCCGTCTGCCCGAAGACCTAAAAGAAGCCTTGCAATCTCTGTCATATTCATGTTGAACGCTCCTTTCCTGTGATGCTTTTATGATAGCATAGCTTTGGGGGAATTACAACGTCTTTTTTCCTCCGTGAAATTTTCAATTGGTTTGAAATTCCGTCAGCGCTCTACGCCCACATAGAACAGGGCGACCGTGCCGGGTCCGGCGTGGGCGCCGATGACTGGACCCACATAGTTTAAGTATACCTGCTTGACGCCCAGGCGGTCCTTGACCATTCGCCCCACCATTTTGGCGTCCTCCAGACAGTCTCCATGGCTGACAAAGACCGTTTGATCGGCTGGGTCGATGGCGGTAAGCTCCATTTTATCCACCAGGGCCTGAAGGGAAGCCCGGCGGCCCCGGGCCCGGCCCGCACTGACCAGCCGGCCCTCGTTGTCCACATGGAGCAGCGGCTTCAGCTGAAGTATAGAGCCCACCATGGCAGTGGCGGCAGAGATGCGTCCCCCACGTTTCAGAAAGAGGAGGTCGTTCACAGTAAACTGGTGGCACAGGGACAGCTTATGGCTCTCCACCCAGCTGCGCACCTCCTCAATGGAGCGCCCCATGGACCGCAGGCGAGCGGCCTTCCAGACCAAAAGGCCCTGGCCCAGGGAGGCGCACAGGGTGTCCACCGTGTAAATTTTCCGGCTGGGGTAGCACTCCCGCAGCTCCTGTACCGCTGCGGCTGAGGTGCTGTAGGTGGAGGACAGGGCGGAGGAGAAAGACAGGATCAACACGTCCTGTCCCATGCGGAGCACGGGGCTCAACGCCCCGATGTATTGGGCCAGATTCACCCCGGCAGTAACTGCCCCCTCTCCCGCCCGAAGGAGGTCGTAAAATTGGTGCAGGTCCATGTCCCGGTGGTCCGGGTAATTGTAATAGCTCTTTCCCTGGATAGTGAAGCTGAGAGGGAGAACATGGACATTCAGCCGCTGAACCAGCTCAGCACCCAGGTCGGCGGAAGAATCGGTGAAAATGGCAAAATCGGACAATGGGAACGCTCCTTTTCAAAAAACTGGATGCAGAGAGGCTCAAGTCCTGCTCCGCTTCTTTTTCTCCTCTCCGGCGGGCTGGAGGATGTCCAGAACGCGGGCGCAGGCCAGCTGATTGGCATAGCTGCGCAGAGCCAGGGTCAGGGCAATCCGGGCCAAGTCCTCCTGCTGGGCGTCCTCCTCCAGGGTCTGCGCTGTGTCCTTCAGGGCCTGGTCCAGCGCCCGGCAGAAATAGCTGTACAGCTCCTGGTCGTTTTTTCCGGTGGCCTTCCCGGCGGAAATTAAAACCCCGGTGTCCCGGACGGACAAAATTTTTTTCAGAGCCGATACGGCGGTAAGGTAGCCCAGGTGGACCGGGCCGTACCGCTTTCCCTCTGCCCGGGGCACCAGACCGTCTTTGATGTAGTTGTTGACCATGGCAGAGGTGAGGGCCTCTCTGTTATCAAAGTGGATCAGCTGACGGGGCATATACGAAATCAGCTGGTCCATGTACAGGGCGAGGTCAGGCAGCTCCTCCCAGGGCGAGGGCCGCTCCTGCTCCATACGGGCCTTTAAATCGCGCAGTTCTTCCATGGGACGAATCCCTCCTTGCAAATTGTTTCTAGTATGCTACCATGCCATGCACAAAATTGCAAGAGGTTTCTGATTGTCCCATCGTGGAAGATACCTGGCTTTTTCTATTTCTGCCCCTTGCGGGAGTAAGAACAGCGTCAGAATAAGGCTACCGCCGGTCCATGCGGCGACGCAGACGCTCCAGCGCGCTGGTGTGGTCCAGAGAACGCAGTCTCGGAAAGGCCCGGAGGATCCGGCGCTGGCCGAAAGTTTCCTCTGTCAGCAGTGCCTTCCACTCTGCCAAGTGGTTGTGGAGGGCGGTGTGCCGGCTCTCCCGCTGCGCCAGAAGAATCGCTCGATGCTGTGCCATACTGTTACGCAGATCGTCCATCCGCTCCCGCTGCTCCTCCAGTTCGGCGGTAAAGGCTTCCCGGCGCTCATCCAGAACTTTTTTCCAATCCTGGCCCTTCTCTGCGGCCTCCAGAACCCGCTCCGCCAGATCCTCGCCCAGCTCGTCCGAGAGCTCTCGAATGCAGCCAGCCAGTTCGTCGATTCGCTGAAGACGGCGGTTCATATGAGAAATGGTGCGCAGAGTGGCGGTCAGATCCAAAGTCATGACAGCCCCCAGCAGAGCCAGCAGTCCCCAGCCAAGCCCTTGAGATAACCAACGAATGAGAAAGAGAATGGAGGGGTGAAGGACCTTTATCACAAACAGGCAGGCCAGTCCCCAGGCAGCGGAAAAGCGCAGGCAGATATAGCCCCCTAGATTGAAGGGTCTGTCGGAATAGTCCCACCAGCGCTGGTGAAACAGTTTTTCCAGCGCAAAGCCGGTGAGCCATTCCAGCAGCGAGGTGAGGAACACAGACCCGAGATATAGCGCAACCAGGTTGGATTGAAGAGGGAGCAGGCAGCCCAAGGCGATCACGACACCGAAACCGTAAATAGGACACACTGGGCCGTTGAGAAAGCCGCGGTTGACAAAGCCTCCTGTAACCAGGGCAGCATAGCCTACCTCGACACACCAGCCGAAAAAGGAGTAGACAAAAAATATCCACAAGGTAAAATACATAAGCGGAGCCCCTTTCCTGGGACGAGTATACCCTGTTTTTGAAAAAAAGTCCAGGGGAAGGGGTCGAATTTCGAGGCAGGGGTGGGAGATAGGGCCTGCGCTTTGCCTTGACGCGGCATGGAATTTGTGGTATATAATGAACAGAAAACTAAGACCATATGAGGTGAAGCGATGTGAATATCTATGCAGACCTGTTTTTGACCTTCGCCAAAGTGGGAGTTTGCACCTTCGGCGGCGGTTATGCCATGCTCCCCATCCTCCAGCGCGAGGTGGTAGAGGGCAAGGGATGGGCTAAGGACGAGGAGCTGACCGACTACTTTGCCGTAGGCCAGTGTACTCCGGGCATCATTGCGGTGAATACCGCTACATTTATTGGGTTTAAGTTCAAAAGCTATCCGGGTGCAGTGGTGGCTACGTTGGGACTGGTCTTTCCTTCCCTGGTCATCATCACGGCGATTGCCGCCTTTTTATCCAACTTTGCGGATATTCCTGTGGTTCAGCACGCTCTGGCAGGGGTAAACGCCTGTGTAGTGGCCCTGATTGCCTCCAGTGTGTTGAAGCTGGGGAAATCCACCCTGAAAGATGGGATATCTGTTGCCATTTTTCTGGTGGTGCTGGGGCTGGCCTTTTTTGTTGGGCTGTCTCCTGTGCTCCTCATTGTGGGGGCGGGGCTTGTGGGATATGTAGCCCGTTGCCTGGCCGGCATGAAGCAGGGGGGTGAGGGCAAATGATTCTTCTGCGCCTGTTTTTTGCGTTTGCTAAGGTAGGTCTCTTCGCTGTGGGGGGCGGCCTGGCCACCATTCCGTTTTTGCAGAACATGGGGATAGCCACGGGCTGGTTTACCGACGCTGACCTGACTACCATGATCGCTGTGTCTGAGTCCACACCTGGCCCTATGGGAGTCAATATGGCCACCTATGTGGGCTTCGAGACCGCTGGTTTGCCTGGAGCAATCGTGGCCACCCTGGGGTTGATTGCGCCCTCTGTCGTCATTATTGTTGTGATTGCTGGCTTTTTGCAGAAGTTTCGCCAGTCCAAGACCGTGGATGCCGTCTTTTCTGGTCTGCGTCCTGCCTCTACCGCGCTGATTGCCTCGGCGGGGTTGTCTGTGGCTGTCTCCGTTTTCCTGGTTCTGGGCGGAACAGAGGATCATACCCTGTCAGTTCATTGGATCAGCCTAGCGCTGGCGGCTGTTGTATTCCTGTGTATGCAGATCAAACAGCTGAAAAAGCTCCATCCCATTGTGTTTATTGCCGCTGCGGCCGTGGTTGGCGCGCTGCTTCAGCTCTAACAGATACACCCCGCTGTCTTCTCAGGCAGCGGGGTGTATCTGCGTTGGGGGAATTTTGTTTTACATAACCATGTTGAATAACCGAAGTTATCCACATTGTCCACAGAGTTTTCCACACCCCTGTGGATTTTTTGGGGCAGGACCCCTTCTTCTTTGCCAGAAGAGGAACCTATGTCCGTTTGATTACAGGGCGTTGGGTAACATAATGTGGTATCTATCCCCCTGAGGATGGGAACCTACCCTAGGGAGATGTCCCTGGTGGCGTAAGAGTTCAGCTCTGGCCCGGCCCGGTGCCCGGACAGGTATTCATAGTACCCCTGGCAGCCGATCATAGCGGCATTGTCGCCACAGTACCGAAGTTCTGGAAGGTAGAGAGCAATTCCGTTTTCTGTGCAGGACCGCTGAAGATCGGCCCGGATACGCCGGTTGGCGGCCACACCGCCGGCTACTGCCAGACGGCCATAGCCTGTCCGGCGGATAGCCTCCAGCGTGCGGGGGACCAGCGCATCGCTCACGGCCCGGCTGAAGCTGGCGGCGAAGCTGGGCAGCTCCAGGTTCTCGCCCTTTTGCTGTGCGTTGTGAATCAGGTTCAGGCTGGCTGTTTTCAGACCGGAAAAGGACAGATCCAGCTCTGCTCCCTGGACATGGGCCAGAGGAAGGGAATAGCGGCTGTCATCTCCACCCTCGGAAAGGCGGTCCAGCGCTCCGCCTCCAGGGTAGCCCAGTCCCAGGACCCGGGCTACTTTGTCAAAGCATTCTCCGGCGGCGTCGTCCCGAGTGCCGCCCAGAACAGACATGTCGGTGTAGCCCCTCACATCCACAATGGCTGTGGTTCCCCCGGAGACGCACAGACAGACAAAGGGAGGCTCCAGCTCGGGGTGGGTAATATAGTTGGCGGCAATGTGTCCCCGGACATGGTGAACAGGGATCAGAGGGACGTCCAGGGCAAGTGCGGCTCCCTTGGCAAAATTCACCCCCACCAGCACCGCTCCAATCAGGCCAGGGGCATAGGTCACCGCCAGGGCGTCCAAGTCGGCCGTTTCCATCCCGGCCTGAGTCAGTGCCTGGCTGCACAGGCTGGAGATTGTCTCAATATGCGTCCGGGAGGCCAGCTCCGGCACCACGCCGCCATATATGGCGTGCATTGCAGTCTGGGAGGAGACGCAGTTGGACAGTACCCGACGGCCGTTTTGGACTACAGCGGCAGCGGTGTCGTCGCAGGAGGATTCGATGGCTAAAATATTCACAGTGGAGTTCCTGCCTTTCTCTGAAAAAACTGGTTGAAAAAAGGGCATATTTCCTCTATAATAGCGAATGATGCGGCGTGTATTGCCACGCCCTGTCAAAAAAAGAAGATAGGGAGGCGGTTCTATGGCACAGCAGACAAGCGTCCGGCGGGGCGCAGACGACGACTATTCCCTGGAGGCGGTCCCAACGGAAGCGCGCAAAGGCTTCTGGAGCATGTTCGTGGTGATGATGGGGTTCACCTTTTTCTCTGCCAGCATGAGTGTGGGGGCCAAGCTGGGCAACGGCCTGGATCTGAGCGGCTTTGTGTGGGCAGTGGTCATTGGGGGCGTGATTCTGGGGGCCTATACCGGCGGTTTGGCATACATCGGCTGTGACACCGGGCTGACCCTGGATCTGCTGGCCCGGCACTCCTTCGGCGCCGCGGGCTCTAAGCTGGCCTCGGTGCTGATTGCCTTCACGCAGATTGGCTGGTTCGGCGTGGGAGTGGCCATGTTTGCCATCCCGGCGGCGGAGCTGCTGGGGGTTCCGCCTATGGTACTGGTCCTGCTTGCCGGGGGATGTATGACCGCCTCTGCCTACTTTGGCATCAGGGCCCTTACGGTGGTCAGCGCCATTTCGGTTCCCCTGATTGCCGCTTTGGGCATCTACTCCATGGCCTTGTCCACTGTGGAGGGAGGCGGTCTGGCAGCCATCTTCTCCAAATCCGCTGGAAGCCTGACGGTGATGGCCGGGGTGGGGCTGGTGATTGGTTCCTTTGTCAGCGGCGGCACCGCCACCCCCAACTTTGTCCGGTTCGCCAAAAATAATGCTGTGGCGGTGTCCACCACTGTCATCGCCTTTTTCCTGGGAAATTCTTTGATGTTTGCCTTTGGGGCGGTAGGGGGTGCCTTTACCGGCAAGGATGACATTTTTTATGTGATGATTGCCCAAGGGCTGGCCATTCCGGCCCTGGTGGTGCTGGGGGCCAACATCTGGACCACCAACAACAATGCCCTGTACACCGGCGGTCTGGGTTTGACCAATATCACCGGCCTGCGGCAGAAGCCCATGACCCTGGTCTCCGGCGCGGTGGGTACGCTGGCGGCCATCTGGCTGTATAACAACTTTGTGGGCTGGCTCAATTTCCTCAACGCCACCCTGCCGCCGGTGGGTATCATTGTTATGCTGGACTATCTGCTCCACCGTGCCGATTACCGGGCGGGGGCCGCTCCGGCCCGCACGGTACACTGGGGGGCCATCGCCGGGGTGGTTGTGGGAGCGTTGGTGGGCAATTTTGTTCCCGCAGGCATTGCCTCCCTCAACGCTATGTTGGCCGCCAGCCTGTGCTATCTGGCGGCGGACAGGCTGGTGTATTCCAGGGGATAACCTCCCTGTTCTGCGGCAAATGAAATGATAAGGAGTAAATCACAATGCTGATTCAAAACGTGTGGATCGAAAATGCCACAGAAGTCTCTGATATCCGGGTGACGGATGGCAAATTCGAGGAGATTGGACCAGATCTGACGCCACGACCGGGGGAGGAGGTGCTGGACTGCACTGGTACGCTGGTTCTGCCCCCCTTCATTGAGTCCCATGTCCACCTGGACACCTGCCTGACAGCAGGGGAGCCGGTATGGAACCAGTCGGGCACTCTCTTCGAGGGGATCCAGTGCTGGGCGATGCGGAAAGAGATGCTGTCCAAGCAGGACGTGAAGGACCGGGTCCGCCGGGCTGTGCGGATGCAGGCCCAGAACGGGGTGCAGTTTGTGCGCACGCATGTGGATGTCACCGACCCCAAGCTGACTGCCATGGAGGCCCTGCTGGAGCTGCGGGAAGAGCTGCGGGATACTGTGGATATCCAGGTGGTGGCCTTTCCCCAGGAGGGAATCGACTCCTACCCCAACGGCCGGCAGCTGATGGAGGACGCGGTAAGGATGGGGGCTGACGCAGTGGGGGCCATCCCACACTTTGAGTTTACCCGGGAGTATGCCGTGGACTCGGTGAACTTCGCAATGAAGCTGGCGGAGCGCTACGACAAGCTGGTGGATGTCCACTGCGACGAGATTGACGACGAGCAGAGCCGCGGCCTGGAGGTGCTTGCCGCCCGGGCCTATGAGTCGGGGCTTACCGACCGTGTCACCGCCAGCCATACCACCGCCATGCACTCCTACAACAACGCCTATGTGACCAAGCTGATGCGGCTGCTGAAGCTGTCCAAAATCAACTTTGTCTCCAACCCCCTGGTGAACACCCACCTCCAGGGCCGGATGGACACTTACCCCAAGCGCCGGGGAATCACCCGGGTGAAAGAGCTGCTGGCAGAGGGGATCAACGTCTCCTTTGGCCACGATGACATCTTTGACCCCTGGTATCCTCTGGGCACCGGCGATATGAGGGATGCGGTCTTTATGGGGCTTCATGTCTGTCAGATGATGGGGTATCAGGAGATCATGGACTCCTATAAGCTGATTTCCACCAACGCCGCCAAAACCCTCCATTTGGGGAGCTGCTACGGCGTCCGGGTTGGAAACCCGGCCAGCTTCCTTGTTCTGGACGCGGATAATTTCTACAACGCCTTGAACCGGAAAAGCGAGATCCTCTACTCCTTCAAAAACGGAAGGCTGATCGCCAAAAGCGCACCTGCCCAGCGGGAGGTCCTGTTTTAACCAGACCTGAGCACGGGCGGTGTTTAGCCCTGTCTGCTGGAGAAGCGGTACACCGTCTGGCTGGCGTACCGCTCCCCGGTCCGCAGAATGGGGGAGGGGAAGTGAGGCTGGTGGGGGGAGTCAGGGAAACACTGGGTCTCCAGGCAGAAGCCCCAGCGCTTGGCATAGGGGGCGCTGCCCTTTCCGGCAGGGCAGTTGTCCAGATAGTTGCCCGAGTAGAATTGGACTCCGGGCAGGGTGGTCAGCACCTCCATCTGAATGGCCGTATCTGGTGACCAGGCCCGAGCAGCGGGGCAGAGGGCGCCGTCCCAGCCGTCAATGATCCAGTTGTGGTCAAAGCCGCCGGCCTGGACCAGTTGAGGAAAGTCGCTGTCCCACTGGCTGTCCATACGAATGGGATTGCGCAGGTCCATGGAGGTGCCTTCTACAGGGGCGATCTCTCCGGTGGGGATAGAGCCATTGTCCGTGGGGGTGTACTGGCTGGCGAAAATTTGGATCGTCTGCCCCCCTACCGGACCGCTTGCGTGGCCAGACAGGTTGAAGTAGGCGTGGTTGGTCAGATTGCACAAAGTATCCCGGCTGCATTCCCCCAGGTAGAGGATGGAAAGCCCGTTCCGTTCCAGGGTATAGGTGGCCTGAACGTGCAGTGTACCGGGGTAGCCCTCCTGTCCGTCTGGGCTGGTGAGGGACAGGGTGAGAAAGTTATCCCCTGCCATCTCTGCCCGCCACACCTGCTTGTCAAAGCCAACGTCCCCTCCATGGAGATGGTTGGAGCCGTCGTTGGCTGCCAGAGGGAAGGTCTGGCCGTTGAGGGAGAAGCTCGCCCCACCGATACGGTTGGCGTACCGCCCCACCAGGGCCCCCATATACTTGTCCTGCCTGCGGTAGTCCTCCAGGCTGTCAAAGCCTAGAAGCACGTCCACTGGTGCCCCGGCGGCGTCAGGGACCCGCAGAGCCCTCAGGGCTCCGCCATAGGTGAGGATATCGCAGGACAGCGCGCCTGCCCGCAGGGTATACTGTTCCACCGGGGAACCGTCGGGCATGACGCCAAACACTGTGGAAGTTGCCATAAGAATTCCTCCCTTCTCCGGCTTCAAGGGGCCGGAGCTGCTTTTGTGGCACCATTTTACCCCGGGAAGAGGGGAAAGTCAACAGGGCGGAAATTGATTTCTTCAGACTGGATATAAATGCGTTGAAACAGGCGCTATGCCCCCTGCCGGGAGCATAGCGCCGTCGGTTTTCAAACGTGAAATCAAAAAGAATTCCCTTGAGCTGATATCCTGGAAGAATGAATGGCTTGTCACAGAGATTGATTACCATGTATCAACAACGATTTGTGTATGGTTTCCCCTCCTGTCAGGGCATGGATTCGATGGATTGCCCCAGCGCATAGGCTTCCTGAAGTTCCGGTTTCCCCTCAATATCGCCCACATCGCCATTGCCGCCAGCCAACACATGGCCGAGATTTTTCCATTTCAGATGCTCCATCAGATGGTCGTAGTACAGGAGAACATCCTCAAATCCATGTCCCTCTGCGGCCATCAGCAGGGCGGATGCCCGTCCGTGTCCTCTGAGAAGGTTTCCATCGCTCTCCTCCAGTGCAAACAAGCGGTCAACCGCAGTCCGGATCTGCCCACTCATATTCCAGTAATACAGTGGGGTGGCCAGCACGACCACATCACTTTCTTTTACCGCGGGATAGATCTTGTCCATGTCATCCCGCTGGACACAGGGATACTCTCTGCTGCTATGCCCGCCGAAGCAGCCCCGGCAGCCGTGGATGTCCATGCCGCTCAGAAAAAATTCTGTAACCGTATGGCCGCTGCTTTCCGCACCCTTTGTAAACGCCTGGACCAGTGCGGAGGTGTTGCCTTTTCTTCTGGGACTGCCGTTTAAAATAACGATGTTCTTTGCCATGGCTCCTGTCCTCCTTTAGAATTTGTCGGCCAGTGCCGCCGCCTGTGCGCAGCCGTCTGTCCTGTTGACGTCCCCCTCATTCAGAACGCTGGGAATCAACACTTCTCCTACCATCTTCCATTTCATTAGTGAGGCGGACCGCTCTAAGGGAATGCGGACGCCGTCCATGACAGACAAGTCGTCCTCCTCGCAGCAGACGATCATGGCGCATTCTTTCCCGGAGATATCCTTGCCGCCCACCACAAAGGAGAACAGCTTGTCAATCACGCCCTTGATCTGCTCAGGAATCGAGTACCAGTAGACCGGCATGGTGAAGACAACGGCGTCAGCCTCCAGAATAGCCGGGGCAATCATGTTAAAGTCGTCGTCAAAGGAGCAGGCTTTCCCGGTCTTGAAGCAGGTTTCGCAGGCATGACAGCCACCCACGTTTTTCAGCGCGGCATCAAAGCGGGTGACCTCATGGCCTCTCGCCTCTGCCGCTTGAATGAAAGCGTCTGTCATGGCAAAACTGTTTCCATTTTTGCGTGGACTGCCGGTAATCACAACTATTTTTTTGGACATACAAACAACCTCCTGGATAAATGCGGGCTTGATTTTTCCCGCATGTGATAGTATCATCATAGCGGGAAGAAAGAAAAAATCAAGTACGCACATTCAAGTGCGATACTTACCCAAAGGAGAGTGTAACATGACGGACCGCTGTATTTCTCAGGAGTGTCTTGGTGATACCGGCTTTAGCTATACCCTGTCGTTGATTCATGGCAAGTATAAAATGACAATCCTGTATACGCTCATGGAGTTCAGGGTGGTGCGCTTCAACGAAATAAAACGGTATATTAAGGATATTTCCTATAAAACACTGAGCTCAACCCTGAAGGAATTGGAGGCCGACCAGTTGGTGCATCGGGAAGAGTATCCGCAGATCCCGCCCAAGGTTGAGTACAGTCTGACAGAACGCGGGAAGTCCCTGATTCCCATCTTGGACCGGATGTGCGAATGGGGGGAACAAAATCGTCTATAGGTGTTTGGGGGACCTTTTGCGCTGCGCTGGTGTGATTCGGCTCCCAAATTTTAATGCAGTGAGAGCCGGTGCGGTCAAATGCCGCACCGGCTCTCGTTATCAATATGCTGTCCCTTTATTGCCAGGGGAGCCAGCTGTCCTTCCGAGCGTCCATGACCTCCAGTGCGCCGTCCAGCAGCTCAGCGGCTTCCGCACGGGTGAGCTGGGTGGACAGGGCGGCAGCGTTGGCGGCATCCGGTCGAAGGATTCCCGAAGCAGTCAAGTTAGCTGCCGCCTGGGAGGCCCAGTGGGTCTCCGCTCCAGGGAAGAAGACCTCAGCAGGCACATCGGCGATGTTCAGCAGGTTATTCAGCATGATGGTGGCCTCTGCCCGGGTGATGGGAGCCTCTGCACCGAAGACAGGGGCGCCAGCATCGTCTTGTCCTCCGCGAATGGCTCCAGCCCGCAGAGCAGAGGACACCGCTCCCTTGGCCCAGGTGGGGATAGCCCCATCGTCAGAGAAGCCGGTGAGGGTGACGCCCTCCAGGGGCTCCAGGCCAGAGACCGCCATGGCCATGGTCAGAAACTGGGAGCGGCTCACCTGGGCGTCGGGATCAAAGAAGTAGCGGCCGTCCATATACTGACCCACATAGATCCCCTCTTCCGCCAGGCGGATGGCCGCCTTATGGGCGCTGTGGCCTTCCATATCGGCATAGGTGACTCGGGTGTCCGGCTTGTCAATGCGGATGGAGATTTTTGCCTCTGGGGAGACATTTCCAGCGGGATCCACCGCCACATAGGTGAAGGAGTCGCTGCCCGTTTTGTTCTCATAGGGGGTGTAGACGAATTGACTGGAGCCATCCTCCGCCAAGGTCACCGCCCCCCGGGCGGGGTTCGAGGTCAGCTGGAAGGTGAGGGTGTCTCCCTCGCCGTCCACTGCGTCAAACCAGCCGGTGACTGCCACGTTTTTATAGGTGGTCAAATCCATGTTTCGGGCCACAGGGGCCTTGTTTTCCTCGGTAAGCAGGTAGAGCGTCACTGTAGTGGGGCGGCTTTTCTGCCCGGAGGAGAAGGAGGGAAGGAAGGTGAACGTGGTGGTGGTCACGGTGGGGCTCTGGGCGCTTTGGAAGCGAAGTCCGGCCAGGGCGGTGGCGTCCACCACGGTCCCCTGGGACAGGGGCTGCCCCCCGATGACCAAGGTTCCGGCGCCTGGGTCGGGAAGTGTTTCGATGGTAATGCTGTTCAGAGTGGCCTTGTTGTCCGTCTTGACCACGAAGTCCGCTGTGTCAAAGGCAATAATGGCGCCGATCTGGCCATTCTTGGAGAAGTCGGCCACGTAGGGGACGTCATCCTCTTTTTTGTTCCAGAAGAAAGCGGACACGGGGGCAATCAGGGCACAGGCCAGGGCCGGGACCAGCAGCATAGCCAGGAGCCGGCGGAAAAAATGCGGGCGATTCAAAATAGGATACCTCCTTGTTTGGTGGATGTACCTATAGTGTTTTGCCATTTCCCCCAGATTATGCGCCGGCGGGAAAAAAGCTGTCCTATTCCAGGTCCTGAAGGCGCATCTTCTCCAAATCGGCCAACGCATCCCGGCGGCCCTTATAGTGGAGCCAGATGCCGCCAAAGACGATGGTGGGGATGTTGTAGACCAGGAACAGCACACCCGCCGTAAGCAGACCGCCAGGGGATATGGTATGCCCGCCGGCGTGGTGCTCCTCCTGTAGGATTTCACCTGTCGTCTCATTCCGCAAAGTGGATGTGCCCTCCGTGGGGCGGGTGAAGAGCGCCATGCTGAACACCAGCAGCAGGGACAGCACCAGGGAGATGCCCGGCAGAATCAGACCCAGCCACTTGCCCTTTTTGCACAACCAGACCTGGAACAGAACCAGCAGGGCGATGGGGAGCAGCACCAGAAACAGGATAAACAGAAGGGAGAGCGGGCCAAAGATCATTGCAAACGCCATAGAAATTCCTCCTTTTTCACAGAGCCTTGGGATCTTGTGCGTCCTTAGATGCCTTGTAGGCTGAAATCAGCAGTTTGGCCGTGTCAAAATCCAGCTTTTCGCTGACCACCAACCGCTTGATGGTGGCAATATAGGGGTCGGCAGCGGTATCCTCGCTGAGCTTGATCTTTTGAATCAGCCGGTCCAGCCGCAGACGTACGGTGGGGTAGGTGACTTGATACTGGGCAGCCATCTCCTTGAGAGAGCCGGAGGCAAGGATAAACTTTTTGATGAATACAGCGTCCTCCTCCAGGCCCGCCATCCAGTCCGGAACCAGTTCAATGGGCATACGGTTGCCCCCTTTCCTTGGAATTAAGAGAAGCTCCAGAGCTAATGTTAGTATATACTTTAATTTTATTAAAGTCAATATTTTGTTTTATTTTTTATAATTTTAAACATATGAAGAGATTCTCCGAAGCTGTTCAAAAAAATGTATTTGACAAGAGTGGATTTTATGGTACAATAAGAGGCAGATGAGACAGTTGTAGATAAGACGATTGAACGGAGGAGACCGGCATGACAGAAGAAAAACAGACGCATCAGGACCGGAGAGAGACAATGATGCTGGAGGAACCTCTGTCCAGAGTTATTTTGAAAATGTCCCTGCCTTCCATTGTAGCCTTTTTGATTACCTCCATCTATAACCTGGCGGATACCTACTTTGTCAGTGCTCTAGGCACCAACGCCACCGCGGCAGTGAGTGTCAACGCCTCTCTGGACCAGATTATCATGATGGCCGGCTCCATGCTGGCGGTGGGGGCGGCAAGCTATATCTCTCGCCTGTTGGGGGCCCGGAACCGGGAGAAAGCCAATCAGGTGCTGTCCACTGCCTTTTTCACCGCTGTTTTCTTCGGAGCGGCTGTCACCGTGCTGGGCACTCTCTTTATGAACCCCATGGTCCGGCTGTTGGGGGCCACCGATACCTGTGAGCAGTACGCCAGGGAGTACGCCGCCTATGTGCTTCTTGTGGCGCCCTTCATGGCAGCAACCTTTGTGATGAACCAGTGCCTGCGTGCGGAGGGCAGCGCTATGCTGTCCATGATTGGCATGGGCTTTGGTGGTATTCTCAACTGTTTTTTGGACCCTATCTTCATCTTCCAACTGGACCTGGGCGTAAAAGGGGCCTCTATGGCCACTGCGATCTCCAAGTTGGTGAGCTTTTCGATTCTGGTGTTTCCCTATTTGGCCCGCCGGAGCTTGCTACGTCTGTCCATCCGGGCTGTCCGGTACACCTGGGACATTATCTTCCAGGTGGTCAGTGTAGGCTCCTCCTCGATGTGCCGGTCGGGGCTGGCGGTGCTGTCCGCCATCGTCCTAAACAACATTGCGGGGAATATTTCAGACGCGGTGCTGGCAGGCATCGGGGTATCCACCAAGGTTATGATGTTCCCCTTTGGGATTATTTTGGGCTTTGGTACAGGCTTCCAGCCAGTAGCTGGCTTTAACTGGGGGGCCCGCAGGTACGACCGTGTGCGCAGTGGCTACCGCTTTGCGGCCTGGACCGCCATTCTGGGGGCGGCAGCCATGGGGCTGATTCTGGGAGTTTTTGCGGAGGAGACCATTCTTCTCTTTGCCAAGGACGACCTGGCAATGAAGGAGATCGGAACCCTGTGTATTCGCCTGCAATGCTTGGCTCTGCCGGTCCATGGCTGGGTGGCAGTGGTGAACATGTTCTGTGCCGGGTTGGGTGACGCCCGGGGAGCGCTGCTCTTATCCACCTCCCGGCAGGGCACTTGCTTTCTGCCCATTGTCTACCCCCTGGCGTGGCTGTGGGGCGCCTATGGCGTGGCCTCTGTCCAGGCGGTGGCCGACATTTTGACCATTCTGCTGGCGGTTCCCCTGATTCGCCAGGTCATGCGTCGTATCCAGGCGGCTGCCGAAGGAAGCGATGGACAACTGAAGGAGTGAGAAGATGAAGGACACTGTACTGTCCAGCCTTCTGCGAGTCAACCGGCAACGGATGCAGGCCTTGCGGCGGGCGTTGACCCCCTATCGGTATGTGGGGGTAATGCACTTGATTATTCTCTATACCGCCCGGAATCCGGGTACCAGCCAGGAGGAGATTGCCGGTTTCTACGCAGTGGATAAGGCCAGCGTGGCCCGAGATGCCCGGCGTCTGGAGGATATGGGCCACATCTGCCGTACACTGGCCCCGGAGAACCGCCGGCAGTACCAGCTGGAGCTGACGGAGGCGGGGCAGGGTATGCTTCCGGTACTGGAGAGGGCCTATGAGGATTTTCAGCAAAAGCTGTCTGCCGGTCTCTCTCAGGAGGATTGGAACCAGCTGACCGTCTTATTAAAGCGCCTGGAGGAGAACGCCTGCGGGGCGTAAGTGATAGGAAGCGCGTCCCTACAGAAGCCAAACCTGTAGGGACGCGCCGTTTTGTGTCTGTATATGATCCGAAATTCCTGAGCATACCAAGAGAAGGGGCGGCCACGGCGGAGCTCATCCAAAAGGTGAAATCCCCCCGAATCAGGCCGGAAGCTATCGTTCTTTTCTCATAACATAGTTGGTAAGGGAAATGCCCTGTCGTTCCACCTGTTGCTCCTGAATCACTTGATATCCTCTTTTTTCAAAAAATGGCCGCGCCGTAATAGAAGCATGGGTAACAATGGTTCCTTGGACGGCCTGTTCCAGCTGATTGCAAAGAGAGGCAGCAACCCCTCTTCTCTGATAATCTGCGTGAACAAATAGGCGGTCGAGATAACCTGTTTCGTCAATATCTCCAAAGCCGACAATCATGTTATCCTCGATTGCAACAAGACTGAAATGCTGCTGAAATGACTGGTTCCATGTTTCCGAATCAATATGTCCGGTTGCCCATACGTCTAATTGTTCTTGGGAGTAATCCCTCGCATTGATGGTATGAACGGTATGGTAAAAAAGCGCTTCCAGTTCCTTGCAATCCGATGGCTGATACGCTCGAATAAGCATGTTATTTTCCCTCCAGACGGTTGTTTGATGGCGCTTTCGCCGCATGTTGAAATCCAATGGCCCATATCAATCATGCACGGCGTGAAATGGGAGAAGAAAAGCCTCTCGACGCGGCGGCAATGGTATGCTATATTGTAAAAGCGTGGTTTGGATTCCGGGCAAACCCGACGAATCATAAAGAGCGAAGAAGAAGGGTGTTTTCCATGAAAAAGAAGGTTCTTCACAGTTTGGTATTCTTGTTTTATATTCTGCTGCTCAGCGGCTGCACCCTTGGGGCGGAGGGCAGCAGCTCCTCTTCCGCTGAGGTCAATCCAGAAAAGTGGGGGAAGATCCCGTTTGCCGATAACCAGCTCTATGCGGTGGCCTATCTGGGATACCAGCAGGTCACGGACTTGGATTTTTATGTGGAGCAGTATCTGGACGGGGATCAAATTCCCGCGCACTACCTCTCCTCTGGAGAATACTACCTTGTCATCCCGCGGTACACCGGGATGACGCTGCAGCTGTATCAGAACGATATAGAGACCTCAGAGTCCATTTTGCGGTTTGAGGACCCGGACGGTCAGCCATTTCTCCTTCAGTGCAACGCCAGTGATATTTTTGCGGATGCTGTCATCCGGCTGTCCTATGCGGGAAAGGAGACAGAGTTTTCTCCGTTCATTTCCCTTAAGGATGGGTCGATAGAGATCGGGCCGGACGGGCTTGATCTTACGAAAACCGAACGCTAAGGACCGGCGCGACATTCGACCGCGCCGGTCCTTTTAAGCTGGTATCCAAGAACGCTTCAGCCAGGCTGTGTCCCGTGAGCCAGGGCGGCCCGCAAGGTATTTTCCATGAGGATTGCCCGAGTAACCGGTCCGGTTCCTCCGGGCACTGGCGTGATGTATGCGGCCTTCTGCTCCACTGCGGGGTAGTCCACATCACCGCACAGCTTGCCGTCCGCCCCCTGGTTCATGGCCACGTCAATCACCACAGTCCCCTCCTGTACCATATCGGCAGTAATCAGGCCGGGGCGGCCCGCGGCGGAGATCAGAATATCCGCCCGGCGGCACTCCTCCGCCAAATCAGGGGTCTTGGAGTGGCAGATGGTGACGGTGGCATCCCTCTGGAGCAGGAGGAGGGCCTGGGGTTTGCCCACAATGTTGGATCGGCCCACAATGGTACAGCGTTTTCCTGCCGGATCGATTCCATATTCCTCCAGCAGGCGCATGACCCCCAGCGGCGTGCAGGGGCGCAGGCCGTCCACGCCCAGGGTCAGGTCCCCCAAATTAGACGGGTGAACGCCATCCACATCCTTATCCGGCCGAATGGCTAGCTGGGCTGCCCGAGTATCCAGGTGGCCAGGCAGGGGGAGCAGCAGGAGGATGCCGTCGATATCCTCTCGTTCGTTCAGCGTCTGAAGCACATCCAGCAGCTCCTCTTGGGAGGTCGTCTCCGGCAGGCGGAAGGTGTCGCAGTAGACACCGCACTGCTGGCAGTCCCGCCGCTTGCCTGCCTCATAGGCCAGAGCGCCGGGATCCTCTCCCACCAGCACCACGGCCATTCCGGGTCTGCGTTCCAGCTGCTCCGCCTGATGCCGCACTTGCTCCTTGATGGCGGCAGCCAAGGCTTTTCCTTCCATTCTTACTGCGGACATGGGCTACTCCTCCTCTTTTTCGGTATGTTCCGGCGCCTCTGTCTGAACGGCCAGCCGTTCCACATAGAGGGGACCGTGGTCTTTTTTTGCCAGCATCCAAAGCAGTGCGATTCCCGCCCCCAGGGCGGACACTGCCGCCAGCAGCTGGGAGGTTCGGATCGGAGCCCCAAAGATCTCCAGCCC
This sequence comes from Lawsonibacter sp., assembly GCA_022791995.1. GTDB lineage: Bacteria > Bacillota > Clostridia > Oscillospirales > Oscillospiraceae > Lawsonibacter. The sequence continues at coordinate 34,816 of JAAWAD010000005.1, forward strand.
GAAAAAGTACAGGCTGTCGGTGCGCAGGCCCTCGATCCAGGCCCGGCCCAGGCCGTACCAGAAGAAGTAAAACAGACAGCACTGGCCGTCAAATTTCCGCCGCTTTCCCATTTGATACACAAGCAGCAGTCCGGCAAAGTTCCAGGCGGACTCGTAGAAGAAGGTGGGGTGGACGCCCAGCGTGCCAGCCAGGATTTCCTCATATCCCGCCTGATCCACATAGCCCTGGGCCAGCAGGCCTTGGGCAATGGACTCCCCGCACATCCGCCAGGGCAGGGAGGTGGGCCCGCCATAGGCCTCCACGTTCATAAAGTTGCCCCACCGGCCGATGCACTGCCCGATGAACAGCCCGTGTACTCCCAGGTCGGCAAAGGACCAGAAGCTGATTTTCCGAACACGGCAGAAGACACACAGGACAATGGCGGAGGAGATGATCGCCCCATAGATGGCCAACCCTCCGTCGCTGTACCGCAGGATGGCTCCCCAGTTCAGAGAGCCGTCCGCATTTTGATAGATCTCCAGGTTGAATATCACATAGTATACCCGTAGAGCCACCAGGGCGGCGGGGACAGCGAAGAGCATCATGTCCAGGATCTGGTCCTCGTTTACGCCGAACCGGCTGCTCCACCGGCCGCAGAGGAACACCGCCAGAATCAGGCCGGAGACAATGATAATGCCATACCAGTAGATGGGCCGGCCCAGGATTGTGATTGCCACTCGGTTCAGTGTGAATTCCAATCCCAGGCCAGGAAATGAAATGGTGTGGATCAAGGCTTCTCTGCCCCCTTGGGCCAGATCACCGACAGAGCGGTGCGCTCCTCGACGGTCCAGCGGGCAAGCAGGTCCTCCGCCTCTTCCTTGGTCACAGTGGCGTACAGCTGGGCGAATTGGAGGTAGTTCACACCGGTGAAGAAGGATTGGGCCTGGTTGACACACAGATTCTCAAAGGAGTTCAGCCCCCGGACCCGGTTGCCATAGACCCCCTTCTTCAGCTGCTCCCACAGCGCTCCATCAATGCCCTCCCGGCCGATGCGGGCCGCCTCGCGGGCCGTGGCCTCCCGAACGGCGAAGGGGTCCTTGGACTCTCCCATAGCGCACAGGAAGGAGCAGCCGGGATCGCTCTCGTAACCGTAGGAGAATTCCTGGTTGATCAGTCCCTCCCGGTACAGCCTGGCATACAGGGGGCTGGAATTGCCCAACAGAGCTTCCAGCGCCAGATCGGCCACCAGCTGCTGGCGCAGGCCTGCCTCGCCCCGCTGGGGGGCGTCTCCTTTATAACCCAGATAGAAGATGGGGGCGGACACCTCCATAGAGGTCTCTACAACCCGCTGGACAGCTTGCGGCGCCTCCTTCTCCCCATAGTCCTTCACGGCCACTGGACCGGCCTGCTTGGGCAGAATCTCCCGGGCGGCGGTGCAGATTCCCTCCGGGTCCACATTTCCTGCCACGCACAGCACCATGTTGGCCGGATCATAGAACGCCTTATGGCAGGCGTACAGAGTATCCGGTGTGATGCGGGCGATGGACTCCACGCTTCCCGCCACGCTCACCCGGATGGGGTGGCTTTTATACAGGGCCTCCATCAGATTCATATAGACTCTCCAGTGGGGGTCGTCCTCGATCATGCCGATTTCCTGACCGATGATGCCCCGCTCCTTGTCCACGCTCTCCTGGGTAAACCAGGGGACGGAGACGAAGGACAGAAGGATCCGCAGGTTTTCCTCAAACTTCTCGGTGGAGTCAAAGTAGTACCCGGTGATGGCGTTGCTGGTAAAGGCGTTGGGGCTGGCACCGTTGGCTGCCAGGTCCTGGAGGGCGTTACCCTGCTGGGTGTCAAACATCTTGTGCTCCAGGTAGTGCGCCACCCCGGCCGGGGTGGTGTGCCACTCTCCATCCAGGCAGAAGCGCATGTCCATACCGCCGTAGTTTGTGGCAAAAAAGGCGTAGCCCTTCTGAAAATCGGGCTTGGGGAAGACAAAGACGTTCAGGCCGTTTTCCAGGACCTGATGGAACATGGTTTCTCCCACCCGGTCAAATTTCAGCTGCTCCACTGCTCAGCCCTCCTTTCCCTTTTAAGAAGTAGATGGTATCCAGCTCCAGCTTTTGGGCTGCCGCTGCCGTCTGCTCCCGCGTAACCGTCTCCAGCTGAGCGGCCAGCTGTTCCGGGTTGGTTTCCAGTCCCGCTGCCGCCTGGCCCAGCCAGAACTCCTCCTGCCGGCCCTGGTCGTCCAGGGTGGACAGGCAGCTGTTGATCAGGGTGCGCCGGGCCCCCTCCAGTTCCCAGTCCTCAATTTCGCCCTGGCGGATGGCCTCCAGCTGGGCCAGGATCTCGTCCCGGGCGGTCTCGTATTTCTCAAACTCGATGCCGGAAGACACCAGCACCAGTCCCTTCATCTTCTCCAGGGTGGAGCTGGCGTAGTAGCACAGGGACAGCTTTTCCCGTACATTCATAAACAGCTTGGACAGGGTACACCCGCCAAAGAGGGCGTTGCACAGGTACAGCGCGGGATATTCCGCCTCCCAGCAGGTGAGGCCTCCGGTGCGGAAGCCCATGGCCAGCTTGCCCTGGGTTACATCCATGGACTCCGACACCACCCTTGGCTGGGCGTCCGCGTGGTCGATGACATGACAGCTGCCCCCGATGCGGTCCCGGCTCTCTGGAAGGGCAGACAGGGCGGCTTGCAGGGCCTCCGCCGCCCGCTCCGGGCTGGCGGAGCCACAGTAGTACACCTCAATCCTGGCTGTCTGCAACAGCGTCTGGTACTGCGCCCACAGGGAAGCGGGGGTGATGGCCTCTACACGGGCCTCGTCCCCCAGCTTGTCCACTGCAAAGGGCTCCCCCTGGCACATGAGCTGGGTCAGCCGGTGGCTGGCATAGATACGCTTGTCGTTGATCTGGGCCCGGATGCGGTCAATGAGGTTGGCCTTCTCTCCGGCGGTGTAGTCGGGGGAAAAGGCACCGTCTTGGGTAAGGGGCTTCAGCAGCAGCTCCCCCAGCAGGGCAGCAGCCGGCTCCAGAAGCCGTTCCCCCTCCAGGGTGTATGCGTCGTCCAGAAAGCTGGCCACGAAGCCCACGCACTGGGTTTCTCCTCGTTTCCGAACCACTGGCTCGATAGCCCCGCCGTACAGCTGGTCCAGAGCGGCGGACAGGCTCTCCATATCCGGGTGGACTGCTGTGCCCCGGCGCAGGACGTGGGGCAGCAGAGCGTTAACCGCCGCGGTCTCTTCCTTCAGAGGGAGCATCAGGGTGACGGACAGATAGGAGCTTTTGAACTTGTTTGTGTGGACCGACCGGAGCCACACCCCGGGAAACAGCTCCCGGCGGGTTGTCTGTGACATATGACCCTTCCTTTCATGGGGCTTTTCTGGAAGCCTCTGCCTACTGCTGCGATATGCTTATAATACCAGAGGCTGGGGGAAAAGTAAAGTGTTTTCCAAAGGCACCCGGCCCCCGCGCCGTCAAATGGTCACCTCCAGCCGGTGCGCTCCCCGCAGATCCTTCAAAGGAACGCCCTCCCCGGCAGGCTTTCCGTCCAGCGTGGCGGAGTAGGCCCCGGTGCGCTTTACGGCGATGTGCAGCGTGCCGCCAGGGAGCCTCCAGTTCGCTTCGTACCCGGGCCAGTGGGGGGGCAGGTTGGGTTCTACCACCAGGGCCCCCTCCCGGAGGGACAGACCCAGCAGCTCTCCCACCGCCGTCTGCCAGTACCACCCGGCAGCCCCGGTGTACCAGGTCCAGCCAGCCTGGCCCTCCCGGCCGGGGGCTGAGGACACATCAGCGGCAATCACGTAAGGCTCTCCCCGGTATTTCTCCGTGGGGTGACCCTCCGGCAGAAGAGCACGAAGGACCTCCCAGCCCTCCTCCGGGCGATTCAGCCGGAAGCAGGCCAGAGCCAGCCAGACGGCGGCGTGGGTGTACTGTCCGCCATTTTCCCGAACGCCGGCGGGGTAGCCCTTGATATATCCCGGATCTTTTCCCCGCCCCCCGTCGAAGGCGGGGTCAAAGAGGCGGACCAGCTGCCTCTCCCGGTTGAAGAGCCGGTCCAGGGCGGCGGAAACCCCCTGGCTGGCCCGCTCCCGGTCGCTCCCCTGGGGCAGGGCGGCAAAGGATTGGGCGATGGAGTCGATCTGACAGGGGCCGCTCTGGGCGGAGCCAAGAGGGGTGCCGTCGTCATAGTATCCCCGGCGGTACCAGGCCCCATCCCAGGCCTTTTGGGCGGCATCCAGATAGCACTCCCCCTGAGCAGACAGCTCCTGTGCCGCGCCCTCTTCCCCCTGGCGGCGGCACAGGGGGCCGAAGTCCTGAAGAACCAGAGCCAGAAACCAGGTGAGCCACACCGACTCTCCCCGCCCCTTGGCCCCCACCCGGTTCATTCCATCGTTCCAGTCCCCGCCTCCCATAAGGGCCAGGCCGTGAGGGCCGGCGCCCCGTTTCAGGACGCAGCGGACGGCGGCCAGGGCGTGGGCATAGAGGGTGTCAACCTTGCCGCTTACCTGGGGGACCTCATATCGCTCCATCTCCTCTGGCTCCAGGGGCCTGGAGGTGAGGTAGGGAACAGGCTCCTCCAGGACGGCCCAATCTCCAGTGGCACGGCAGTACCGGCACAGCACCCAGGGCAGCCACAGCAGGTCGTCTGTGATGCGGGTTCGTACCCCTGCGCCTTGGGGCGGATGCCACCAGTGCTGCACGTCTCCCTCCTCAAACTGGCGGGAGGCGGCCAGAAGCAGCTGCTCTCGTGTGCGTTCCGGCCAGGTCCAAAGCAGGGCGGCGGCGTCCTGGAGCTGGTCCCGAAAGCCGAAGGCCCCGCCGTTCTGATATTGGGAGGTTCGGGACATCAAACGGCAGGCCGTCACCTGATACAGGCACCAGCTGCTGAGATAGCGGTCCAGGGCTGGCTCGGGTGTGGTGAAGGTAAGGCTGGACACCCGGCTGCGCCAGCTCTCTGCCGTCTCCTGGAAGCTTTTTTGGAATGCCTCCGGGGTGAAGCGGCAGGACAGTCCCTCTTCCCCTGTCTGAGTCACCAGCGAGAGGGGCAGCTGATCCGTCAGGGGGTGAGCCAGCGGCGGCGCCTCCCCCGAACGACAGGACAGCCGCCCGGAGGCCCCGGACAGGGTGAAGGTGAGCACCCGCATATCCTCCCCCCAGGGGACGAAGGCCAGTGTCGTGAGGCGGGCTGTCCCCAGCTGCTTCTCCCAACGGGCGTAGCCAGGGCCATAGGTCACGGTACAGGGGCATCCGTCCCCGGAAGCAAAAACCGAATATACCCTCTCCTCAATCTCCAGGTTGACGGTTTCCCAGCCCCCCACCGCCAGAGGATCGTTCGCCCAGGGGGACAGCCGCCCCTCCCGGGAATTTCCATCCGCCCAGAGGAAGCCGGCTCCTGTCTCGTCGGTGAGCCAGCCAAAGCGAGGGTTGCAGAGAAGTTGGCTCCAGCCCACCGGCGGTAAGCGGTCTCCGGTCTGGAGGATCATCTTGTCTCCCTCCATGCGCCAGGTGGCGGGGTCGGGGGCCAAACGGACAGGGGGTGGCGGGGCAATTTGCTCCATTTCAGAGAAAGGAGCCGCAGCGCTGTTTTCCAGGGGAAGATGGGCCTTGGCCCAGGCGAAAACCGCTGGGGCGGCGGTAGGATCCGTCAGGTGGATGCCGCCCTTGGCCCCCAGAGCGGACTCCGCCCCCAGGGTTTTCAGCTCCTCTGCTAGAGCGGAGCGCAGCGGCCGGCGGTAGTCTCCTCCCTCTTCCAGTAGGATCACCAGGTCAAAGGAATATCCCCACCGGGTGAGCATCTGGTGCTGGCGGCACCACACAGCAGCCCGTTCTGCCTCCTCCGGGGTGGACAACTGCCCGACAGCAATCGGCAGATCCCCGGAGATGCCAAAGGCCCACAGACTGGACTGCGGGGGGCGCGGAGAGGGCAGCTCCACCGCCGCCAGCCGGGCCAGAAGCGCAAAGCCCTCCAGCGCCTGGCGCTCTGACAGAGACAGCCGCCAGACCAGGGGGGCCAGGGCGCCTGGCTCCCCGCCCCGGCCCTCTAAAATGCGGCGGGCCCCTTCCGCGGCCACAGGAGCGCTGTCCCCTACTGCTAGAGCCAAAGCGAACACCGCACGTTCCCCCGGCTGAAGACAGACGGGGAACCGGACCAGTAAGCAGGGGTCGGTTCCCGTCCCCGGCTCCAAAGGCCCCGGTGCGCGGAAGGGCAGAGCCCGCAGACCGCCCCGGCCCAGGGCGGCTGCCCGGTCTACACAGGCAGTCCCCCCCTCCCAGGCGGCGGCCAGAACGCTGCCTTCCTCCCGGTCCCGTGGGCGGCGGCGGTACAGGGCCCCGTCTCCAGTGAGCTGACACTCCAAAAACAGACGGGAAAAGGCGGGGTGGGCGGAAAAGTCTTGGAGAGGGGACAGAACCGGCTCCAAGTAGAGGAGCAGCTCTCCCTCCAGCGGTTCTGCCCCCTGCCACACCAGCTCCACCCGCCGCAGCTCGCCGCTCTCCCGCCGGGGGACGGCCAGGGTTGTACGGGCGGACAAGCTGTTCCACCGGAATGTCCAGGCCGCCCCGGCGCTGTGGAATTCCCAGCCGTATTCTCCCTCTCCCTGGTACAGGGGAGCGGGAGTCAGGCCAAACAGCCCCTCCTGACACTGGAAAAAGGAGGAAACGCCAGACGGGGCATAGTACTCCCCCGGACAGGCCAGCGTGATCTGCACCGACCCCATGCGGGCGGCGGTGAGACCGTTGTCACAGGCCAGCACGCAGTAGTCTCCATTGGACACCAGGTGACACTGGGGGGACAGCCGTCCAAAGCCCTCTCCGGCCCGGGCCAAAGCGGGGCCGGCGGAGCGCCGGGGCCGCTCGGGGGCCTCTCGCTCTCCCTGGCGCATCACCGGAGCCCCCACGGGCACCCGCTCCTGAAGCAGCTCCCGGAAGGCGGACATGTCACAGTCCTGCATAAACCGCGCCTGCATCACATTGTTCCGAAGCACGTTGTCAATAGCCACCAGACTCATGCCCAAATGGTGAGACATATAGGAGCGGACCACCTCGTATTCCTCACCGCCAGACAAGCGGGTGGGGGTGTAGTCTACCGCCTCATAAAGGCCATAGCGGCCCTCCAGCCCCATATCCCGCAGGCGGCGCAGGTTTTTCAGTGCGCTGCGGGGGGCCAGCAGCAGGGCCAGGAAGGAGGCATAGGGGGCGACGACCAGCTCGGTATCCAGCCCTCGCTTCAGAGCCAGGGCCTGAACCCCGTGTGCTTTGTACTGGTAGTTCAGCCCCGGGTCGAAGGCATAAAAGCCAGACTCAGAGATGCCCCAGGGGGTCCTGGTCCGGCTTCCCCGGCGCTTCTGGGCATAGACGCAGAAGGCCAGAGTCTCGTAGAGGAAGGAGTTGGGCTCGCAGGGGAGCAGCAGATTGGGCATAAAATACTCGAACATAGTTCCCGTCCAGGAGGCCATGCCGCTGTAGTCGTTGTCCCCCAGCAGCATCCGGCCCAGACGGCGCCAGTGGCGGGGGGGCACCTCTCCCCGGGCCACAGCGATAAAGCTGGTCTGCCGGGCCTCGCTGGCCATCAGGTCATAGCAGCCGTTGGTAAGCCGGTCCCGCTCCACCTCATACCCGATGGAGAACAGACGCCGCTTCCAATCATAGAGAGGGGAGCAGTCCATGGCGTCGGACAGGGCCTCCGCCCGGCGGGCCAGGGCGTCCTCCCCCCACTGGTACAGCCCTTCCCGCAGGGCGATAAGGCACCCCCGCAGATTGCCGCTGTCCACTGTGGACACATACCGGGGGTGAAGCGGCTTCTTTGTCGTGGTGTCATACCAGTTATACAAATGTCCGTTCCACTTCTCCAGCTCCTCCACCGTGTCCAGCGTATGGCCGATCAGCTCCACCGCCCTCTTTCGAGACAGCAAATCCAAATCGGCAGCGGCGATCACAGACAGCAGAGCCATACCGATGTTAGTGGGGGATGTGCGTCGGGCTAGACCGGGACTGGGTTGTTCCTGCCAGTTGTCCGGGGGAAGCCAGTGGTCTTCTTCCCGGAGGAAATCCTGGAAATACCGCCAGATCAGGGTGGCTTGGTGGAGGAGGAAGGCCCGGTCGGCAGGAGGGAGCTCCCGCTGTTGTCCGGCGGGCCGGCTGATGGCCCAGGCGACGGCGGGGGCAGCAATCCACAGCAGACCCACCAAAGCCCCAATACGCAGGCGCGCACCCAGCAGGGTGGCCAGCCCCACGGCCAGTGAGAACCAGCAGGTCCTGTAATAGGACAACAAGCCGTCCTTTCCCCGCTCCGTCTGGGCGGCTGTGACCCAGGCCAGCAGTTTTTTGTGGGAGACCGCCATCCGCCACAGGGCAGTACCCGCGGCCCCGGCGGAGATATAAGCCTGGTAGGGCAGAAAGAGCAGCTGCACCCCAGTCTGCAAAATTGCACCTGCCAGTCCGGCCACCACAGTGGAGTGGTATCGACGATGCTTTCCGCCGGAGCGACGGGCGGCCAGCTCCGCCCCGGACAGCAGCAGGTTGGATGCGGCAGCAACCACCGCCACGCCTCCGGCCCAGGCGAAGGACCGCCCGGACAAGCACAGACCCAGCACCAGAGCAGCCAGAGTAAACACAGGGGAGAGGGACCGCCTTAAATTATCGAAAATTTTCCACCGGGCCAGCAGCGGCAGGGGATTTTCCTCCCGCCCGCCCCGGCCATCGGGAACCTGGCGGCCCAGCCAGGGCAGAAGCTGCCAATCCCCCCGAATCCACCGGTGGAGGCGGGAAAAGTAGCTGGAGACCTTATAGGGGCAGCCGTCGGTGAGTTCCACCTCCCCCAGCAGGCCCGCCCGGAGATAGCTGCCCTCCAGCAGGTCGTGGGACAGGATTGCGTTGTCAGGAAAGCGCCGGTCCAGGCAGGTGTGGAAGGCGTCCACCTGGAAAATACCCTTGCCGGTGTAAGTCCCCTGCGCAAAGAGGTCATGGTATACGTCGCTGGCAGTGGAGCCATAGGGGTCCACGCCCCCCAGCCCCCCGAAAACCCGGGAGAAGAAGGAGCGGTTGGCTGCCTCCAGCTCCACCGCCACCCGGGGCTGGAACAGGGCGTGGCCTTCCGTGACAATCCGCCGCTTGGGGTCGATGCGGGGCTGGTTCAGGGGATGGAGCATAGCGCCCACCAGCTCCCGGGCGGTGCCAACATTCAGGCTGGTGTCCGCGTCCAGCGTGATGATATACCGGGTTTTCTTCAGAGCCTTGACGTTTCCGGCTTCTACCCGCAGGCTGCAGGCGCGTCCCTTCAGCAGGCGGACCAGCTCGGTGAGGGCCCCTCGCTTCCGTTCCCAGCCCATATACCGCTCATCCCGGGAGCTGAACGCCGGCTCCCGGAAGAAGAGATAGAAGCCGCCGCCATATTTTTTGTTCAGGCCTTGAATGGCCCGCCGGGCGCTGGAGACCCATTCCGCTCCCTCCGCCCCCATGGGCACATCCCTGTCCGGCAGGTCGGCCAGGATACCGAAGCGCAGCTCCTTCCCGGCATCCCGGTTGGCCAGACTGTAGCGCTCCAGCAGGGCAGCCAGCCGGAGGCCGCTGTCCTCCCCGGTGAGTAGGGAGACCACGACGCACAGAGTACGTCCTTCCTGAGGAATGCCCTCCTTCAGCTCCATCCGGGGGACTGCGCGAGGCGGCACCAGGCGGACCAGAGCAAAGTCCAGGCTGTTTTTTACAATATCAGACAGAGGAAACAGGAGGAGCAGGGCGGTCCACAGAGAGCCAGACAGCCACCACAGACCCCCGGCCAGCCCCAGAGAGGCCAGCAGGATAGCCGCCCCATAGCCCCCGCCAGAGGGCAGGGGGATTTCCTCCCCCAGCGGGCACCAGTAGAGGTACCAGCCGATGTGCCGCTGGGTCCCGGTTCCCCGCCGGGCCAGCTCCAGGGCCTGACGGGCAGCCTGACTCTCCTCCAGGCGGTACTGCCGGGCCAGACGGCATACCTGCTGCCGGTAGCGCCGGCGAGTACCCTCATCCATCTGGGCATAGTGGCCGGAGGGGTCCTGGAGCAGCAGGGCCTCTACTTGACTGGCCCCCTCCAGCAGGGGGCCCCATTGGACAGCGGACAGGGCCCGCAGACCGGAGAACAGGGCTTCCAGCTCCCGAGGGTCTGCTTCCCCTCCCTGGAGGCGCTCCAGGCTCTGGCACAGCTCAGCTAACCGCTCCAGCAGAGCGGCGGCCAGAGCGGAGACAAAGAGGGACAGCTCTCGCTCCGTAAGGGGACACACCGACTGAAACCCCTCCAGATAACAGGCCAGCCGTTTGGAATCCAAATCCGGCACCGCCCACAGCGCTCCCCGGGCACAGTCCAGCAGGAGCGTCTGTCCTCCTTCAACCGTCCGCAGAGGGCGGCCCCGGCAGAAGCTGCGCCGTGCCTCTTCGCCCTCCCGGAGGGCCATGTAGTGGTTGTCCAGAATCCACTCCACTGCCGGAGGCAGGGCGGACCGGCCCTCGCTCCAACAGGTCAGGCGGCTGTGAGTTTCCTCCACCCGAGTCAGGCTTTGCCGGATGGCCCGGGCTGTCCGGCGGGCGGGCTCCTGGCCCTCCAGCTTCAGCGCCCGGGCGGCGTTGGCTGCGTATTTGGTCAGGTGGGCGTCGTCCATGGGAATGTGGGGGGTGTTGGCCATAAGGCACCTCCAAAGGAGTTTTCCTCCAGTTTCCCCCCGAAAATGGCGGACTATACCAACAACTCCCAACCCGGTCAAAGGAGAAGAGAGCTGCGGTGTCTTATCCGCAGCTCTCCTCTTCGTCAATCTAAGGCAACTGTTCTGGTGGCAATAGCCTCCTGAAAGGCCTGGTCATGCTCCACAAAGACCATGGTAGAGCTGAAATCCGTTAAAAGCTGCTCCAGCTGGAGCCGGGAGTAGATGTCAATATAGTTCATCGGCTCATCCCACAGGTACAGATGGGCCTCCTCGCACAGGCTCTTTGCCAGGTATACCTTTTTCTTCTGTCCCCAGGAGAAGTCTGCCATATCCTTTTCAAGCTGGCCGCGGGAAAAGTCCAGCTTCCGCAGGATGGTCTTGAATCGGGTCTCGTCCAGATGGTGCTCTGCGGCAAAGTCCTCCAGTGAGCCCTGGAGGCCGGAGGGGTCCTGGGGTACATACGAGATTTGCAGCCCTGAAGCCAGGCGAACCTGCCCGGTGTGGTCCAAGGGGCGGCCCAGCAGAAGCTGGAGCAGGCTGCTCTTCCCGCTGCCGTTCCCGCCGGTAAGGGCCAGCCGCTCCCCCTGCTCCAGGGTGAAGGAGACCGGCGGACATACCGGCCGGCCGCTGTAGTACACGGATACCTCTGTAAAAGCAGCCAGCGTGCGGCTGTGGTGGGACAGGGGGGTCAGCTTGAGCGAGTCTGCCCGCTCCGTGTTTTTCAGCAGGGCGGATTTTTCCTGGATCGCGCTCTGCTGCCGTGTCTCCAGATTTTTTGCCCGCTGCATCATCTTGGCGGACTTGTGGCCGAGAAAGCCCCGGTCCGGCCGCAGACCGGAATTTCGGGAGCCATACTTGCGCTGCTCTACCTTGTCCGACCAGCTGGAGGTCCGCCGGACTGCCTGCTCTAGACGGCGGATTTCCCCCTTCAGCTTCTCGTTTTGGGCCTGCTCCAGGTCCTGCTGGCGCTGGAAGTTCTCCAGGAAAGAGGAGAAAGTGCCTCTCTGCACCTGGATATCGGCCCGGTTCAGCGACAGAATATGATCCACACAGCCATCCAGGAAGCGGCGGTCGTGGGACACCAGAATAAAGCCCCTTTTCCGCCGTAAATAAGCGGACAGCAGGGCCCTTCCCCGCTGGTCCAGATGGTTGGTGGGCTCGTCAATCAGCAAAAAGTGTCCCCGGTTAAGGAACAGCGCCGCCAGCAGCACCTTGGTCTGTTCCCCGTTGGACAAGGTGTCAAACCCGCGCCACAGCACCCCGGCATCCACCTCCAGCAGGGACAGCTCCCGCAGCAGCTCCCACTCCTCCGCCTCTGGACAGACTTCCTGTAAAATGTCCCCCGTCCATCGGATCCGATCTGTCACCGGATAGGGGAAGCAGTCAAACTGCACTGAAGCTGTAATTCGGCCGCTGTACGGGTACTCTCCCATTAAAAGCCGGAGAAAGGTTGTCTTGCCCCGTCCGTTCCGGCCCACAAAGCCCAGCCGCCAGTCGGTGTCGATCTGAAAGCTGGTCCCATCAAAGATGGTATCCTGTCCTCCGGGGTAGGAAAAGGTCAGGTTCTCCACTTGAATCATTGACATATCTGCACCTCCGAAATCACAGCGGGGCGCTCCCCCCGCGCTCGGAACGCAAAATGACCGCAGGAGGTTCCTTCCCGCGGCCTGTCACAGCAGAGCGGACTGCCCCCCTTGAGGGCAGCCAGACATCTTTGCATGGAGCGGTCAGATGGATTTCCTTCCTGCAATGGGCGCAACGGTCCCCTCAGCACAGGGCGCCGCCTTGCGTTCCACTTCTTATTTGCAGGAATTGATGCGCATCTTCCCACTCCTTTCATTATCATTTGAAGTGAGAATAGCATAGCCTGACAAAAATGTCAAGTGTATTCTGCGTTATCCCCGGCAGCTTATCACATCAGAGAAAATTGCGGAAAACAGGGGTAAAAACCCTTGCATTGTACCATACTCTTCTGTAGACCGCCCAAGCTGTGAAATCAGAATCAAAGGAGGCCACCGGAACATGAAACCGCTTCGTACCGCTGCCGCCATGCTGTGCTCGCTCCTTCTGCTGACCGCCCTCTCCGGGTGTGCGCAGGGCGGCAGGCGCATGATACGCATCGGGCACAACCAATCGGCCGATCACCCGACCAACCTGGCGCTGCTTGCGTTTGAGGCACATATTGAGGCCGCGCTGGGCGATCGGTACGAGGTAGAGGTATACCCCAGCGAGCTGTTGGGCTCTCAGACGGACATGGTTCAGCTGACCCAAACCGGGGCCATTGACTTCTGTGTTGCCAGCAACTCGATTTTAGAGACCTTTTCCGAGCGGTACACCCTGTTTAATCTGCCCTATCTCTTCGTCTCCAGAGATGCCTACCACCAAGCCATGGACGACCCGGAGATCACCCGCCCCATCTTTTCCTCCACCCGGCAGGCCGGCTTCGAGGCCGTAACTTGGATTGACGCGGGGACCCGGAACTTCTATACGGTCAGTACCCCCATCCAGTCTCCCGCTGACTTGAAAGGCCTGAAGATCCGTGTGCAGCAGTCCCCAACCAACGTGACCATGATGCGTCTGCTGGGGGGCTCCGCCACCCCCATGGGCTTCGGTGAGGTCTATACCGCGTTACAGTCCAAGGTGATTGATGGGGCGGAGAATAACGAGCTGGCCCTCACCTCGAATGGGCATGGGGATGTCTGCAAATACTACTCCTACGATATGCACCAGATGATCCCGGACATTCTGATTGGCAACTGTGATTTTCTGGACAGTCTGTCGGAGGAGGAGCGGGCCGTGTTTGAGGAGGGGTTTCAGCTGGTCAACAGCGTGGAGCGCCAGGAGTGGGATAAGGCGGTGGATGCGGCTAAGGAGCGGGCAGAGAATCAGCAGGGCGTCACTTTCCTCTACCCGGACGTTCAGCCCTTCCAGACCATCTGCATCCCCATGCACCAGGATCTGCTTGACGACTGCCCTGACCTGGTCCCAATCTATGAGGGCATCCAGCGCTGGAACCGCCAATATCCCCAGAAAGGAGAGCAATAAGCTATGTACGCACTTCGCACGCTTCTGACCCGTCTGCTGAACCTTCTGGCTGGATGCAGCTTTCTGGTGATGGTCAGTCTGACCTGCTGGCAGGTCTTTACCCGGTATATCCTGGAAAACCCCTCCTCCTGGTCGGAGGAGCTGGTCTCCTGCATGTTTGCCTGGATGAGTCTGCTGGGGGCCTCCATTGTCACCTCGGAAAGGGGGCACATGAATATCCCGATTCTGGCCGATATGGCCAGACCGGGGCTGAGAAAGCTGCTGCGCTGTCTGGGAGAGGCCATCGCCTTTCTGTTTTCCCTGGTGATTCTGGTCTTTGGCGGAACACAGATTACGAAGCTGGCGATGGGGCAGATGACCTCCTCTCTGGGGGTTCCCATTGGGGTTTTTTATGGGATCCTTCCCCTGTGCGGCGTTTTGAATCTGGTGTTTACCCTGACAAATATCATCCATATTCTGAAGAACACGGAGGCAGCGTAAATGGCAATCCAATCCCTGTTCCTTATTTTGGTCGTCCTGCTGGTTCTGCTGGCGCTTGGAGTCCCCATCGCCTATTCCATCGGCATCGCCGCCCTGGTGGCCATTCTGCCTACCATGCCTTTACGGGTATCGGTGGTCACGGCAGCCCAGCGCACATTTGTAGGCATGAGCAGTTTCAGCCTTACGGCCATCCCCTTTTTTATTTTGGCCGGTAACCTGATGAACCAGGGAGGAATTGCCAAACGGCTGGTGGATTTTGTCCTTGCACTGCTGGGAAAGCTGCCTGGGGCGCTGCTGGTCACCAACGCCGGAGCTAATGCGCTGTTTGGGGCCATCTCCGGCTCTGCATCTGCTGCTGCGGCGGCGGTGGGCAGCATGGTCCGGGAGGGCGAGGAGGAGCAGGGCTATGACCCGGCCCTCTGCGCAGCCACCAACGGGGCCTCCGCCCCCTCCGGTCTGCTGATCCCGCCATCCAACGCGCTGATTACCTACTCCCTGGCCTCCGGAGGCACTTCTGTAGCCGCGCTGTTTCTGGGGGGCTATGTGCCAGGCCTGCTGTGGGCCCTCTTCTGTATTGTGGTGGGCGTTATCCTGGCCATGGAGAAGGGCTACCGGGGCACGCCGAGCCGGTACGATTGGGGCGGCTTGGGCTGCTGCACCCTGAAGGCCATCCCCGCCTTATCCCTTATTGTGGTGGTCATCGGCGGTATTGTAGGGGGAATTTTTACTGCCACGGAGGGATCGGCCATTGCGGTGGTCTATGCGCTGCTGCTGGGCATCTGTTACCGGAATATCACATGGAGTTCCTTCTGGAATATTGTAGTGGACAGCGCCAAAATGAGCGGGATGGTGGTTTTCCTCATCGGAGTTTCCAACATTCTGGGCTGGGTGATGTCCTTCCACCAGATTCCTCAGGCGGTATCCGCCGCTCTGTTGGGGCTGACAGAGAACAAATACTGGATTCTCCTCCTGATGAACGGCATCCTCCTGGCTGCGGGGACCTTTATGGACGTTACCCCCGCCATCCTGATTTTTACGCCCCTGTTTCTGCCCATTGTCAAAACCTTTGGAATGCACCCGGTCCATTTCGGTCTGGTTCTGGTCTATAATCTGTGTATTGGAAACATTACACCTCCTGTGGGCAACACCCTTTTCGTATCCATCAAGGTGGGGCGGACCACGCTGGTCAGGACCCTTCCCTATATGCTCTGGTACTATGCGGCCATTCTGGTTGGTCTGATGCTGGTGACCTATGTGCCTGTTTTGAGCTTGGGGCTTCCGTCGCTGGCCGGTCTGCTGTGACAGCGGAAAGTAATTTGACAGATTCCGTCGAGGCTGGTAAAATGGAGGGCACGAAGCAAAATCGGGCCCGGCGGCGTGCAGGCCGGAGCATCAAGTAGAAATCAGGTGCAAAGCATGTTTTGGCGGAAGAAAAAGATTGAGCACACGCCCCCGCGCCCCGCACTCCCCGCGCCCGAGCTGGCGCGCCCCCCTATGAAGCCTGCTCTTCCGGGGCTGGAGCCCACGCTGGAGGAGCGGACCCTGGGCATTGTGGCCGAGTGTACCCATGGAGCCCGGCTGGAGGGAGACAGCATCCGGTTCCCGGATTCCGGCCTGCGGCTGCACATCGCCTTTCCTGATGTGGACGGCCCCAATTTCCGAATGGTGGCCCGGCTGGAGCACCCCGACTTTTTCGGCCCCCTGGTGGAGACCGCCGCGGGCTACAGCGAGAAGGACAAGCAGAAGGCCCGCATCGCCTCCTATGAAATTTTGAACTGTGTGCTGGCCGTTCTCCTCCCGGCCTTGAAGGGGGAGGGGGAGGCGATGCCTCCCGTCTGTCTGTGGGGCCGGACCCACCGGTTTCGGGCATGTGTCTCCAATCTGCTGCTCCGGGGGGCCAAGGAGCCCCCGGACAACCAGGACCTGTGGAGCCGGATGAAGGAGGCCATTCTGCCCTATCTGGGCAGCAAATCGGTCTATTGGATCCGGCTGTACATGTCCAACACTGGGGAAGGCCCTGTCTGCGAGGCTCGTATCAACGGCCGGCTGGTTCCAGAGCTGACCGCAGATCTCACGGCTCGTGCAAGAGCGTGGCCCCTGGAGGGGGTGCCGATGAAAAGCGCCAAGCAGTATGCCGTTCTGGTTCAGGAGCGGGAGACCCGGGTGTCCTGTCCCTACACCTGGGAGGAGGCCCAGGATGTGACCCGGAAGGCCATCCAGCTGTATGAGAGCGGGATGGAGTCCGAGCGCCTGCCTGAGGCGGTGGACTCCCTCACGGCGGTGCCCTCTCTGGCGGAGGATGTAATAAATTTCATGCCCGAGCTGATGACAAAGGCCCTTCTGCCGGAGGCGAAGCTGGACAGCCGGTTCACCCTGCTGTCCAATGGGGGAGGAGAGCCGGTGGAGGTCCGGTTTACCCAGTGCCGGTCCTGGGACCCCATCTATGCTGCGGTGGACGCCCACCTCCGGGAGGACAACCCCAGCCGGGACAAGCTGATGACCATTGTGGGCGCCAGTGCCATGACCCACGCGCTGCGCAGTGCCCTGCACAGCGGCAGCGAGGTAAAGGGTCTAGTCCTGTGCCAGTCCTTTGCAATCTCAGATGGCTACCAGCTCTGGTGATGGGGGCGGATTTTGTGGAGTACATCCCCGCCAAACACCTGCTCCACCGGAGCCGGTCTGCCGAGTGGTTCGGCACGGACCACACCATGAATCTGTACCGGGGGTGCTGCCACGGCTGTATTTACTGCGACAGCCGCAGCACCTGCTACCAGAATCCTGATTTCGACCAGGTAAAGGCCAAGGCAGATGCCCTGAAGCTGCTGCGGGATGACTTGGCCCGAAAGGTGCGCCCCGCTTTTGTGAGCATGGGCTCCATGAGCGATCCTTACAACCCCTTCGAGGCAGAGCTGGGCCTGACCCGGAACGCTTTGACTCTGCTGGACGCCTATCAGTGCGGAGTGGCTGTGGCCACCAAGAGCGACCTGATCTGCCGGGATATCGACCTGTACCAGCTGATTCAGCGCCACTCCCCTGTGATCTGCAAGATTACGCTGACCACCCTGGACGACAGCCTAGCCGCCCGACTGGAGCCGGGAGCGCCCCCGCCCAGCCGCCGGCTGGAGGCGGTGCGGCAGCTGTCCCGGGCGGGGCTCTTCGCCGGTGTGCTGCTGATGCCGGTTCTCCCTTATGTGGAGGACAGCTGGGACAATGTGCGCGCCGTGGCCGAGGGGGCCGCAGAGGCGGGGGCCCGGTTTGTCTATGGAGCCTTCGGGGTCACAATGCGGGAGGGACAGCGGGAATACTTTCTGGAACAGCTGGACCGGGCCTTTCCCGGCCAGGGGCTGGGGGAGCGGTACCGCCGGAGGTACGGTCTGCGCTACCAGTGTACCAGTCCCTGGGCGAGAGCGCTGTGGGAAGCGTTTTCCAGGCGGTGTGGAGAGCTGGGTCTGCTGTGCTCCATGGGGCATATCATCTCGGCGGCCACAGTCCCCTATGGGGACCGGCAGCTGTCCTTTTTTGACTGAAACGAAATCAGACGCCGGAAGCATTTACTTCCGGCGTCTGATTTTGTTTACGGTCGATACAGTGAAAAATCAGAAAGTTTCGGGCCGCCCTTTTCCAAAGGGCGGTGGGTCCAGGGCGAAGCCCTGGTGGGTTTGGGCAAAGCCAAAGCTTACGATCCCTTCTCCTCAGCCACGAGGATGCGGACCCGGCCGCCGTCCAGGTCGGCCTTGTCGTACCAGGCAGTGAGGGTGTAGCCGCCCTCCCGCACCCGGGCCAGGGTGGAGGGGTAGTAGGTCTCGTTCCGATACTCGTAGACAGCCACATGGTCCGACAGGGTATGGTTTTTTCCGCCGGCTGTCACCTGATTTTCGGCCAGGCGAACATCGTTCAGCTTGGAGAGGGCGCACAGCTTCTCCGGGTTTTGGACGGAACCCACAACCTGCACCGGCCCCTTGACCACGGGGTAACGGATGGTTGTCTGAGAGAGGGATCCCGACATACCTCCGGCCTCGAACTGATAGGTATAGTAGGTGGCATCCCCTCCCTCCATTGAGGTGGTTTTCTCCAGAATGCCGTACTGGTGCATATCTCCAGTGGCATCTTGAAGGATCAGCCGGTCAATCTGGCCGTCCCGGTTCAGGGAGTAGTATTTCACGTTGTCCCGGTCCAGCTTGATGCCGCCTAGACGGCTGGGGTAGATTCGGACGCCCAGCTCGCCGCTGACATCCAGGATTTCCACATCGTCGGCAAAGACATACCGCCCGGCCTTGGTGCCCCGGTCGTTTACCCGCTCGGTGAGATAGGAGGGGGAGACCGCCTTCAAAGACACTGCCCCGGTGGTCCCAGAGACTGTGACCCGGACGATACTGCCTGGGTGGAAGCCCCCCTTGGCCTCGTAGCGGTAGGTCTGGCCGTCAGTGGCCAGGACCACGACGGTCCGGGCGTCATAGGCCCCGCCCCGTCCGTCGGAGTAGGGGGACTCCTCCACTGCGGTAACCACGCCCAGCAGCTCCATGGACCGGGAGGCAGCGGTACTGCCCGACACGGCGGCGACGGTCCCGTCACGGCCCAGCAGAAGGGTTACGGTGTCACCAATGCCATATTGCCCCAAATCAGACAGGGCATAGGCCGCGTCCGAGGTGCCAATGGTGCAGGTGCGGCCTGCCACTGTCACCGAGGTGGGACTGGCGGTGGAGGGGGACAGGGCCTGGATGGCGCCAGTGACCTTGTCGTCATAGATCCACAGGGTTTTCATATCTGCATTCCAGTAGATCACATCGTTGGTCTGAATGTCCGACAGCTTGGCGGAGGCTCCCTTCCGATAGACGGTGGCGCGGGTTACCTCGAAGGGGATGGAGTCCCTCCAATTCCCCTGGGCGGCAATGGGGCCGTCCATACCGTCGTTGAGGAGGTTCAGCAAATCCACCTCTCCGGCGGCGTTGGGCTGGTAGCCCAGGGCCGTCAGATAGAGTGTACCCCCCTGGGTTTTGGCGGTCAACAAGTTATAGAACAGATACATGGCGTCCTGCCGCCGCATGGGAGCGGAAGGCGCGGTGACAGACACGCCCTGGTCCAGCCGCAGGCTGTGGTAAAGGGCCAACTGCCCGGTGGGGTAGGCGCCGGAGAACTCTGTATAGCCCAGCAGCTTCAGGGCAATGGTGGCCGCCTCGGCCAGGGTGACCGGGCTTCCGGGGCGGAAGGTGCCGTCGCTGTACCCCGATACAAGACCGGCGGCTACACCGGCCTCCACATAGCCAGAGGCCCAATGGCTCCGGGGTACGTCCGGGTAGGGGGAGGTGGCCGCCTGGCCGATCTGCTCCCCGCCGGCAGTGGCTTTCAGGGCCATGGTGACAAACTCCGCCCGGGTCACTTGGGCGGACAGGTTCATGTTGCCCTGGGCGTCTCCTTTCATGATACCCAGAATGTTCACCACTTGGGCGGCCTCTGACGCCGAGGGCGCCCGGGCCCCGGAGGCGGGCAGGGCCAGGGAGAGGGAGAGGCTCGCCGCCAAAAGCCCGGCGGCAAGGCGTTTGCTTTTCATCATCACAGCTTCCTTTCCTGGTTCTTTTTCTTGAAAGAAAAAGAACCAAAAAGAACTTTTTGCGCAAAACTGCGTTTTGCTTCCGGTATTTCCCGGGAAAACGCCGGGCGCCTTGAGAAGAGGAGAAAAAACGAAGTTTTTTCTGAAAGTTTTCCTTTGTTCCTTTCCTTTTTCAAAAGGAAAGAACAGCTCCGTTAATCGTACCGCAGCGCGTCGATGGGGTTGAGCTTGGCGGCCTTGTTGGCGGGGAGGTAGCCGAAGAGAATTCCGATACCCACCGACACACCAAAGCTCAGCCCGATGGCTCCCAGCGTGGGGGTCGCGTCGAAGATGCCCCCTCCCATATTTTCCGAGAGCATTCCGCCCAACACCGAGCCGATGCCCTTGGCCAGCAGCCAGCCAAAGCCGATGCCAAGCAGGCCGCCGATGGCGGAGGTGGTGCCCGCCTCAATGACGAACTGGCTGCGGATATCCCGGCGCTTGGCGCCCAGAGATTTGCGGATGCCGATTTCCCGGGTGCGCTCGGTGACGGACACCAGCATGATGTTCATAATGCCAATGCCCCCCACCAGCAGAGAGATGGCGGCGATAGCCACGAGAACTCCCATCGCCACGCCCATCATGGCGTTGATCTGGTTGGCCTGTTCAGCCATGGTGGTGATGTAGAAATAGTCATACATGCCGTCGTCTGTCTGATAGAACTGGTTAAGGTAGGCCTCAATGACCTTTTTGGCGGCGTTGGCGGTCTCGCCGGAGGTGCTGGTGAAGATGTACAGGCCCGCCCACCGGTCACCGATGATCTCCATCACGGTGGTATAGGGCATATAAATCTGGTCGTCCTGGCTGCCAGGGAGCATCTCCAGGTCGGCGTTGCGCTTGAGCACCCCCACCACGGTGAGAGCCCGGCCGTTCAGGGACAGCGTCTTACCCAGGGCGTCGCCCCCAAAGGCCTCTTGTTCCAGATAGGCGCCAACGACGCAGATATTTTCCCGGCGTTCTACATCCAGATAGCTGAGAAAGCGGCCTTTGGCCAGCTGTTCGCCGTCCATGGTGTAGTTGGTGGCGGGGTTGTACATGATCTCGCTGACACCGTATACGTGGGTCCGGTCGTACTTCTCATCCCCGTGGCGGACCACGGCGTTGGGGCTGATGTAGGGGGACACGCCGGTGAGAACCTCCGGGTTTTCCTCCACCAGGTCATAGAAATCATCCGAGTCTGGCATCATACCGTCTTCTGCATACCATAGCTGCGTCTGGATCATGTTGATGCCCAATTTGTCCACCTGCTGCTGAACCATGCCGGTCAGGCCGTTGCCCAGAGCGAGGATGACGATGACTGCCCCCACGCCGATGATGATGCCCAGCATGGTGAGCAGGGAGCGCATCTTGCTGGTGGTGAGGGATTTGATGGCCAGACGGAAGGACTGTCCGAAGTTCATGCGCCCACCTCCTCGTCTTCGCTGTGGGGCTGGACCACCGCCCGGGGATCGCGGGCGTCCCCGTCATAGATGATTTTCCCGTCCTGGAGACGGATGATCCGGTCGGCTTTCACAGCGATGGAGTTGTCATGGGTAATCAGGACCACCGTGTCACCCTCCCGATTCAGCTGCTTCAAAAAGCCCAGCACCTCCCGGCCGGTGCGGGAGTCCAGTGCGCCAGTGGG
The DNA here is from genome assembly GCA_022791995.1 of Lawsonibacter sp. GTDB lineage: Bacteria > Bacillota > Clostridia > Oscillospirales > Oscillospiraceae > Lawsonibacter. The sequence goes on from JAAWAD010000005.1 coordinate 56,208, forward strand.
CTCGTCGGCCAGAATGACCGAAGGGGTGCCCGCCAGGGCCCGGGCGATGGACACCCGCTGCTGCTGGCCGCCGGACAGCTGGGAGGGCAGGTTTTTCCCCTTGCCGCCCAGGCCCACCCGCTCCAGGGAACGCAGAGCCCGCTCTCTGCGCTCCTCGCCGGGAATGCCGGCATAGAGGAGGGGGAGCTCCACATTCTCGACCACCGACAGCTTGGGAATCAGGTTGTACTGCTGGAAGATAAAGCCCAGCATTTTGTTGCGGATTTCCGCCTGCTGGTCGTCGTCCATGGTGGACACATCCACGCCGCCCAGATGGTAGGTGCCCGAGGTTGGCACATCCAGACAGCCGATGATGTTCATGGCGGTGGATTTTCCTGAGCCGGAGGAGCCCACGATAGCGACAAACTCCCCCCTGTCGATGGTCAGACTCACCCCGTCCAGGGCATGGACGGCCTCCGAGCCCATCTGATAGATCTTATAGACGTCCCTCAGTTCAATCAGGTGTTCCACGTCGCTCAGCCTCCCGCCATGCCGCCGTTCAGGTCCGCGCCCTGGGGCACCAGGACAATGTCCCCCTCCTCCAGGCCGGCGGTAATTTCGATGTAGTCCCCGTCGCTCTTGCCCAGAGTGACCGGCCGTTCCTCGATCTTTGTGGGGTCAAGGAGGGCGCTGCCGTCCTCTGAAAGGGCTCCCTCCAGAGGGACCATCACCGTGTCGCCCCGGTTGACAGCGGAAGTGGGGATGGTCAGGGCGTTTTTGACCCGGTCGATGATTATGTCGGCGGACACGTTCATGCCCGGGTTCAATTCACCGTATTCGGTAAGGAGAATGGAGGCGGGATAAGTGGTGAAGCCGTTGGTGGTTGTGCCGTTGACGCTTATCTTCTCCACCCAGCCCAGGAAACTCTGACCGGGGAGCGCGTCAGCGGTGATTTCCACGTCCTGCTGGGCCTTCACCTGGTTCAGGTTCAGCTCGTTCACATTCATCTGGAGCTTCAGACTGCTCAGGTCATAGATGACCGCCAGATTACCCGATTCGATGCCGTCCACCTTGTCCCCAGCCTTTACGTTCTTTTCAATGACGGTGCCCGAGATGGGTGCGGTGATGGTGTAGTTTTCCAGGGCGTCCTGAGCCCGCTGGAGGGCCAGCTGAGCGTTTTCCACCGCAATGGACAGGTCCTCCAGGCTGCTGGCAGCGGCGGTTCCGCCCAGCGTGACCAGGGCGGTGCCGGCGTACACCTGGCTGCCGGCTGTGACGTGGACGTTTGTTACCTCACCGCTGGCCTGCGCAGTCACGGTCTGGTGCAGGTTTTCCTGGAAGTTTCCGCTGCCGGCGCAGGCCATATCCCCCACCACGGCGGTGGCAGAGAGGGCAGTGGTCAGAGCGCCGGGGTTGTTCACCCGCAGCTTGACCTGCCGCACCAGAGCCCCGCCCTTGCCCACCAGGTCAGCGGAGGAGACCGACTCCACTGTGGCGGGCAGGACCTCCATGGTGCCCTCCAGAGTGACCTGGGCGCTCTGCCCTAGGGAGAGGCGCTGGGCGTCGGCGGACTGGAAGGGGAGCGTCAGTGTCATGGTGGAGCTATCCGCAATCTCTGCAATGGGGGTGCCGGGACCCACGATGTCGCCCCGTTGGACCAGAACCTGCTGGACCACCCCGGGCGCGGAGGCCTTGGGGGTCAGATTGGCGGACAAGTCCTGGTAATTTTTCTGGGCCTGGCGTACCGACAGCTCCGCCTGACGGATGCTCATTTCTGCGTCCTTGGCGTTCAGCCGGCAGAGCAAGTCCCCCTTCTCCACCTGGTCTCCCTCCTCAAAGGGGGCCTCCAGCACCTCGCCGGAGACCAGGACCTTCACGTCATAGGCGTCGATAGGGGTGACGGTGCCTGTGCCGGATACGGACACCGTGAGGTCCCGGCGCTGGACGGCCTCCGGGGTGTACTGGAGCAGCGAGCCCGCTCCGGCACCCTGCCCGGGGCGCAGAACGAACCAGTACACACCCAAACCGGCCACCCCGGCAATGACCAGTCGTCGAATCCACTTCTTCTTTTTCTTCAGAAGGGGAAAGCGGGGGAGCTTTCTCCCCCCGTTTTTCTGTTCGGATTCCTGTGTTTCCGCTGGTGTCTTAAGGGTTTGAGTCGCTTCCATATACGTTCTCCTTTTCCAGATATGGTTGCCCCGTTAAGAGGTCTTGGAAATTCTGTATATATATTATATCTACAGTATAACATGCGCCCGGGATTTGTCAAGGGAATTTTCGCCTCAACTGGAACATGATTGTACCGTACATTTCTTACATCTTCTGAAAGAAAAGTTAAAATTTTCATTAAAATTTTTCCACCCTCTGCAAAATAAAGATCCGCCGCCGTTTTAAAAAAGGAAACGGAGACAGCCAACATTCATGCTGGTTGTCTCCGTTTTTTTAAAGAAAGCCGAATTAGAGCGATTTTACACGGTCTTTTTTGAAAAAGTGTACTCTTTCAAAGCTGGCTTTTTGCCGCTTTACCGCTGGTTACATCCATATAATCGGCACACTCTTTTGAAAAATAAGGGTTTTTTCAAATTTTTTTGGACGTACTTTTGACTTTGAAAAAGTACACTTTTTCAAATTTTGAGTGAAGCGCCGAAAATATATTGAAATAGTTGAGATATATTGCGGAACAACTCAAAAATACGGCTGGTTCTCTATTATAAAGTTTGCAGAATGGAGGGGCGAATATGGCGTACC
>JAAWAD010000049.1 GCA_022791995.1 Lawsonibacter sp.
CTTGCCGTGTCTCGCTTCATCCCTGGCCATCTCATGAACAGTGTCGTGGATTGCATCGAGGCCCAGCTCCTTGGCCTTCTTGGCGATGGCCATCTTGCCGGCGGTGGCGCCATTCTCAGCGTCCACACGCATCTCCAGGTTCTTCTTGGTGGAGTCGGTGACCACCTCGCCCAGGAGCTCGGCAAACTTGGCGGCGTGCTCGGCCTCCTCGTAGGCGGCTTTCTCCCAATACAGGCCGATCTCGGGATAACCCTCCCGGAAGGCTACACGGGCCATCGCCAGATACATGCCCACTTCAGAGCACTCACCGTTGAAGTTGGCGCGCAGGCCCTCAATAATCTCGGGGTCCACGCCCTGGGCCACGCCTACCACATGCTCAGCGGCCCAGGAGCGCTCTGTGCCCTGTTCCTTAAACTTGGAGGCGGGCACGCCGCACTGGGGGCACTTCTCGGGGGGAGTGTCGCCCTCGTGGATATAGCCGCAGACGGTGCAGACAAACTTTTTCATTGTAATGTTTCCTCCTAAAATTTGATTTTTTGCATACAGCTTGGACAAAATCCGTAAAAGGTAAGCTCATGGCCGTTTACCACAAGCCCATATTGCTGGCTGACAGTTCGGTCCAAATCTGTGTCCTGCTGGATCTGAAGCAGATCCAGGACCTGGCCGCAGCCGTTGCAAACAAAGTGACTGTGGGGCTCTGTCACCCCGTCATACCGGGTCTGGCCATTGACCACTCCCACGCTCTGAATCTCTCCCTGGGTCTGGAGAAGGGTTAGGTTCCGATAGACCGTACCCAGGCTCAGATCGGGGTGTGCCGGTTTCAGCGTTTGATAAACCCACTCGGCGGAAGGGTGGCATTGGGTCCCTCGGATGGCAGCTAAAATGGCGGCCCGTTTTTTGCTATATCGGGTAGTCCGTTCCACATCCTCCCTCCTTAATACAATTAATTCTTATTATGAATAGATTATAACATATCTCTGCCTGCTTGTAAAGACTTTTTCAAAAGTTTTTCCAAACTCTTCTGCAATATACCTGTTTCATTTCCAAAGGCCCAATTTGGCTGTATGAGCTTGCGATTGCACGTCCCCTGATGGCGCTCTCCTCTCTGTTGGGGCGAGAGTACAAAACGCTGCCCCCTGCATTTTCCCATGCAGGAGGCGGAAACAGCGCGCCATTGAAGCCCATTTTACACCTGCTTGTCCACCTTTTGAGAAGACCCCCGTCGCGCCTCCAGCCGGCGAACAATGGCCCGCTCTATCTTGTCCCCATACCGAAGGCCCAATACAAAAAGAGTCAGCCCGATCAATCCCAGAGGAAGCAGGGTCCACAGCGGCAGCTCCAAGGACGCCCCGCCCAAGGCGCAGGCGAAGAGGAGCCCCCACGGACGGGCAAGCAGCACAATCAGTGCAAATTGGCGGAGAGAAAGGCCGGTAAGCCCGGCAAGAATACACAGCATATCGTCGGGGAAGAAGGGAAACAGGAAGGCCAGTACCAGAAAGACGGGGGCCTTCGCCCGGAGCAGCTCCTGATACCGCCGGGACACCTGTCTACTTACCAGACGATCCACAAAGTCCCGGCCCAGCACCCGGGCCAGCTGGAAGGTGAGCAGAGAGCCCACCGTCACCGCAGTGAAGGTGAGCGCAAAGGCGGTCCAGGTGCCAAACAGGACTCCGCCGGCAGCGGCCACCAGATTGCTGGGGATAGGAGCGAAGACCACCGCCAGAAACTGGACCAGGAAATAAAACAGGTGCGAAAAAGGGGCAGAGGCGGCAATATAGTCCCGCACCCCCTCGGGGGACACGGCCGCCTGGAAAAAACCGCTGTACCAAAGGAACCAGCTGCCCCCCGCCCCCAAGACGAGAAGGACAGCCAGCGCCCAGAGCTTTTTGTATTTCATGTCAGATTCTCCTGTGTTCTGCATTTGAATCGCTGGGAGCGCTTTTTCGATAGCATACCACAGGATTATAAGAACAGCATAAAGGCTTTCTTAAAATTTGATAAAGCTTTTCACAGTGTGCGAATGGAGGTAACGCTACCGGCAATCTGCTTGGCCACATCGGGGTTGTTCATGGTGTACAGATGGATGCCGTCCACTCCTCCGGCGATCAGGTCAGAGATCTGGTCGATGGCGTAGGCGATACCCGCCTCCCGCAGGGCCTGGGGGTGATCGCCATACCGGGCCAGAATGCGGGTCAGTTTTTGGGGCAGGCTGGCGCCGCACAGAGAGACCATGCGTTGGATGGACTTGGCACTGAGCACCGGCATAATCCCCGCCTCAATCGGCACGTCGATGCCCGCGATGCGACACCGCTCCAGGAAGCGGAAAAAGTCCTCATTATCAAAGAACAGCTGACTCACCAAGTGCTGGGCGCCGGCATCCACCTTCTCTTTCAGATAGCGCACGTCGCTCACCAGGTCGGGGCTCTCCGGGTGCCCCTCGGGGTAACAGGCGGCGGACACCCCAATATCGCTGTGGGCCCGGATATAGGCGGCCAGCTCACTGGCGTACTTGAAGTCGGTTTTGGGCGGGTAATCCGGGTTCACATCCCCCCGAAGGGCCAGGATATTCTCTACCCCGTCCTCTTTCAGCTGTTCCAATAGCGTGTCCACATCCGCCTGGCTGGCCCCCACACAGGTTAGGTGGGCCATGGCATGGATGTGGTACTGATTCTGAATGATGGAGGCGATCTCGTGGGTGCTCCGGTTTAAGCCGGAGGAACCCCCCGCGCCAAAGGTGACGCTGATAAAGTCGGGGCGAATATCCTTCAGCCCGTCCAGGGTCTGGTAGATGCTGTCCACCGGGGCATCCTTTTTCGGAGGAAATATCTCGCAGGAGAAGACGGTCCTCCCCTGCCCAAAGAGTTCACACAGCTTCATTGCGAAATGGCTCCTTTCTCAGGCGGTTCCTGATGTAAAATTCTGTCACCTGGTAGGAGATGGCGGGGGACGGGTGGAGCAGGGTCAGCGCATGTTCCGGTGTAACCCACACAGCCTGATCCACCTCTTCCGACAGGTGAAAGCTCTGCTTCTGGACATGGGCAATAAAGCCAATCATCAGCATGTCCTTTTTCCCGAACCAGTACGTCCCGGCAAAGTCGAGACGGGACACCTTCAGTCCCAGCTCCTCCTCCACCTCCCGGGCGGCGCATACCTCAGCGGATTCTCCCGGCTTAATGTAGCCCGACACCAGATTGTGGTACTGGGTGGAAATGTAGCTTTGACGCAGCAACGCCACCTCCCCCGCCTCCTCGTCCGCCGCCAGAGCGATTATGCAGGAGGAGAACATGGGAAACAGTGGCAGATTGCAGGTCTCGCACCAGGGCACAAGGCCCTCGTCCCCCACCTGCCGGGGGACGGATTTTGTCCCGCAGTGGGGACAGTATTGGAATTGCATGGAAGCTTCCCTTCTTTCAAGTCATGCGGTCAGGACTGCGGAAGCCGGCGCACCTATTCCAGCTCCAGTAGCACAGGACAGTGGTCACTGCCCTCCACTGTGCTGAGAATCTCCGCCCGCTTCAGCCGGCTGCGCAGGCGGTTGGAGACGATAAAATAGTCGATACGCCACCCCGCATTGTTCTGCCGGGCGTGGAACCGGTAAGACCACCAGGAGTAGGCCCCGGTTGTATCGGGGTGGAGGAACCGGAAGGTGTCCGTAAAGCCGGCAGCCAGCAGCTGGGTGAGCTTATTCCGCTCCTGGTCGGTAAAGCCGGCGTTGGTCCGGTTGGTCTTGGGATTTTTCAGGTCGATCTCCTGGTGAGCAACGTTCAGATCCCCGCAGTAGATCACCGGCTTATGCCCGTCCAGCTCCGTCAGGTAGGTCCGCAGGTCGTCCTCCCAGGTCATACGGTAGTCCAGCCGCTTCAGACCATCCTGGGCGTTGGGCGTGTAGCAGCACACCAGGTAAAACTCTGGATACTCCAGCGTAATCAGCCGCCCCTCGTGGTCATGGACCTCCACCCCCATGCCATAGGATGCGGACAGTGGCGGGTGAGGGGTGAACACCGCAGTGCCCGAGTACCCCTTTTTCTCCGCAGAGCTCCAGTACTCCAGAATCTCTCCTCCCAGGTCCAGGTCAGCTTGACCCTGTTCCATTTTGGTCTCCTGAAGGCACAGAAAATCCGGGGCTGCCTCCCGATAAAAGTCCAGAAAGCCCTTTTTCAGACAGGCCCGCAGACCATTCACGTTCCAGGATATGAATTTCATTACACTTGCTCCTCATTCGGTTTCAAAGCCTATTATAAAACTTTCGGCCTTGTTTCGCAAGAAGGAAGATACACTTTTTATGCGGCACTAAAACATGGAGTCCAGGAGCACAGCGACTTCCATTGCCCTTGATAAAGAGGCCGCGTCAGAAACCTGTTCAATCCGCCTTTGGCTTCCGGACCAGGTCTACCAATGACTGCGTGGCTAGCGTTACATCCAGACCGTTATCCTCCAGCAGCGCCTTGCTCTGATACAGCCACTCCAAAAACTCCCCCTGCTTATAGACCCCACAGTCCATGGGAGTATCCAAAATCACATCCCTTCTGGTAAACACGGTGGCACCCAGAACCTGTACAGGCCCAAAATGCAGCGCCTCCAGGGCACTGCGGATCTGTGTACAGTCCTCCTCCATCACCTGAAGCGGGTCCTTCAGCCTGCGTGTCTTCTGATTCATCCACTGCGTCCAGCCCTCTTCCCCACCGTCAGCGGTGATCCTGCCCCCAAAGCCGCAGCAGCGGATAGCCAGCACACCAAAGCGTCCCACCAGTAGCATGGTGGATTGGGCGGTACGGCCATTGTACTTCACTGTACCGGGAAAGACGATCCGCATCCCGTTCAGCTTGGCGTAGGGCTTCAGCTTTACCAGCAGGGCTTCAATCTCTCCCCGGCCGCCGTTGTGAGTATATGGATCCTTTTGCTTCTTCTCCTGCTTCGGCACCGGCAGGCGGCCAAGCCTCCGATACAAAAATTCCTGCTTTGCCTGTCGCTTATTCCGCAGCAGCCGCGGAAAGGCCAACGTACACAAAAAGGCCAGCAGGCAAATCAGCAATACCTGACCCTGGGTCAGGTTGGTAATAAAGTCCATAAAAACCTCCTGCACTTCGGAAATACTTTTTACACTTTCCCGGTATCGGTGGTACGCCGGAGAAATACCTGCCTATATCATATCACAAATGCTTGCAGGAGGAGAGGACTTCGTAAGGAAGTCCTCTCCTCAACTTTTGCCAAGTCAGCCGAATGTGATTGAATTGCAGGGAAATTCGACTTATTGGAGGACTACACTGTGGAAAAGTCATTGTTTGAGCAGATAAATATAACTTATC
>JAAWAD010000006.1 GCA_022791995.1 Lawsonibacter sp.
ACTACTCCAACGCCACCACCGACTTCGAGTTCGCCTTCCCCTTCACCGACTGGGGCGAGCTGTGGGGCGTGGCCAGCCGCACTGACTTCGACCTGAAGGCCCACCAGACCACCTCCGGCAAGGACCAGACCTACTTCGACCAGGAGTCCGGCGAGCACTATATCCCCTACGTCATCGAGCCCTCCCTGGGCGCCGACCGGGTGACTCTGGCCTTCCTGTGCCAGGCCTATGACGAAGAGGTGGTGGGCCAGGACAAGAAGGGCGCCGACGATGTGCGCACCGTCCTCCGCTTCCACCCCGCCCTGGCCCCCTTCAAGGCCGCCGTCCTCCCCCTGTCCAAAAAGGAGGTCCTCGCCGGCCCCGCCCAGGAGCTGTATCAGCAGCTGAGCAAGTCCTTCATGGTGGACTACGACGACACCGGCTCCATCGGCAAGCGCTACCGCCGCCAGGACGAGATCGGCACCCCCTACTGCGTCACCCTGGACTTCCAGACCGTGGGCGACGAGAATACCCCCGCCGACCACTGCGTCACCATCCGGGACCGGGACACCATGGACCAGGTCCGCATCCCCATCGACCAGGTCAAGGCCTGGCTGGAGGAGAGAATCGCCTACTGAGCATACAAAAGCGGCCTGCCCAAAAAAGTAGGCAGGCCGCTTTTCGACAAGCTGAAACGCCCCCTCTTACGAGGGGGCGTTTTCGTTCACCCGGCGTCCGGGTCAAATTCCGTCCGCCGCTCCTGCTGGGCGGCCAGGAAGGCCTGCACGGGTCCGGCCCGCTCCGGGGGGAGCTGGTCGGTGACGGCGCCGTCGTACCAGTACAGCCCCAGGTTGTGGAGCAGGGGGGTGACGGCCTGGGCCCGCCGGGCCATGGCCATATAGCCGGGGCCCTCCCAGGAACACAGGTCGAAGACCTTGTTCATCAAAAAGCAGGGAGAGAAGTCCCCGCCGTCCCCGGTAAAGTCCTCCTCCAGCACGGCCTTGGCGGCGGCGTTGGCCCAAATCACATAGGGAGTGGCGTAATAGTCATAAAAGCCCTCTGGGGTGGACAGGTTAAAGTCCGCTCCCACGGCGGCATAGGCGGAATTCCCGTTGCCTGCCCAGGGCTTGTGGTCCCCGAAGAGGACCAGCACCACCGGCTCCTCCATGGCCTCCAGCCGCCGGGTCAGCCACAGGACGTTCCGAATTGTGCCGGAGATTCCGGTCAGGTAGTTGTTGAAGACGTTGCAGGTCTCCTGGTCCAGGCCGGAGGTCTCCGGGGTCAGGAAGGTCTCTCCCTCGGTGTAATCCTGTATGTAGGGGCCGTGGTTCTGGGCCGTGACCGAGAAGGAGAAGCAGGGCCCGTCCTGCACCCGGTCGGCCAGCTGGGCCGCCAGCTCCCGGACCAGGATCTCGTCCGAGCCGGAGGACGCCCAGGTGGCCGCCTCCGGGTCCACCCACTGGGCGTAGTGGTCGGTGCCGAACCAGTACTCCTCAAAGCCCATGTAGCGGTTCACGTTCTCCCGGTCGTAGAACCAGGCGTGGCTGGGGTGGCTGCCGAAGGTCTGGTATCCCTGTCCTCGCAGGTACCACACGTAGGAGTCCACCGCCGACGCAAACTCGATGTCGCCGGTGAGGCCGGTGAGAAATTCCCGCTCGGTGGCGATGGTCCCTCCGGCAAAGATGTTGGTGAGCAGATTGCCCGAGACCGACCGCTCCTCCAGCCAGTGCCAGGGGACATAGACCCGGGCCACGGCCTCCTGGGCGGCCAGGGCGTCGAAGTCGGTGAGATCGCAGAAGGCCTCCAGCATGATGCCCATAATGGAGACCCGCCGGTCCTCCGGGATGTCCGCGTCCGCCGGGAGCTCCACGCTGGCCCAGGTCTCCACCGCGTCGGCATCCCGGGGGCACAGGCTGTGGAGGAAGGGGTAGACGCACCCCCGGGCGACATAGCGGTCCGTCACCGACCAGCGGTCGATCTCCAGGGCGGTGGCGGTCCGCTCATAGAGCGCGGGGCTGCCGTACAGGGACACGGCGGCCACGGCCAGCAGGGCCAGACAGGAGGCCCCGGCAAAGCTCCGCTCCCGCCAGTCCCCCCTGTCCCGGGGCGCCAGCCAGACGGCCAGAAGCAGTCCCGCCGGCAGGGCCAGCAGAGCCAGCCACACCACCGGCGTCAGGTCCAGGGTGTATTTTTTCACAATATTCCCCGCCTCCGCCGCCAGGGACAGGTCGGCGGCCATCAGGGGGTCAGAGCGCAGGCGGATTTTAAAAAAGTTGGCCAGCGACAGGCCGACAACCGGCAGATATCCCCCCAGAAAACCCACCCAGGCCCGGCGGGACAGCAGGGCAAAGCCCCAGACCAGCAGCACCGGGGGGAGCAGGTTCAGCGCCAGCAGCAGGGGGCTGGTCCAGTAAGAGGGAAACACCTGGGCAAAGGGCAGCTTTCCATAGCCGGAGGCCCCCAAAACCAGGGACAGGCACCCGACGGCCAGTCCAAGTCCGGTGAGGACGGCGGGCCGCCAGAGGGGGTGGTCCATTCGGGCGGACAGGCGGGGGGAGGAGTGTTTCATAGGCGATACCTCGCATCACACAGATCCAACAGGGGAAAGGAACGAGCCAAGTATAACACGAACCGGGGCAAATGAAAAGAACCAAGTCCCGCATAACCGGGAAAATTGTGGGGAAAGCTTTTCTTTTTTCTCCTTTTGTGTTATACTGGGAAAAATTTTGCGGCAGGAAAGAGGGGAGTGCCTGTGACAAATCCGCGCTGGCGGCGGCTGTGGCCTGTGTGCGCTCTGGCCGTGCTGCTGGTTTTGGGGCTGCTGTTTGTCCCCGAGTGCGACGACTGCTACTTTGTCTTCTGGCGCTTTGCCTCCTGGCGGGACTGGCTGCTCACCCGGCCCGTCACCCAGGGGGCCCGGGTGGTGGGGGTACCCGCCAACGGCCGGTATCTGGGCAATTTCCTGGGGGTGCTCCAGGCCAAGCTCTACTTCAGCCCCCTGGGGCCCCTCCGGGGACTGCTGCTGGGCGGGGCGCTGGCCGCCCTGGTCTGGCTGCTGGGGAAGCGGTTCGCCCCCGCCAACCGGTGCGAGGGCCTTTCGCTTGCCTTCGCCCTGGTGGTGCTGGCCCCCCGGGGCATCTGGCAGCAGGTCTACTCCTGGGGGGCGGGGCTGGTGAACTACCTGCTGCCCATGGCGGGCGTCCTGCTGCTGGCCCGCCTGCTGGAGCGGCCCGCCCCCTCCCGGCTCGGACGGACGGGGCGCTTTCTGCTGGGGCTGGGCTGCTGCCTGTTTATGGAGCCTGTGACCCTCTGGCTGGCGCTGGCGGGAACCGCCCTGGCCGTCTATGCCCTGGCCCGCCGGCGGCCCGGACGGGGGGACTGTCTGGCCGCCGCCCTGGGCGTCTGGCTGGGGACACTGGTCATGTTCACCGCCCCGGGCTATGACCGGGTGGGGGAGGACACCCGGGCGCTGGGGCTGGCCCTGCTGGGGGAGAACCTCCACATCGTGGTGATTGAGACCCTGGTCCGCCCGGCCGCTTTGACTCTGGTCATCAGCGCCCTGTTCCTCTTCCTGCTGAAGCGGCAGGGCTGCCCCCGCCTGCGGCTGTGGACCGTTTTGCTGGGCGGAGTCCACCTGCTCTATCTGGCCGATGCGGCGGTGGATTTGTTCCAGGTCTGGGGGCTCTACACCCACGGACGGCTGGCTCTGGGCTGCGCCCTGGCCGCGCTGTGGCTGATTGCCCTTTGGGAGTGGCGCTCCCCCGCCCGGGGGCGGGTGGCGCTGCTGGCCCTCTGCCTGTGCGCGGTGAACACCCCGCTGCTGGTTGTCTCTCCCATCGGGCCCCGGAACGCCTTTCCCGGCTATGTCCTGCTCCTTCTCACCGCCGCCGCCCTGTATCAGCAGGCCCGGGAACAGGGCCTGCGCCCCCTGAACTGGCTTTGCCGCGCCGCCGCCCTGGCCGGGGTGCTGCTGGTCTGCCTCTATGGTTGCAACTGCCTGGTGTACCACCAGCGGCTGACGTATGCCCGGCAGCAGACCGCCCTGGGCGCACGGGAAGTCACCCTCCCCCTGCTCCCCTTCCCCGGCTGGGCCGCCAACGAGTTCCCGGGCAAGGGAGACCTGTCCTATCTGGTCTATCGGGAGACCCCCTGGGACGTAGCCTTCCAGATGGTGCCCTTTGACCAGTGGCAGGGGAAATGAGGCAGGGCCGCACAGCTTGCACAGGGCGGAATCCTTGGTGTATGGAGTTGGTTGTATGAAAGGGAAGGATCAGGTGCTGCTGATTGAAATAGGGAAGCGCATTGTCACAAGGCGAAACGCGCTGGGCTGGAGCCAGGAGGTACTGGCAGAGGCGGCAGGAATTTCTCCCAAAACGGTCAGCTCTGCGGAGCAGGGGCAAAAGGCGCTGCGGCCAGAAAATCTGATTGCCGTCAGCCGCGCACTGCATTTGGACCTGGAGTATTTGCTGACAGGACAGCACAGTCAAAGCAGCATTTTGGGAAGCGAAAAATTGGACGCCTTGAGCCCGGAGCAGCGCAATGCGCTCAAGGCAATCATCGACGCGTTTCTTTCGGTCTGCTGAACACGAATCGGAAGAAACAGAAAAACAGCCTGCCCCGGGAGGGGCAGGCTGTTTTCATCGCACAAGCAGCTTTTTCATGCCCTCCTCCAGGCCGTCCACGGTGAGGGGGAACATGGGGAACTCCCGGGCGATGGCGTCATAGGTCTGGGACCAGTACTCGCCCCAATCGGGCCGGGGGCTGGGGTTGAGCCAGATGGCGTTCCGGTAGCGGCTGCGGAGCAGGCGGAGCCAGTCCATACCGCACCGGGGCCCGTCCGGGCGCTCGCTGCGGCCATAGTAGCCCCCCATCAGCTCATAGGGGGCCATCTGGGCGTCCCCCACCAGGATAGCCTTATAGTCCCCGGGCAGGTTGGACAGCACCCAGTCGGTGGACACGGCGTCCCGGGACAGGAGGGCAGGGGACTGGTACAGGCGGGTATAGACGCAGTTGTGGAAGTAGTACACCTTCAAATCCTTGAAGTGGCCCGACTTGCTCACCGCCTGGAACAGGGCGGAGCACAGGGAGGCATAGTAGTCCATGGAGCCGCCGGAATCCATCAGCAGAAGGACCTTCACGGTGTTCTCCCGGGGGCGGCGGTAGCGCACCTTCAGCACGCCGCCGTTGCCGGCGGTGTCCTGAATGGTCCGGTCCACGTCGAACTCGGTGGGGGGCAGGCCCACCAGGCCGGAGAACTGGCGCAGATGGCGCAGGGCCACCTGGAACTGGCGGGTGTCCAGGGTGTTGTCCCGGCGAAAGTCCCGGAACTTCCGCTCTCCGGCCACGCGGAAGGCCCGGCGGTACATGGACTGCCCGCCCACCCGGATGCCCCTGGGGGACAGGCCGGAATTGCCGAAGACGGACATGCCGTGGGTGCCCACCCAGTAATTGCCCCCGTTGTGCTCCTCGGTCTGTTCGGCCATGCGCTCCTGGAGCATCCGCTCGATCTCCTCCTCGGACAGGCCCAGGTTTTTCAGGGCCTGGAGCTCGTCCCAGTTGGCGTAATCGGTCAATACGTCCGGTTTATCCAGCCAGTTTAATAACTCCTGGGAGACCTCCTGCTGGAAGGGCACATCCTTGAAGTACTCCAGGAAGCAGCGGTCAAAGCGGTCAAAGTCGGCCTCGCTCTTCACCAGCAGGCACCGGCACAGCTGGTAAAAGCCGGTGAAGCTGGCCCCGTGGAGCCCCTTGTCCAGCCCCTCCATCAGGGCCATCCACTCGGTCAGCGAGACATTCAGGCCGTTTCGCCACAGAAGATACAGAAACTCCTCAAACATGGGCTCACCGCCACTGCCGCCGCAGGGCGTCCATGTCCTCGTTTTTCTTCAGCAGCACCCCCAGATAGGGCACCTCCTTCACCACCCGCCTGGGGTCCACCCCGCCGTGGACCAGGGCCTGGATCCAGTCGAGAATCTCGCTGGTGGAGGGCTTCTTTTTGATCTGGGGCAGGCTGCGGATTTTATAGAAGGCCTCCAGCACCTGGGTGAGCAGCTTGTCGCTGAGGTCGGGGTAGTGAACGCGGACAATCTCCGCCATCAATTCCTTGTCGGGGAACTCGATATAATGGAAGACGCACCGGCGCAGAAAGGCGTCGGGCAGCTCCTTCTCCGCGTTGGAGGTGATAATGACCACCGGGCGGTGTCTGGCCGTCACCGTGCGGCCCGTCTCCGGGATGTGGAACTCCATCCGGTCCAGCTCCCACAGCAGGTCGTTGGGGAACTCCAGGTCGGCCTTGTC
>JAAWAD010000050.1 GCA_022791995.1 Lawsonibacter sp.
GGCGGCCAGGGTGGTGTTGGCCCCCTCCTTGGAGGACCAGAACAGCAGCAGGTCCTGGAGCACATCCTTGTGCTGGCCGTAGTCGGCCACCACGCCGTATTTCAGCTGGGTGCCGAAGGCGGTCCAGAACTTTTCGTACTTCTCCCGGTCCTCCTTCTGCATCTTGAGCAGCTCGTTCTTGATTTTCTTCTCCAGGGCGGCGGCAATGGTCTTCAGCTGGCGGGTGTGCTGGAGCACCTCCCGGCTGATGTTCAGAGAGAAATCAGCGGAGTCCACCACACCCTTGACGAACCGGAAGTGGTCGGGGAGCAGATCGGCGCACTTGTCCATGATGAGCACGCCGGAGGAGTAGAGCTGAAGGCCCTTCTGATACTCCCGGGTGTAGAAGTCGTAGGGGGTCTTTTCCGGGATATAGAGCATGGCCTTATAGGTCACCGCCCCCTCGGCGCTGGTGTGGATGACGGTGAGGGGATCCTGCCAGTCGCCGAACTTCTCCTTGTAGAAGGCGTTGTACTCCTCGGGCTTGACCTTGGACTTCTGCCGCTGCCACAGGGGGACCATGGAGTTGAGGGTTTTCCACTCCTTCACCGTCTGCCACTCGGGCTTGTAGTCGTCTCCTGCGTCCTCCGGCTTCTCCTTCTGGCGATAGTCCTCCACCTCCATCAAAATGGGATAGCGGATATAGTCGGAGTATTTTTTGATAAGCTCCTGTAATTTATAGGCATCTAAAAACTGGTCGTAGTTCTCCTCGTCGGCGTTTTCCTTGATGTGCATGATAACATCGGTGCCAGGAGCCGCTTTTTCACATGCGGTGACGGTGTAGCCGTCAGCTCCGTCGGACTGCCACATCCAGGCCTCCTCAGAGCCCCAGGCTTTGGAGAGGACGGTCACATGGTCGGCCACCATAAAGGCGGAGTAGAAGCCCACGCCAAACTGGCCGATGACGTCGATGGAGTCCGCCGCCTTGTCGTCCCCGGCCAGGTCGTCCTTGAACTGCCGGGAGCCGCTGCGGGCAATGGTGCCCAGGTTAGCCTCCAGCTCCTCCCGGGTCATGCCGATGCCGTTATCCGACACAGTCAGCAGCCGAGTCTCCTGATCCGGGACAATGGTGATTTTCAGGTCTGTCCGCTTCACGTCCACTCCGTCGTCGGTGAGGGACTTGTACGCCAGCTTGTCCTCCGCGTCGCTGGCGTTGGAGATCAGCTCCCGCAGAAAGATCTCCCGGTGGGTGTAGATGGAGTTGACCATCAGGTCCAGCAGCCGTTTGGATTCCGCCTTAAACTGTTTCTTTGCCATTGTAACGATTCCTCCGTGTATATAAAATTCAAAAGATAACAAAAACGTTAGCACTCATTATTTTTGAGTGCTAACGTTATCATATCGCATTGAAAGGAAAAATGCAAGGGAGTTCACAAATTTTTTACATCTCTCAGGCTCCCTTGCGGAAGGTCTCGAAGGACTGCTCTACCTCCTGGCTGGGGGGCGGAGTGAGGAGGGAGACTGCCACAATAGCAGCGCAGGCGCACAGGAAGGCGGGGAGAAGCTCGTAGATGTCCAGAGCACCTCCCATAGGCCGCACCCAGAATTTCCAGACGAAGATCATCACGCTGCCCACCACCAGTCCGGCCATGATGCCCTGGCGGTTGCTCCGCTTCCAGAACAGGGCGCACAGGATGGCAGGGCCGAAGGTTGCGCCGAAGCCCGCCCAGGCGAAGGAGACGATCTGAAACACGTTGCTGTCGGGGTCGGAGGCCAGGAAAATAGCGATCACAGCAATGACCACCACCGTCAGCCGGGCAGCCAGCATGGTCTGCTTTTCGTTCAGCTTAATACTCAGAACGTTCTGGACCAGGTTTTCTGAGAAAGCGGAGGAGGCAGCCAGCAGCTGGGAGTCCGCAGTGGACATCGTGGCCGCCAGGATGCCGGCCAGAATGCACCCGGCTACTACAGCGGGGAGAATTCCGTAGGAGGATAACAGGTCGGACAGGCGGACAATTACCGTTTCGGTGGCGCTGCCCTCCAGGGCGGGAATACGGCCGGCGGTGGAGACAGCGTGACCCACGATACCGATGAACACCGCCACACCCATAGAGACCACCACCCACACGGAGGCAATGCGCCGGGAGAGGGTCAGCTCCTCCTCATCCCGGATGGCCATAAAGCGCACCAGGATGTGGGGCATTCCGAAGTAGCCCAGCCCCCAGGCCATCATGGACAGGATGCGGATGAAGCCGTAGGGCTCCGCACCTCCAGTGGCAGGGTTATAGGTCTGACCAAAGCTGAGGAAGCCAGGCAGGCTCCGGGCGTGGTCCAGTACGGCCTCCATGCCCCCGGCCTGGACAATACCGAAGACCACGATGATGGCCAAGGCCGCGGTCATAATGACGGACTGGATCAGGTCCATGGTGGCCACAGCGCTGAAGCCGCCGATGGAGGTATAGCTGATGATGACGATGGCGCCGAGAATGACGGCAGTCATGTAGCTCCAGCCGAACAGGCTGTTGAACAGCTTCCCAATGGCCGCAAGGCCGGAGGCCACGTAGGGGACAAAGAAAATCAGGATAATCAAAGCGGAGATGCACATAATGACCGGCTTTTTCTCCCCGTACCGTTTGGAAATGAAGCTGGGGATGGTGATGGCGTCCAGCTGCACACTGTACCGGCGCAGCCGCTTGGCCACAAGCAGAAAGTTCAGATAGGTGCCCACTGCCAGGCCAATGGCGGTCCAGCTTGCGTCGGCCACGCCGGACAGATAGGCCAGACCGGGGATACCCATAAGCAGGTAGCTGCTCATATCAGAGGCCTCCGCGCTCATAGCGGTGACCAGGGGGCCGATGCCCCGCCCGCCCAGGTAGAAGCCCTCCGCGCTCTTTTTGGTGCGGCGGCCGATGAATACCCCTGTCAGAATCACAAAGCAGAGGTAGAGGAGGATCACCGCCGTGATACAGATCTGTTCTCTTGTCATAAAAATTTCTCCTTCCGACAGCCGGAGCTGTCTTCCCACACATAATAGGCAGCGCAGCGGAAACAAGAAAACGTTGGGCTTCGCCCAAACCCACCAGGGCTTTGCCCTGGACCTACCGCCCTTTGAAAAGGGCGGCCCGAAACTTTTTCTGTTTTACACTGTGTTGACTATATTGTCCGATTTCCCGGACATAGACCCTATCATAGCACAAATTGGACCAGAATAAAACACAGAATGCTGTACGGATTCAACTCCGTACAGCATTTGCATTTTTGTATAAAAAAGATTGAAATTTCAACCTTTTTTACAAGAATAATTTTCATATCATTATTTGTATATTTTTCACAAACTTTTTCTCAGGACCGGTATTCCCGGAAGAACATAGGCATCATGGTCCGGCTGAACTGGAGCAGGGAGTAGGAGCCCTCGGACAGGCACCAGTCGTAGATCAGGGCCCGCTCGCATAGGGCGTAGACCCGGACCATCTCGTTGACGGTGACGTCTGTGCGCAGCTCTCCCCGCTCCTGCCCCTGAAGGACGATCTGCCGCAGCAGCTTGTAATAGGTGCGGTTGTGGTCCAGCAGGTGCTTGTCTCCCCGGGTGACCAGCTGGGAGGAGTACAGCCGGGCCAGCAGATCCAGGGAGATGGAATTCTCAATCATGGCAAACAGCTCCCGGTTCAGATACATCAGCAGATCAAACCGGTTCATGGAGGGATCCATCCGCTCCATCAGCTCCTCGTACTTCTGGTCGAAGAGGAAGGAGACGGTGGTCAGCAGGGCGTCCTTCCCCTCGAAGTAGTGGTAGAAGGAACCACGGGAGGTGCCGGACTCCTCGATGATCTCCTCCACTGTGGTGTCGTCATAGCCCTGGCGGTAGAACAGCCGCCACGCCGCCTCGATAATTTTCCCCCGGGTATTCCGGGTCCTGCGTTTGGCCATGGGTCCCCTCAGTCCTTCTTGATCATTTGGGACGCTTTACACTGGGCGTCGGACAGAACCGCTAAAACGGTTTTGGTGTCCGGGTCATAGCCGCAGCACACGGCCAAGTCGAAGATACACGGGATCAGCGGGGCGTCCTCCGGCTTTTCGCATTCCGTATATGTCCAGCCCGCCTTCTTCAGCACGTCCGGCCCGGTGTCGTAGCTCTCGCAGCACAAAATGGCACAAAGGACATACTTCAGATAGTCGGTCAAGGTGGCGCTGAACCGCTTCCAGCCGGTGGGGGCGTCCTCCTCGTGGAGCATATAGATGACCGGGTCCGGCTGGCCCAGGTCCGTCTCCCGAATGCCAAACTCCACCACCCCGGCGGCATAGTCGCTGCCGATCTCCAGATAGTTCTCCACCAGCGTGGACCACTGCTCCCTGGGCAGGTTGAAGAAGGGGGCATAGGGGTCGTCTTCCTCCAGCTCATCCGGGTGCTCCGCATAGTATTCCCGGTCCTCCTCCACCCGCTCCTCAATGACCTCGTGGGAGGTCCAAGCCGAGTGGTCGGTCCAGATGTCCGCTGTCTCGAACAGAGGATGGTCACAGGCACGGCTCAAAAAGTCGTTCAGCAGGGCGGGGAGACGGGGGTCGGGCTGGTAGTCGGGGCTGGGCTTGCAGCCCAGAATGTCCAAAAGCTCTAAAACAGAGACGTCATAATGGAAAGACATACAAGGTTCCTCCTTAAAATTGGCTCGCCCTTCGGCGCTCTTTCTCCATTATACAAAGGCCTCCAGAGGAGGTCAAGCCTGCATTTCTTCTGGAAGGATAGAGGTTTACAAGCGGGTCTGTCTATGGTAGAATGGGGGGACTTGAGCATAAGGAGTGTTTTTGCCGTGCCCTACAACTTTTTCCCCATGATCTCCCGGATGCGGTACATCAACCGGTGGGGCCTGATGCGCAATACCCGGCTGGAGAATATCCAGGAGCACTCTCACCAGGTGGCGGTGCTGGCCCACGCTCTGGCGATTATCCAGAACCGGTATTTCGGGGGACAGATTGACCCTGGAGCAGTGGCGGTGGCGGCCCTGTACCATGATGCCAGCGAGATCCTGACCGGCGACATGCCCACCCCCATCAAGTATGACAACCCGGACATCCAGAGCGCCTACAAGGCGGTGGAGGCCACAGCGGAGCGCAGGCTGCTGTCCATGCTGCCCCCGGAGCTGCGGGAGGATTTCCGCCCGGCCGTGACCATCCCCGACCCGGCGGTCCATGCCTTGGTGAAGGCGGCGGACAAGCTGTCCGCCTACCTCAAGTGTGTGGAGGAGCTGAAGGCGGGCAACACCGAGTTCAAAAAAGCCAAGGAACAGACCTATGCCGCCCTTCTCCAGAGCGATCTGCCCGCCCTGAAATACTTTATGGAGCACTTCCTGGACGGCTTTGAGCTGACCCTGGACGAATTGAATTGACTGTAGGGAGTGTCAAGACCGTTACGTTCCAAACAACGTTGATAACAGAAAGGAATATTTCTATGAAAGCAATCGTCACCGTTATCGGCAAGGACCGGGTGGGCATTACCGCCGCTGTGTGTTCCCTGCTGGCCCAGCACAATATCAACATCCTGGACATCACCCAGACTGTCCTCCAGGAATTCTTTACCATGGTTATGCTGGTGGATACCGCGGCCTGCACCCACTCCGTGGGGGAGATGGCCGACATTCTGGCCCAGGCCGGCCAGGAGCAGGCGCTGTCCATCCGCATCCAGAGAGAAGATATCTTCAACGCCATGCACCGGATTTGAGAGGTGGCCGTCATGTTGAACCAACACGAGATCATGCAGACCATCCAGATGATCGACCAGCAGCATCTGGACGTGCGCACCATCACCATGGGCATCTCTCTGCTATCCTGTGCCCACAGTGACGTAAACGTTGCCTGTGACAAGGTCTATGACAAAGTCACAAAATATGCAGAGCATCTGGTGGCCACTGGTCAGGCCATTGAGAAGGAATTCGGCATTCCCATTGTCAACAAACGCATCTCCGTCACCCCCATTGCCCTGGTAGCCGCGGCGGCGGAGACGGACAGCTATGTTCCCTTCGCCCTGGCCCTGGACCGGGCGGCCAAGGCGGTGGGGGTCAACTTCATCGGCGGCTTTTCCGCCCTGGTCCAGAAGGGGATGACCGACGCCGACCGGAAGCTCATCGCTTCCATCCCCGAGGCCCTGGCCTCCACCGACATCGTGTGTGCCAGTGTGAATGTGGGCTCCACCAAGGCGGGCATCGACATGGACGCAGTGGCCCTCATGGGCCGGACCATCAAGGAGCTGGCGGAAAAAACCGCCGACAAGGGCGGCTTCGGCTGCGCCAAGCTGGTGGTCTTCTGCAACGCGGTGGAGGACAACCCCTTTATGGCCGGCGCCTTCCACGGGGTGGGAGAGCCGGAGCGGGTCATCAATGTGGGGGTCTCCGGCCCCGGCGTGGTGTA
>JAAWAD010000051.1 GCA_022791995.1 Lawsonibacter sp.
ACCGTGCTGTACCAGGGAGGCCATAGTAATCACATCCATATTCCCCCCGGACAGGACAGAGACCACATTCTTTCCCTGACAGCCCAGGTGACGCAGGGCAGCCACGGACAGCAGGCCGGCGTTCTCCACCACCATCTTATGCCGCTCCATCACGTCCAGGAAGGCCTCCACCAGCTCGCTGTCGTCAATGGTGACGATCCGGTCCACATTTTTCTGTACATAGGGGAACACCAGATCCCCCGGGGTCTTCACCGCCACGCCGTCGGCAATGGTGGTGGCGGAGGGGAGTGTGACCACATGGCCGGCCTCCAGGCTGGCCTTCATGGAGGCGGCCCCTGTGGGCTCCACGCCCACCACCTCCACATGGGGATTGAGCAGCTTGGCCAGGGTGGCCACGCCGGCGGCAAGCCCGCCCCCGCCGATGGGCACCAGAATGACCTCTACATCGGGCAGGTCCTGGAAGATCTCATAGGCGATGGTGCCCTGGCCGGTGGCAATGGTCAGGTCGTTGAAGGGGTGGGCATAGGTCAGCCCCTTTTCCTCCGCCAGCTGGGCGGCCAGCTCCGCGGCATCGTCAAAGACCTCGCCGTGGAGCAGCACCTGGGCCCCGTACTCCTTGGTGTTGTTCACCTTCATCAGCGGAGTGGTGGCCGGCATTACAATGGTGGCGGCCACGCCGGCGGCCTGGGCGGCATAGGCCACTCCCTGGGCGTGGTTCCCCGCAGAGGCCGTCACCAGCCCGCGGGCCTTCTCCTCCTGGGACAGGGTGCTGATCTTGAAATAGGCGCCGCGGATCTTATAGGCTCCGGTAACCTGCATGTTCTCCGGCTTCAAATACACGTTGTTGCCGCAGTTTCTCGACAGAGAGGGGGAGTAAATCAGAGAAGTGGGCCGCAGAACGCTCTGTAAGACGCTCCGGGCGTTTTTAAACTGTTCCAGGGTGAGCATACACATTTATCTCCTTCGTGGCACAAATTGCAGTACTGTAAATGATACTA
Organism: Lawsonibacter sp.; assembly: GCA_022791995.1. Classification (GTDB taxonomy): domain Bacteria; phylum Bacillota; class Clostridia; order Oscillospirales; family Oscillospiraceae; genus Lawsonibacter. The sequence goes on from JAAWAD010000051.1 coordinate 999, forward strand.
AATCTCCCGCGGGAAGTCAATCACTTTCCGCAGAAATCACCGCTCCGCCGACCATCCCTTCCCCAGCAGGCGGTCATAGGTGACCAGCTTCATCGCGTCGGTGTAGAAGGCAATTTCCGGGGTGAGGGGCAGCCACAGCCGCACATTGTAGAAGGGGGCGGCCGCATAAAAGCCGGCCAGCAGCTCCATATAGGAGGTCCGGGGCATCCCGGTGGCCCGGAGGATGTGGTTGAGGAGATTATAGTCCGAGATCGCGTTTCCCGTCCGCTCCTTCAGCAGGCCCTCCGCCAGCTCCCGGTTGCTGTAGATGACAAAGGGGGTGGAGTAGACGCGCTGCCGCTCCTGGGCGTCCAGGCCGTCGCTGGAGTCCACCAGGCCGGTCTCGTTGTAGGCCAGATAGTTGGCCCCCAGGGTGGGCAGGTGATCCCCGAAAAAGAGCAGCACGGTGGGCCGCTCCCGGCTGTCAATCCAGGCGGCCAGCTCCCCCAGCATCCTGTCGGCGTCGGCCAGCCCCTGGGTGTAGGTGGTCAGGGCGTCGTAGGACTCCTGCGACAGGGCAGGGGCCTCCACCCGGATGTGGATGTCCTCCTCCGGAAGGGGGTGGAAGGGCTGGTGGTTCTCCATGGTGATGAGGAAGAGGAAGGCGGGCTTGTCCTGCGCCTCCACCAGACGGATCGCCGCCTGGGCGGCGGCATCGTCGGTGACGTACCCCCGTTTGGTTGTCACCTGTGCGAAACGGTCCATATCCTCCTCCCCATAGAAGGTCTCAAAGCCCAGGTGGGGGTAGGCGCTGTCCCGGGCGTAAAACTTTCTGTCATAGGGATGGAGCGCCAGGGTGGCATACCCCAGGTCCCGGTAGTGGGAGACATAGGTGGGGAAATCCTTGGATACATACCAGTAGGGGGTGGTGACGTCGGGCATGTAGTCGGTGGTCAGCCCGGTGAGCAGGGCGAACTCTGGCCGGACGGTCCCTCCGCCCACGGCGGTGGTGTACAGCTGTCCGCTCTGGCAGCGCTGACTGGCAAGCAGCCGGTCATAGTTGGGCAGGGGATTCTCTGAGAAGGTCACCCCATCCAGAATCCAGGGGTCAAAAAAGCTCTCACTGAGGACCACCACCACATCAAAGCGCTCCTCTGTACCAGCGAGGGCGGGGGTATAGGGGGCCAGCAGCTGTTCCAGGTTCTCCTGGCTGTACCCCTCCGGGGCGTGGAACTGCATCCCCAGCACGTTGACAGCGAAGCCCCCCACAAAGCCGTTGGCCGTGTAGTTGGAGCTCTGGAGGGCGGTATCAAAGGTGGACATACCGAAGCGGAGGAGGAATTGATCGGCCTTGGTGTTGGTACACAGGCCGGCCTGGACCCAGAGCACCAGCAGGGCGGCGGCCGACCACCGCCAGAGGAAGGGCCGGGGCAGGGCCAGTCCCAGCAGCCACAGTCCCGCGGTCCACAGGAGAAGCATCGCCGCTCCCAGCCAGAACCACCGGGGCACTCCCCCACTGAGGAAGGAGGTGAGCTCCCCCGCCTGGGTCACCATCGCCAGATCCTGGGGATAGAAGTGGTCTCCATTCAGGGCCACCTTCATATAGTTCACATAGGCGCATACAAGGGACAGGCTCCCGAAAATCAGCCCGGACAGCCAGAGCCGCCGGAGAACCAGGGTCAGGACACAGAACAGGAACAGGACCACCAAAATCTCGAACCGGACGGGGCCCGGATGGTCCCGCCAGTGGTCCTGAAGGTTGGCCAGGTGCCCCCCATAGTTCATATAATCCATGAGGAACAGGCAGAATAGAGGAAACAGGGGAACACTGAGCCAGCCCGATGCCCGCAGAAGGCGGCTCTGGCGCAGGCGGTACAGGCCGCGGGCCAGGGGAGACAGATGTGACATGGAATGCTCCTTTCCAAGGGGACGGTGAATCGTTCCCTCTGATTTTACTCCCATTCCGCGGAAATTTCAACCGGGCAGCGGGGGAAACCTGGCAATTTTCTTGACACCTGTCCCGGTTGGAGGTACAATAAGCATACGGAATTTGACCCGCAGCGCGTAAGGAGGAGACCATGGCAAAACAGGAAACCCGCTCTGTGATTCCCATTTATCTCATTGGCGTGGTGTGGCTTATCTTCGGGGTGTTTTTCTCCCTCCACCGTGTGAGCGACTATCTGATCTGCGGCGGGGTCTCGCTGGCGGTCTTTTTGGCCTCTGGGGCACTGTGCGCCCTTCTGGGCCGCAGCACGCCCCAGCCGCCCCCCAAGCCAGAGGTTAAGCCAGCCCCCGCCCCCCAGAACCCGGAGGTGGAGGCCCTGGTCCAGGAACGGAACCGGGCAGTGGACGAGATGCGCCGTCTGAACGACGCCATCGCCGACCCTGGAATTTCCGCCCAGATCGACCACCTGGAGGGGGTCGCCGCCAAAATTCTGGACCACGTGGCGGCCAACCCCAAAAAGCTGCCTCAGATCCGCCGTTTTCTGGACTACTACCTGCCCACAACCCTGAAGCTGCTGCGCACCTACCGTCAGATGGACGCCGCCGGTATTGAGGGGGCGAACATCACCGCCACAAAGGGCAAAATTTCTATGATGCTGCACACCGTGGAGAACGCCTTCGACCGGCAGCTGGATGCGCTGTACGCAGAGGAGGCCCTGGACATCTCCACCGACATCACCGTGATGGAAAACCTGCTGACCCAGGAGGGCCTGAAGGACTCCGGGGACTTCCGCCTGGAGCTGTAGACAAGACACCATCCATATTTTTACAGGGGGTTATCGCAATGAAAGACACTGAGAAGATTTTGGACGCCATCCTCACCGTCATCTCCTTCACCATTGGGGTGCTGAGCATCGTCCAGGCCATCGCCGCCTTCCGGGAGAAGACCTCCCTGGCCATCGGCCGGGGCCTGCTGTGGCTGACCGCCTCCGGGCTGTGGTTTGCCAACGGCGTCTATGCCCTGATCGAGCAGGGCATCCTGGAGATCAGCTTCACCGAGGGGGAGGACGGCGAGGACTTCGAGGCGTAAAGCACGGGGGACGGCACAATGAAGCAAGGCCGGAAAAAACGTGTGATGTGGTATGCTGTCATCTTTACCCTCAACGCCGTCATATGGCTTCTCAACCTGCTCCGCGTCGGAATGCACGACGCTCTGTCTCTGTTCACCCTGTCCATGTTTATCCGCTCACCATCGCCTCTGCGGCATGGTGGCTCTACTGGTCTGGCATCAAAGACGATTCATAAAAATACAGGAGGAAAAACTGATGAGTGACGAATTGACTCTGACCCTGAATCCAGAAGCCGAGGCGGCTGCCCCCGCTCCCGCGGCCCCCGCCGCCCCCAGTCTGACCCTGGACGCCGCGGCCGGCACAGCCAGTCAGGAGGCCCGGGACGCCAGCGCCGTCCAGATTGACGAGTCCATGCTCACCGAGGCCGAGCGGAAGATGGTGGACGAGTTTGCCAAAAAGATTGATGTGACCGACTCCAACCTGGTGCTCCAGTACGGGGCCGCCGCCCAGAAGAATATTGCCTCCTTCTCCGAGAGCGCCCTGAGCAACGTACGCACCAAGGACCTGGGGGAGGTGGGCGAGGCCCTGTCCTCCCTGGTGGTGGAGCTGAAAAACTTCGGCCAGCCGGAGAAGAAGGGCATCGGCGGCTTCTTCCAGCGGAAGAAGAACGAGATCGAGATGATGAAGGCTAGCTACGCCAAAACCGAGGTCAACGTGGACAAGATCGTCAAGGTGCTTGAGGGGCATCAGGTGGTCCTGATGAAGGACATCGCCATGTTTGACCAGATGTACGAGCTGAACACCAAGTACTACAAGGAGTTGACCATGTATATCATCGCCGGGAAGAAGCGCCTGGAGTACCTGCGCTCCCACGACCTGGTGGAGCTGCGGCAGAAGGCGGAGGCCTCCGGCGCCCAGGAGGACGCCCAAGCCTACAACGACTTTGTCAACCTGTGCAACCGCTTCGAGAAGAAGCTCCACGACCTGGAGCTCACCCGGATGATTTCCGTGCAGATGGGCCCCCAGACCCGCCTGCTCCAGAACAACGACACCCAGATGCTGGAGAAAATCCAGTCCTCCCTGGTGAACACCATCCCCCTGTGGAAAAGCC
>JAAWAD010000052.1 GCA_022791995.1 Lawsonibacter sp.
CAGGTACACACCCGGCGGCGGGGGGGCTCCTCCTCCCCGGTGAACCAGGGCTTCATGGGGGCCATGCCGCTGTTGATGAGCAGCAGAGAGGCGTCGTTCTGGGGGATCAGGGAGAAGCTGGGCAGGCGGAGATGGCCTTTGGACTCAAAGAATTTCAGGAACATCTCCCGCAGCTCGTTCAGGCCGTAGGGCTTGGGTTCTTTCATGTTGATTACCTCCGATATGTTGATAAATTTTCAGTTTTCCTCCAAAGACTCCCTCTCTGAGGGAGCCTTTCCCGCTCTTCCGGTTACGTTTCCGTGTCAAAGACGACAATATGCTTTCCTGTGCGGTAGTCCAGCAAACGCCACACCTCACATTTTCGGGAGTCGGGGGTGAAGGACTGGAAGCAAACTCCGTTGGAAAACTCCAGGTTCAGGTCTCCCAGGGGGGAGATCCAGTAGAAGGCGGCAGTTGCGTGGGCCATAGTCCGGGAGAGCTCCGGCACTCGGGCGTCGAAGAGACTGCCCTCCTCCGGGGGCCGGCCCACCAGATCATAGGCCCAGTCCTCGCCCACCTTATCCGGGGCAAAGGGCTCGTAGATGTCCCGGGAGGCCAGCAGAATTTTCCCCTCCCGGGAGAAACGCCAGGGGGTCTGGAGGTGGATAGAGTAGGCGGGCATATTCCGCTTCTGCCCGGTGCGGAGGGAGGTCCAGTCCACCTCCGGCCCCAGGTTGAGGCACAGCATATCCACCGCCCGGTTCAGGCTGTGAAAGGGGCTGCCCAGGACACGCTTCATCCGGTCACCTCCCACCCTTGACGGCGTCCGCCCCCAGCTCCAGCCAGTAGTTCCGGTGGGGCTCGAGGATGACGGCAAAGGTCCCCTCCAGGAAGGTCTCCAGGTCCCTCACCCGGACGGGGGTAACGGGGCGCCCCTCCTGATTGAATTTTCCGGCGCTCTCTTGGGTAAGGAAGCACTTCACCGCCTCATAACCCTCTCGCCGGATGGTGACAAAGCCGAAGGTCTCCCCCTTCCGCCCGGTTCTGGGCAGCTCCCCCAAAAGCCAGACCGCCTTCTCCCGCATCAGGTCCCGGGCCTTTTCCGGCGGCATGGCCCCCCGGGCGGCGGCGTACAGGATGCAAAAGCTGTCCACCACATCCCGCATGGGCTCCAAGTCCTTTTTTGTGAGTATAAACTCGAGCTGATTTCCCGCCAGGCCATAGAGCACCAGGGCCTGATACCCCTCCTGCTGGAGCACTGTGTCCAGCCCCAGCCCCAGGGCCGTCTGATGGGGGCCGGAATTGGGACCGGCCAACTTCAGTATTGCGGCTGCCTTTCCAAAGCCCGCCTGGGTGACGCACAGATGGAGGGCCCCGTCAATCCGGGGGCTTCCGTCCCTCACCGCCAGGACCACCGTCCGGTCCAGCTGCTCAAACAGGTCCAGCTGCTCCGGGGTGGTATTGGAGCGGTACTCCCTTCCTGGCTCATTGCGATGAAAAAGTTCCATTCCTCTCTCCTTATCGCACTGTGACCTCAATGCCCATCAGCTCCATCCCGGCACTGAAGGCGATGCGGTACACCGCGCTCTTTTTGGCGTGCTTGCAGTAGAGCACCGCCGTGCCGTATTTCTCCCCGGTGTCCTCCAGGGTCTGGCCAGTGACCAGGGCGTCGGTCTCCCGAGAATAGGCCCCCGCCTTGTCCAACCGCTCCTCCATGTAGGTCTGGATGGCCTCCGGGGTGGTGGTCTCCTGGCTGGCGGGACGCAGACGGTCGTAGACCCCCTGCCAGTCCCCGGCGTTGAGCAGGGCGACCACCTCCCGGCCCTGCTCCAGCACGGTCTTCTCCTCCATCCCCTCCGGGAGGGGGTGCCCCCCCAGGTTGCAGCCGGTCAGGAGGAGGGTCAGCGCCAGCAGAGGGAGCCAGTGACGCAGCCGTCTCATTCCAACCCCTCCACCATCAGCTCCGCCCGGGCGTACAGGAAGGCCCGGCCCGCCAGCTTCACCCGGTCCCCCTCCAGGCGGCAGTACAGGGTGCCGCCCCGGGGGGAGGCCTGCCGGGCGGTAAACTCGGTCTGCCCTGTCCGGGCCGCCCAGTAGGGGATAATGTGGCAGTGGCCTGAGCCGCACACCGGGTCCTCCGGGATGGCGCACTTGGGTCCGAAGGTGCGGGACACCGTGTCATACACCCGGCCCCGGGCGGTGACGTGGCACAGCGCCCCCGGAAGCTGCTGCATCGCCTCCAGGTCAGGGCGAAGATTGACCACATCCTCCTCCCGCTCCAGCACGCACAGCAGGTCCCGGGCCCGCCAGACCTCCAGGGGGCGCACCCCCAGGGCAGCGGTGAGCTGGTCAGTGACTTCCAGCCGCTTCAGGGTGTAGGCGGGGAAGTCCATCTCCAGCAGATCGCCCTTCCGCTCCACCGGGAGGGGACCGCTGCGGGTATGGAAGACCACCCGCTCCAGAGACGGCTCGGCAAAGCGGGTTATCACATAGGCCGCCGCCAGGGTGGCGTGGCCGCACAGGTCCACCTCCTCGTCCCCGGGGGCAAACCACCGCAGGCGCCAGCCCTCCCCCTCCGGGACGGCGAAGGCGGTCTCCGGCAGGGCATTTTCTGAAGCAATCTGGAACATAAGCCGGTCCTCCGGCCACTGGTCCAGCAGGCACACCGCCGCCGGGTTGCCCTCAAACAGCCGGCCGGCAAAGGCGTCCACAACATATTGCTGCAACAAAACTCCTCCTTTCAAGCAAAAACCGCCCCTGACACATGGTCAGGGGCGGAAAAACTCCACGGTACCACCCTGATTATCTCCGCAAAGGGAGCCTCTCAGCTGTCTGTTAACGGGGACAAGCCGTCCCGGTCCTCCCGGGCTGCTCTGGAGTGGCTTGCACGGCTTCGGCTCCGAGGGCTTTCACCGTCCCCTCTCGCTGGCGGGCCTTATCCCGTGCTGGGCTCCTTCTGCGCAATATCAGATTCACACATCGTATATTATATCAGAAAAATCCCCCTTGTCAATTCCCCCGGCACCACAATTTTTTGCAAATTCTTCGTAAAAACTTGACACCTGGAACAAGGAATGATAATATAATAGCCTGAAGAAAGCGCGAGGAACGGAAAAGTATCGCCCAGTCCAGCCCTCCAGAGAGGGCCCCTCACCGGCTGAAAGGGGGCCCGGACCGGCAGGCGTGAAGTGCGTCCGGGAGCGCGGCGGGCAATGCCGCCCGGGTGGGCCCCGATAACGGCCCTTTGAGTGAAGCAAAGAGTGGAACCGCGAGTGATCGCCTCTTATGCCCGGGCGGGTGTAGGGGCGTTTTTTGTTTGCCGTTGCACCGTGATTTTGTTGGTAGGGGGCAGCCCTACAGGAGGGATTTGCAAATCATGTTCAAAGCCTTAAACGAAACCCTGGAGGCCTATCAGCGCCGGGACCCCGCCGCCCGGTCCAAGCTGGAGATCTTCCTGCTATACCAGGGAGTCCACGCCACCCTGTATCACCGGCTGGCCCACTGGCTATACTGTCACAACTGCCGGTTTCTGGCCCGGGTCATCTCCCAGTGGAGCCGGTTCTGGACGGGGATCGAGATTCACCCCGGAGCCAAAATCGGCCGCCGCTTCGTCATCGACCACGGCATGGGCATCGTCATCGGCGAGACCGCCGAGGTGGGGGACGACTGCCTGATCTACCACGGGGTCACCCTGGGGGGCACTGGCACGGACCAAGGCAAACGCCACCCCACCATCGGCAACAATGTGCTCATCTCCTGCGGGGCCAAGGTGCTGGGCCCCTTCAAGGTGGGGGACAACGCCCGCATCGCCGCCAACGCCGTGGTTTTGTCCGAGGTACCGGAGGACGCGACCGCCGTGGGCATCCCTGCCCAGATTGTCCGCATCGCCGGCCGGGCCACCCATTACGCCGACGACGTGGACCAGACCAGCGTGAACAACCCCACTCTGGAGAAGCTGGCCGCCCTCAATGCCCGGCTGGAACTGGTAGAGAAGCTGCTGGACGAGAAATATCTGGAGGGGAAGAGGTAACATGGAGCCGGAATTTGAGATTAAACAGGGTATATTGAAGACGTACAGCGGCCCTGGCGGGCATGTGGTCATCCCGGAGGATGTGACCAAAATCGGCGAGCGGGCCTTCCTCAACCGCACCGACCTGACGGGAGTCACAATCCCGGAGGGCGTGACTGAAATCGGGTTAGCCGCCTTTCATGGCTGCTCCGGCCTGACGGAGGTGATTCTCCCGGAGGGGGTCACGGAGCTGTCCCACCTGGCATTCGAGGACTGTGAAAGCCTGCGCCGCGTGGTCCTGCCCCAGAGTCTTCGTGTTATCGGCGGCGGCGCGTTCAGCCGCTCCCCTCTGGCAGAGGTTGCGATCCCGGAGGGCGTCACCGAAATCATGGGTTACGCCTTCTCCGGGTGCCAGGAGCTGACGGAAATCTACATCCCGGACGGTGTGAAGAAAATCGAGAACAATGTCTTCGGAGGCTGCCGGGCCGTTGCCGCCCCCGTCGTCATCCCCGAGGGGGTGGAGACCATCGGGGAGAGCGCCTTCTACGACTGTGTCAAGCTGCCCGGGGTGAAGCTCCCGGAGAGCCTTCTCTCCATCGAATTCCACGCGTTTATGGAGTGCCGGAGCTTGACGGAAATTACGATTCCGCAAAATGTCCGCCGGATTGGCAGCTGGGCCTTTCTGAACTGCGAAAGTCTGGAACGCATCACCTTCCTAGGGGCGGAGACCGCCCCCAGCCCCACCGGCAAGAACGACGACCCCTTCGACGATGTGGACGCCCCCATCGTCGCCCCCAACCTCCCCCTGGGGAATATGCCCTCCTTCTGGAAGCCCCGGGCCGCGTGGGGCTTTGCCCTGGAGGGGGACCGCTACCCGGAGGAGCGCCGGGAGGAATACCTCAAATATATCAAATCCCAACGGAAGCGCCTCTACCCCCTGGCCGCCCGCCACGAGGCGCTTTTGCTCCTGCTGTTGACCAAACAGGTGGTCCCGCACAAGGACGCCCAGCTCCTTCTGGATGAAGCGGAGCAGCAAAACAACGCCGCCGCCAGACAGCTTATTCTGGATTACAATCTATAACATTTGGAGGACTGTCATGAGCCTTTCTGAACTTGTCCGCACCCTATACGGCGTGGACCGGCCCCAGGGCTGCACCGAGGCGGAGATCGCCGCCGTGCGGGAGCGGTTCGGCGCCCTTCCCGCCGCGGTGGAGGACTTCTGGCGCACCTTTGGCCACACCAAACAGCTGAACTTCGGCCAGGATGACTGGGTTTTCCCAACACATTATGCCAAGTGGACGTGGCTGGAGGAGATTGACGCCCTGGTTCTCCTCAACGAAAACCAGAGCGTTGGCCAGGCGTGCGTCCGGCGGACGGATTTGGCCCTCCCTGATCCGCCGGTATACCTCTGGATCGGGCCCGACGGCCCCTGGGAGCTGTCCTCCCCCACCTTCAGCGCCTTTCTGGAGGCAGCCCTGACCTATGAGGCCGTCTGGCAGCTGCCATGCAGCCCAGAGGAGATATTCGAGCTGTCTGAGGCTGACCGGAAGGTTGTGCAGACAAGACTGACCCGCCGCCCCACCGTCCTGAAAAACTGGTTCTTCTCTGAAGTCACCTTTTACAGCAGCCGCCCGGACAACCTGGTGGTGGTCATGGACATGGGCAATGGCGAGTATCAGGCCACCTATGGCGGGGCCACCAAGGAAAGCTACACCGCCCTGCTGGAGGTCATGGAGGGCCTGGGAGCGCCGATTTAAAGAAAAACACAAAATGGAGGAGAAACACCATGCAGCTATACAATTCCGCCACCCACAAGAAGGAAACATTCACCACCCACACCCCCGGCCGCGTGGAGATGTACACCTGCGGCCCCACGGTATACCACTTCGCCCACATCGGCAACCTGCGCTCCTACATTATGGAGGATGTGCTGGAGAAGTTTCTGCGCTACGACGGTTACGACGTCAACCGGGTCATGAACATCACCGACGTGGGACATCTGGCCTCTGACGCAGACACCGGAGAGGACAAGATGCTCAAGGGGGCCAAGCGGGAGCACAAGACGGTGATGGAGATCGCCCGGTTCTACACCGACGCCTTCTTCGAGGACTGCCGGAAGCTGAACATCAAGACCCCCGACGTGGTCCAGCCTGCCACCGGCCTGATTGACGAGTTTATCAAGCTCATCCAGGGCCTGCTGGACAAGGGGTACGCCTATGTGGCGGGGGGCAACGTGTACTTTGATACCTCCAGACTGGAGCGGTACTATATTTTCAACGACCACGACGAGGAGGACCTGGCCGTGGGCGTCCGGGAGGGGGTGGAGGAGGACCCCAACAAGCGCAGCAAAAATGACTTCGTCCTCTGGTTCACCAAGAGCAAGTTCGAGGACCAGGCCCTGAAATGGGACTCCCCCTGGGGGGTGGGCTACCCCGGCTGGCACATTGAATGCTCCGGCATCTCCCTGAAGTACAACGGGGAGTATCTGGATCTCCACTGCGGCGGAGTAGACAATGCCTTCCCCCACCACACAAACGAGATTGCCCAGTCCGAGGCCTATATCGGCCACCCCTGGTGCCGGCAGTGGTTCCATGTCCACCACCTGAATACCGACAGCGGCAAGATGTCCAAATCCAAGGGGGAGTTTCTGACCGTCTCCCTGCTGGAGGAGAAGGGCTACGACCCCCTGGTCTACCGCTTCTTCTGTCTCCAGAGCCACTACCGGAAGGGGCTGGTCTTCTCCTGGGAGAACCTGGACAACGCCGCCGGCGCCTTCCAGAAGCTTTTGAAAAAAATCGCCGCCCTGGACCCTGCCGACGGCCCCGTGGACGAGGCCGCTGTGGCAGAATACAAGGAGAAATTCCGCGCCCAGGTGGGCAACGACCTGAACACCGCCCTGGCAATCACCGCCCTGTATGACGCCCTCAAGGCCAAGGTCAACGGGGCCACTCGCCTGGCTGTCCTGGACAGCTTCGACCAGGTGCTCTCCCTGTCCCTGCTGGAGAAGGCCGCGGCCCTCCGGGAGGAACAGCGGAAAACGGCCCAGAGCGCCAAAACCCAGGGGGGCTATACCGTCACTGGCGAGGGGGACCCGGAGATCGACGCCCTGGTCCTCCAGCGGTACGAGGCCAAAAAGGCCAAAAACTTCGCCGAGGCCGACCGCATCCGGGACGAGCTGAAGGCCCGGGGCATCGAGATTACCGACGTGCCCGGCGGGGCCAGCTGGAAAAGAGCATGACAGGCCGAGGCTTCCCGGCGGGGAGGCCTCATTTTTTATGCGGCGGGTTGACTTATATGTATCGAATGCGTATAATAGAGGCGCGGGGTGATACAATGAAGCAGCGGGATTTGTTGAACCGATTTTTGCGAAACGGATGGTGGGTCCTCCGCGAGGGAGGAAATCACACGGTTGTGACGAACGGGAAAGAGGTGGAGGCAATCCCCCGCCACAAAGAAATCAGTGAGGCTCTTGCAAAAGCGTTGATAAAACGCAGGAATTTGAACTAGGAGGTCCCTTCTCATGAAGCTTGCCTATCCGATTGTATTAACGCCAGACCCCTCTGGATATGTGGTTTTCGTCCCGGACCTGAACATTAACACAGAGGGCCGCAATATTGCGGAGGCAATCGACATGGCCGCCGATGCCATTGGGCTGTGCGGAATTTCTTTGCAGGATTTGGGGCGTGAAATCCCGGCCCCGTCCACCGCCCCGCCGCCATGCGCAGAAGGTGAAATCGCTGCCTTCGCCCTTGTGGATTTTGACGCCTGCCGCCGGGCCCACGAGCAGCGGTCGGTGCGGAAAAGCGTTACCATTCCTGCATACCTCAACGAGCTGGCGGAAGCCGCCCATATTAACTTTTCCCAGATCCTTCAGGAGGGCTTGAAGCAGCGGCTGGATGTGCCCTGACGTGCCTGGAGGGGCCAGCTGGAAAAGCGTGTAAAAAGCAAGGTCTCCCTCAATAGGGAGGCCTTGCTTTTTGGAAGTTGCCCAAAAGTGTCGTTTTGCATCACCTCTGTCCGAAGCCCAGGCCGACTTGGATTGCCTTCATCGTGGAATCCTCAAACTGATAGTGGAGGCTGAAGATGGACACAGGTCTGCCCATGCCTTTTTTGGGGTACAGCCACATCACCGCAGCATTTTTCGGGGTCTGGATCAGGCTCGGGGTTCTCTCGGCAAAGGCCACATCCTTCAAGCTGTCATAGGGCATCCGTTTTCCGTCCACCACGACACCGCGCAGGTAAAAGCACACCTTGCCTTTGCCGGACTTTTTGGGGATTTCAACGAGGAGTTCCCCGAATTCCGGGTCTCCCTCGCCCCGCGCCTTTGGGCCGTTCCACTCCAGAACCGCCTGTCCGCCGTGGCGCTGCCGCTGGGTCTCCGCCTGTGCCTGACGGCTGCTCTGGCTTTTGTTCCAGGCGCGCAGATAGCCCACAATCAGAACAACACCGACCACAAGAATGGCCAGAAACACGATCCCGCTTATCATTTGGAATCACCTCCTCTCTTTTTTGCGGCGCCGCAGGGGCCTCTGCACCCCTGCGCACACCGGATGAAAACAAAAACACTGCGCAGGCAAACCTGCACAGTGCAAAAGCATACTCCACCCAACGAAAAATGGCAGGAACAAATACGGAAAAGGCACCCTTGCAAACAAGGGTGGAATGTCGTATAATATCCCATGCGGATGCGGTCTAGGGGCCGTTGTATAGGTGGGTTTGCACCTGTGCAGGCTTGCGGGTGTTGGCGCACCCGTAAGTCGCCGCATTTCTGTTTTCCTGTCGATTATACCACGAAAATTCTCCCAATGCAAGGGAGCATTCCCTGTGCCGCGTAAAAATACACAAAAAGACGGAGCCCCCATGCCGGCAGCGGCACAGGGGCTCTGGCGCAGGGGGCTAGACCTTGAAATTGACGGAGGTATCCCCCTTGTGGTCGGCGCCGAACTCGTAATCCTTGCCGGGGAGGACGGCGTTCAGGGCAATGCCGGTAAGGGCGGCCACGGCCAGACCGGACATACTGACTGTAGCGCTGCCCACGGAGAAGGTGACTGCCCCGGAGTAATTGACGCCGATGGCCAGCACCAGGATCAGGGCGGCGATAATGACGTTGCGGCTGTTGGAGAAGTCCACCTGATTTTCCACCACGTTGCGCACGCCCACGGCGGAGATCATGCCGTACAGGACCATGGACACGCCTCCCATGGTAGCCTGGGGCATGGCAGAGACCAGGGCGGCGAACTTGGGGCTGAAGGAGACCAGGATGGCAAGTCCGGCGGCAATGCGGATCACCCGGGGGTCATAGACCCGGCTCAGAGCCAGCACGCCGGTGTTCTCCCCATAGGTGGTGTTGGCCGGAGCCCCGAAGAGGGAAGCCAGGGCGGTGGCCAGGCCGTCCCCCAGGAGGGTGCGGTGGAAGCCCGGGTCCTCCAGGAAGTTGCGCTCGCAGGTGGAGGAGATGGCGCACATATCCCCGATGTGTTCCACCATGGTGGCCAGGGCCAGGGGCATGATGGTCACTGCCGAGGTGAGCAGCAGGCCGGTGTCCAGACTGGGGCGGCCAAACAGGCCAAAGAGGGTGTTCTCCATCTGGAAGGGCAGGCCCACCCAGGGGGCGGAGAGGACGGCGGAGAAGTCCACGTGGTTGGTGACAGCCGCCGCCAGATAGGAGCCCACCACCCCCAGGAGGATGGGGATGATTTTAATCATGCCCCTGCCCCAGATGTTGCACACCACCACGATGCCGATGGCTACAAGGGCAATCCACCAGTTGGTGCGGCAGGAGCTGATGGCGGTGGAGGACAGAGTCAGGCCGATGCAGATAATCACCGGGCCGGTAACCACCGGGGGGAAGTAGCGCATCACCGCCCTGGTGCCGAAGGCCTTGAACAGGGCGGCCAGCAACACATACAGCAGACCGGCGCAGGCCACACCGAAGCAAGCATAGGGCAGCAGCTCTGTATTGGGGATGCAGGCTGTGCCGTTGGCGTCGGGCAGCAGGGGGGCGATGGCGGCATATCCGCCAATAAAAGCGAAGGAGGAACCCAGGAAAGCGGGCACCTTCCCCCGGGTCAGGGCGTGGAACAGCAGGGTGCCCAGCCCGGCAAAGAGCAGCGTGGCGGAGACCGACAGCCCCGTCAGCGCGGGGACCAGCACCGTGGCCCCGAACATGGCGAACATGTGCTGCACACCCAGCACCAGCATCTTGGGGGTCCCCAGCGCCCGCGCGTCATAAATCGGTTCATTTCCATTCATATCAATCGTTCTCCCTTCTCTTTCGCACAAAAAAAGACAACCACACCAACGTGATTGTCAACTACCACAGAAAAGAAAGGTCCCGCTGTTCCGCACTGGCTTGCTCACAGAAATCCCTCCTCTCCCATTCCGGCATAGCATAGCAGAATTTTCCCCGGATTGCAAGAGAAATTTTTCAAAAAACGGAGGTGTGCCCATGGAAAAGCGCCGACGCGGGGGCCGGGAGCAGCTGGGGCCTTACACCTTGGCCTGGCCGGCGGGGGTCTTCCCCCTGGGGAGCGACGCCCTGGCCCTGGGGGACTTCGCCTCCCTCCGGCCCGGATGGCGGGTGTGCGATTTGGGGACGGGAAGCGGCGCTCTACTCCTCCTGCTGGCCCGGCGGGCGGACGCCCTCTACCTCACCGGGGTGGAGCAGGACCCTCTGTCCGCCCGGACCGCCCGGGAAAACCTGGCGCAAAACGGCCTGCCGGGAGAAATTCTCCTGGGGGATCTGCGGGAGCTCCCCCTCCCGGCGGGGCAGTTCGATCTGGTGATCTCCAACCCGCCCTATTTCCCCGTGGGCAGCGGCACAAGCGGCGGCCCCGCCCGCAGCGAAATGTTCTGTACCCTGGAGCAGCTGTGTGCCTGCGCCGCCCGCCTCACCCGAAACGGAGGGCGCTTTGCCTTGTGCCACCGGCCGGAGCGGCTGGCCGACGTGATCTGCGCCCTCCGGGCCCACCACCTGGAGCCCAAGCGAATGAAGCTGGCGTCCCACAGCCCAGACCACCCGCCCTCTCTCCTTCTGATGGAGGCGGTGCGGCAGGGCAGGCCGGGTCTGACGGTTGACACCGCCGTCAGCCTGTGATAGAATAGGATATCGACGCAGAAGCATCTGGTCTTATCGTGAAAGGACAGTTTTTATGAGGATACGCCGGAATACTCTGTGGCGGGTGCCGGTTTTCTGCCTTGCCGCAGGCTGGATCACCTTCTATCTCTCCATCTATATGGGCTGGTTCTTCGTTGTAAAAACGACCGGGCCGGACGGTGTGGTGGATGTCTCTATCGATCCGCTCCGCAGCGCCCTTGTAGATATTACTCTGTTCCTTCTGGTTCTTCTGGTGGGCGGGCTGTGGTTTTTCCGCTCCATGACAAAAGCAGAGATCGCGTTCTCTGCCGCCATTCTCATTGCATGTCTCCTGGCTGTAAACGGTCTGGAGCTGCTTCTTTTCCCCAACTTTCCCGTCGCGCTGGGGCTCACATTGGCAAAGCTCCAGAATTGGAACGGGACCATCTCCGCCCTCCTCTATCAGGCCACGGACCAGCTGGGCCTCTCCGCTTTGGTGTCCAGCTTCGCCCCCCTCCTGTTCGTCCCCTTTGGAAAAAGCGAAGCCAAGCAGGCCCGCGCAGAATAGCAGCCAGGCGCGGCAAGGCCCAAAGCCTTGCCGCGCCCGCTTTTTACCTCTGATATTCAAACTCCAGATCATAGAGGGACACAATGTCCCCGTCCCGGATCCCCATCTCCTCCAGCTTGTCGAACAGACCGGACTGGCGGAGCATCTTGTCAAACCAGTTCCGGGACTCATAGTCCCCGAAGTTGACGTTAGCGATGAGCCGCTGGAGCCAGGGGGCCTCCACCACCCAGGTGTCGTCGAACTGCTGGATGTCCACGTCGCCGGAGGTATCCACCTCCGGGGGGCGCTCCACATAGGTGGGCTCGTACACCGCCACGGGGGGCAGCTCCTGAAGGAGCTGGGCGCACCGCTGGACCAGCTCCCGGGTGCCCTGGTGGGCGGCGGCGGACAGCTCAAACAGCTCCAGCCCCAGACCCTCCACGTGGGCCCGCAGCCGCTCCAGCAGGGCGGGGTCTTCCATGATGTCCACCTTGTTGGCCGCCACAAGCATCCGCCGGGAGGCCAGCTCCGGGGACCACCCCGCCAGCTCGGCACAGATGGCCTGGAAATCGGCCACCGGGTCCCGGCCCTCGCTGCCCGACACGTCCACCACATGGATCAGCAGACGGCACCGGTCGATGTGCCTTAGAAAATCCCGGCCCAGACCGGCTCCCTCCGCAGCCCCCTCGATGATGCCAGGGATATCCGCCATAACGAAGGAGGTCCCCTCCTCCACATAGACCACCCCCAGGTTCGGAAACAATGTGGTAAAGTGGTAGTTGGCAATCTTGGGCCGGGCCCGGCTGACCACGCTGAGGAGGGTGGATTTCCCCACGTTGGGAAAGCCCACCAGCCCCACATCGGCCAGCAGCTTCAGCTCCAGGATGACCTCCCGGGTCTCCCCGGGCAGGCCCGCCTTAGCAAACCGGGGCACCTGGCGGGTGGGGGTAGCAAAATGCTTGTTGCCCCAGCCTCCCCGGCCTCCCCGGCACAGGACAAAGGGCTTGTCGTCGGACATATCCCGAATAATCTCTCCTGTGGCGCTGTCCCGGATGATGGTCCCCCGGGGCACCCGGAGAACCAGATCCTCTCCGTCCTTGCCGGAGCACCGCTTTCCTTGGCCGTCCGCTCCGTTGGCCGCCACATACTTGCGCTTGTACCGGAAGTCCATCAGGGTGGACATGTGGTCATGGACGGTGACGACAATATCCCCTCCGCGGCCTCCGTCTCCCCCATCGGGGCCGCCGGCGGCCACATACTTCTCCCGGTGGAAGGACACCACGCCGTTGCCCCCGTTCCCGGATCGGACGGTGATTTTTGCGGTATCTACAAAGGGTGCTGCCATTCAGGGCACCTCCTTCTATTGAAAACTGTTTCCAGCAGGTCCTGCGTATAAAAGAAGCCGCAAACGGTATGTTTGCGGCTTTCTGGCGGTTTACTCCGCGGTCTCTTCCTCAACGATGGAGACCTGCTTACGGTCCTTGCCCAGGCGGGTGAACTTGACCCGGCCGCTCTTCAGAGCGAACAGGGTGTCGTCGCTGCCCTTGCCCACGTTGACGCCGGGGTGGATATGGGTACCCCGCTGGCGGACCAGGATATTGCCAGCCAGGACAAACTGGCCGTCGCCCCGCTTCACCCCCAGGCGCTTGGACTCAGAGTCCCGGCCGTTGCGGGTGGAGCCCACGCCCTTTTTATGGGCGAAAAATTGCAGACCGATATTCAGCATCGCTTACACCTCCAAGACAGAAATAAAATCGGGATACTCCTCCGAAAGCTGGACCATATGGACCAGGAGGGCGGCCAGAAGGGTCTGGCACAGGTCCTCGCCGGGCTGCTCCAAGCCCCGGGGGAGCTTTAGGGAGATAAAGGCGTCCTCCTCCCGTACCTTCACAGGGGCCTCCAGTCCCAGCACGTCGTTGACGGCGCACTCGGCCATACGGACCGCGCTGGTGACGGCGGCACAGACGATGTCCTCTCCCTGTGGGGCATAGCCGCTGTGGCCCTCGACCTGAAAGCCGGTGAGGCGGCCGCCCTGGGAATAGAAGGTTACGGTGGTCATCCGGCCTTGATGGCGCCGATCTGCACCTTGGTGTAAGGCTGACGGTGGCCCTGACGCTTCCGGTAGCCCTTCTTGGGATTGTACTTGAAGATCCGGATCTTCTTGCCCTTGCCGTTCTTCACCACGGTGGCGTCCACGCTGGCGCCGGCCACGGTGGGGGCGCCAAAGGTGGCCTTGTCCCCGTCCAGAATGGCCAGAACCTGGTCGAAGGTGACTGCCTGTCCGGCCTCGGCCTCCAGCTTCTCGATGAAGAGGGTATCGCCCTCCGCCACCTTATACTGCTTGCCGCCGGTTACAATAATTGCCTGCATTATGTTTCAACTCCTTTATTACGGACTCGCTCTCCCGGGAGGGGGATCTCTCCCCGCTTTTGCGCCCCGTTCAAGGCGGCTTTTTTATTTTACCAGCCGAATTTGCCTGTGTCAAGGGAAATTCCGAAAATTTCAGGCAAAAAAAGGGCGGGCGCGAGGCCCGTCCCGTTTTCCGTCAATATTTGGCGCTGGTTCCCGGCTCCCAGCTGGGGGTGCCGGAGCCGGTGATATCCCGGGCGGCGTTGCCGATTCCGTTGCCGATATCGTCCGCCAGATCACCTGCGTCCCGCATCAGGTCCCGGGCCCCCTGGGTCAGGTCCTGTCCGGCGGAGCCGCTCCGGCCATAGACCTGACCGTCTCCGTTGGCCCGGTACTGGCCATCCTCCAAGAAGGGGTTTGTCCGGCCTGTACCCGTCCCGGTCCGTGCTCCGGCATAGCCTGTGCGCCCCGGAGCGGCGTATCCGGTCTGCCCCGGGGTGCCGCCGTTGACGCCGCTGCCGCTGACGGAGCCGTTTCCAGCAGAGCCCCCGTTGGCGTTGGGGTCACTGTCCATATTGCCGCAGGCCGCCAGGGTACCGGTCATCACCAGCGCCAGGGCCAGGGCAAGCAAGCTCTTTTTCATTGCTGATACCTCCCGCCTGTTCTGTCAAAAACGCGGAACTCCCGATTCCCTTTTGTGCTCCTTTTCTGAAAAAGGCGGTTTCCACTCTCTGCCGGGTCTGGAACACGAAACAGAATCGGAAGGCGCAGAATCGCTCTTGGAAGTCCCATCCGCGGAATAGTGTGCGCCTGTTTTTCCGGCCTCATACAGGAAAACTCTGTACCCCGTGACGGTTTTTCCCATTTTGACCGGCTGAGGTCCGGTATTTTTGGCAAAAACTTCAGGATAAGCTCTTGCAATCCCAGGCGCTTTGTGGTATAGTATGGTTAGTCTGATAGTCATCATGGAAGTATTGGTAAGAGTGGGGTCGAGGCTCCGCTCTTTTTGATTGACAAAACCGGGCAAGCACCAGAAAACCGCGCAGGCTCTTTCCTGCGCCAGGAGGTCGGAAGCGTATGGCAAAGGTGACAGATACCGTGGCCGCCCTGGCCCGCCCCTTTGTAGAGGCAGCGGGCTGCACATTATGGGATGTGGAATACACAAAGGAGGCGGGGACCTGGTTCCTCCGCGTCTACATTGACAAGGCGGAGGGCGTCTCCATCGACGACTGCGAGGCCGTCTCCCGCCCGCTCTCTGACGCCCTGGACGAGGCCGACCCCATCGAGGGCAGCTACACCTTCGAGGTGTCCTCCGCCGGGGCCGACCGGGTTCTGCGCACACCGGAGCACTTCCGGCAGTGCCTGGGGGAGGAGACAGAGGTCCGCCTCTACCGCCCCCGGAACGGCCAGAAGAGCCTTGTGGGCGTCCTGCGGGACTTTTCCGACGGAGACGTGACCCTGGAGACAGGCGCAGGTCCCGTCCGCTTCCCCAAGGGCGAGGTGGCTCTGGTCCGGCTCTACCCCCGCTTTTAACCCCATCCATGTGAGGAGGAGAACACCGTGGCGAAAAGAACAACGAAAAAAACCAACAGCAACGAGCTGGACGGGCAGGAATTTTTTGCCGCCATCGCCCAGATCGAGCAGGAGAAGGGCATCAAGCCCGGCTATATGATGGAAAAGGTCACCCAGGCCCTGCTGTCCGCCTACCGCCGGGACCACGAGGATGTGGGAGACAATCTGGTGGTGGAGGCCAACGAGGAAACCGCCACTGTCCGCCTCTTTCTGAAAAAAGAGGTGGTGGAGTCGGTGGACGACCCGGGAACGGAAATCAGCCTGGACGAGGCCCGGGCCGCCCTGCCCCGAGCCCAGCTGGGGGACGTGATCCGTATTGAGATCAAGCCCAAAAGCTTTGGCCGCATCGCCGCCCAGACCGCCCGTCAGGTCATCATCCAGGGCATCCGGGAGGCAGAGCAGGGGATGATTTACGACGAGTTCTGCACCAAGGAGCACGAGCTGCTCACTGGCGTGGTTACCCGCATCGACCCCCGCAGTGGCTCGGTCACTCTGCGCATTCACGCCGGAGAGCAGTTCACCGACGCCTACCTGGGTCCGAACGAGCAGGTGAAGGGAGAACGCTGCGTCGAGGGACAGCGGCTGAAAGTCTTTGTGGTGGAGGTCCGCCGGTCCTCCAAGGGACCCCAGGTCCTCATCTCCCGCACACACCCCGGCCTTGTCAAGCGGCTGTTCGAGCTGGAGGTGCCCGAAATTTATGACGGCACGGTGGAGATTCGCTCTGTGGCCCGGGAGGCCGGCTCCCGCACGAAGCTGGCCGTCTGGTCCGTCGATCCCAACGTGGACCCCATCGGAGCCTGCGTGGGCCCCCGGGGCCAGCGGGTGAACACCATCGTGGACGAGCTGAAGGGCGAGAAGATGGACATTATCAAATGGTCCGAGGACCCCACCGCCTAC
The DNA here is from genome assembly GCA_022791995.1 of Lawsonibacter sp. Lineage (GTDB taxonomy): Bacteria > Bacillota > Clostridia > Oscillospirales > Oscillospiraceae > Lawsonibacter. The sequence goes on from JAAWAD010000052.1 coordinate 16,429, forward strand.
ATCGCCGCCGCCCTGTCCCCCGCCGACGTCATCAGCGTGGAGGAGTTGCCCGACGGCAAGAGCTGCCGGGTGGTGGTCCCCGACGATCAGCTGTCCCTGGCCATCGGCCGGGAGGGACAGAACGCCCGGCTGGCCGCCAAGCTGACCGGCTATAAAATCGACATCAAGCCCGCCTCCGCCCCCCTGGAGCCCATCGAGGTCCCGAAGACTGACATGGAGGAGCCCCTTTTCCAGGAGGAGGACGGCGCACCCGAGTCTGAACCCCAGAAGGCCCCGGAGGAGGAAGAATAGGCCTGTAGGGGCGGCCTGTAGCCGCCCGCCAACCACGTATCCCTGTATCCTGGGCGGCCACAGGCCGCCCCTACAAAAACGAGCTGATCCAATTTTCAAGGGGGGGTGAGAGAATGCCCAAAAAGATTCCTATGCGGCAGTGTGTGGGCTGCCGGGAGATGAAGCCGAAAAAGGAGCTGATCCGGGTTGTACGCTCTCCAGAGGGAGCGGTGAGCCTGGACTTCCGGGGCAAGCTGCCCGGCCGCGGGGCCTATGTGTGTCCCAGCGGGGAATGTCTGAAGCGGGCCCGCAAGGCCAAGGCTCTGGAACGGGCCTTCTCCGTCCCCCTGCCTTCTGAGGTCTGGGAGGGCCTGGACGCCCAGCTACGAGAGGGGGAGGACACATGAATCGGGACCCTGTGCTCCATCTGCTGGGGGTGGCCCGGAAGGCCGGCCGGCTGGAGCTTGGCGAGGAGCCGGTCGGAGCCCTGTGCCGGGCCCGTCAGGCCAAGCTCCTTCTCCTGGCCACTGACGCCGCCCCCAATACCCGCCGCCGATGCATCCATTTCAGCCAGGCGGGGAACGCGCCGTGGCTGGAGCTCCCCTTCACCAAGGAGGAGCTGGGCTTCTCCCTGGGCCGGGGCAGCTGCGCCATGCTGGCCCTCAGCGACGCCGGGCTGGCCGCCTCTCTGGCCAAGAGCCTGGCCCGCAGAGATCCAAAATACAGCCAGACCGCCCTTCCGCTCCAGGAGAAGGCCGCAAAAGCCCTCCAGCGCCAGCGGGAGCGGCGGCGGCACGAAAAGAAGCTCCAGGCGGCGGGGAAAAAGCCCTGGGCCCCGCCCCCTGCTCCACCCAAAAAACCGCCCGACCCGGAGAAGCCGGCCCCCAGGCGCGGCAAAAAGCCCGGCCCGGTTGGCCGTCACTTGTCCGGCAAGCTCCGGCACAATCCCTAAGAAACGAGGTGGCTTCCAGCTATGATGATGAAATATCCCATCCATAAGGTTGCCAAGGACTTTAAAAGAGGGGCCAAGGAAATTCCCTCCAAGGAGATCATGGACATCCTGACCCAATACAATCACCCCCCCAAGAACCACATGCAGCCGCTGAATGACGAGGAGCTGTCCATCGTCTTCGAGGTCCTGACACAGAAAAACCAGATCGACTCCATCGAGTCGGTCTATGCCGACGTGTACCACGAGCCGGAGCCCTCCAAACAGAAGCCCAAGGGCTCTCCCGACGCCCCCAAGGCGGGGGCCAAGCCCCAGGGGCAGCCTCAGGGCCAGCGTCCCAGGGACCAGGGCAGAGGAAAGCCCCAGGGGCAGCCTCAAGGCCAAGGACAGCAGGGACAGGGACCAAAGCCCCAGGCGGCGGGGAGCAAGCCCCAGACCGCCAGCGCCCCCATGTCCCGGGTTCCCGCCAAAAAGGTGGTGGACACCCGGGGAGGCGGCAGCGTCAACTTGGACAAATACGACGAGCGGCTGGAGTCCTTCACCTCAGAGAAGCAACAGGACCGGGGCGGCAAGCAGAAGTTCCAGGGCCGCAACGCCCAGCGCCAGCGGGGCGGACGGCAGGCGGGCAGCTTTGGCAGCAAGCGCCGGCAGGAGGAGCAGGACCGCCTGCGCCGCCTCCAGCTGGAGATTGCCAAAAAGGCCCCGGTGAAGGTGCTCATCCCCGATGAGATCGGCGTGGGCGAGCTGGCCTCCCGGATGAAGAAGACGGGGGCCGAGGTGGTCAAGGCCCTGATGAAGATGGGGGTCATGGCCTCTTTGAGCGAGATCATTGACTACGACACCGCCGCCCTGGTGGCCATGGAGCTGGGCTGCAAGGTGGAGAAGGAGGTGGTGGTCACCA
>JAAWAD010000053.1 GCA_022791995.1 Lawsonibacter sp.
ACCATCGTCTTTGTCCCCCAGGTGGGCGAGCTGTACTACGGCAAGGTGGTGCGCATCCTCCAGTTCGGCGCCTTCGTGGAGCTTGCCCCGGGGAAGGACGGCATGGTCCACATCTCCAAGCTGGCCGAGCGCCGGGTGGAGCGTGTGGAGGATGTGGTCAACATCGGCGACATGATCTGGGTCAAGGTCACGGAGATCGACGATAAGGGCCGTGTCAACCTGTCCTACAAGGACGCCCTCCGGGAGATCAAGGCCAAAAAGGCCGTCGGTGAGCCCATTAAATAAGAGACAAAAACGAGCGGGACGGCCAAAGCCGCCCGCTCGTTTTCCCTGTTCTGGATTCCGTTTTCATGTCCCAGGGCGTGTCGCTCCATCAGCTCTTCTCCTGGAAGCTTGCGCCGCAGCTGCGGCAGGTGACGGTAATCTTCCCCTTCCCACGGGGAACACGAAGCTGCTGCCCACAGCCGGGGCATTTAAAGTAGCGGTGTTCCTTATCCCGGCGGATGGTGCGCCGGAGGCGGAACCACTGGAGCACCGGACCGGTCATCTGGAGAAACCGGGCATTCTCCGCCCGCCGCTGGGCATGGTTGCGGGAGAACATCCGAAACAGCGCCCAAAAGCAGAGCGCAGTGGAAAACCAAGAGAGCACCGTCCAGTGGGTGAACAGAAAAACAGTGGAAAACACCACATAAAGCAGCAGCAAAAACAGATTCAGGGGGTCTGTTCCATAGCGGCCATACATCAAACGCTGGATCGCATTGCGGATCATAAGGGCGGCCTCCTTGAAAAGCAGGAAAGCAGGCATACACGCCTGCTGGACATATAAATGACAGTATCATCATATCCCGTTCTACCCTGCACGTCAAGAAGGCATTCGTAAACAATATGTAAATTCGAGCAGCGGGGAGCAGAAAGAAAAAGCGCCGGTTCCAGAAACCGGCGCTTTTTTGCTCGAATCAGGCCGCGGCCTTTCCTTTTTTCCACTTCTTCATGTTGCTCAGCAGCATTCCCACAATCAGGAGCAGGCCGACTAGGTCGGTGACGCTGCCCGGGATAAACATCAGCATACCGCCGGCCACAAAGATGAGCCGCTCCAGGATGTTCAGCCGCCACAGCAGCCAGCCCTGGAAACCGGTAGACATGATGGTGACTCCTACAAAGGCACTGATGAAGACGGAAAGAATCTCGATGGCGTTCCCCTGCATCATCATGGCCGGGTTGTAGCAGAAGGCGAAGGGCACAATGAACCCGGCAAAGCCCAGCTTGCAGGCCTCTATCGCCGTGGTCATGGGGCTGCACTTGGCAATCCCGGCGCCGGCATAGGCCGCCAGAGCCACAGGGGGCGTAATGGCGGACAGGCAGGCGAAGTAGAACACAAACAGGTGAGCCGTCAGGGGAGTCAGGCCCAGCTTAATCAGGGAGGGGGCCAGAATGGAGGAGGCGATGACGTAGGCCGCCGTGGTGGGCAGGCCCATGCCCAGAATGATACAGGTGATAGCCGTGAACACCAGAGAGGGGAAGAGCATACTGTGGGCCGCCTGAATCATCATGTCGCCGAAGACCACGCCGATACCGGTGAGGGAGACCATGCCCACCACGATACCGGCGCAGGCGCAGCCGATGACGATGGACATAGCGCCGAAGGCAGACTTTATCATTGCGGGGGCGATGCTCTTCAGAGTAAACCGCTTCTGCTTGTCAAAGAGCATGACAACGGGCACGGCAAAGGTGGCCCACAGGGCGGAGTACAGGGGGGAGTACTGGGCCACCAGCAGGCAGTACAGCAGCACGCCCAGAATCAGCAGGTAGATCCAGCCGCTCTTGAGGATATCCCGGCTCTTGGGGATGTCCTTGGGGTCCATCTTGGTCACGTTGGCCAGCTCAGACTGGGAAATCACGGCGGCGGCACAGCCCCAGTAGTACAGCAGCGCCGGAATCACCGCGGCGATGACGATGTTGATATAGTTCTCTCCGGTAAAGGCAACCATCAGGAAGGCGCCCGAGCCCATCACCGGGGGCAGAATCTGACCGCCGGTGGAGGCCACGGACTCCACGCCGCCGGCGAAGGGGGCCTTATAGCCCCGGGACTTCATCAGGGGGATGGTGAAGGTACCGGTGCCCACCACATTGGCCACGGCGGAGCCGTTGATGGAGCCCATCAGGCCGGAGGCAACCACGGCGGACAGGGCGGGGCCGCTTTTGATCTTGCCCGTCAGGGAGATGGCGATGTTGTTGATAAAATCGGAACATCCCGATGCCTCCAGGAACGAGCCGAACATGACGAACATAAAGATGACAGTGGCCGACACGCTCATGGTGGTGCCGAACAGGCCGTCCAGGTCGGTGGCCAGGAACTTGCAGATGCGCTCCAGCGAGTAGCCCCGGTGGGCAATGGCCAGGGGCAGATGGGGTCCAGCCAGGGCGTAGGCCACAAAGATCAGGGCCAGCACGGGCATGATGTAGCCCAAAATGCGCCGGGCACACTCCAGCGTGACCAGGGCCAGCACCGCGCCGGCGAAGGTGGCCATCCAGGTGGTTTTGCTCATCCGCTCCGCCAGATGGTGGACCTCGTCCTGAGCCATCCACCAGGACACCCAGGTCAGAACGATCAGCGCCACGTCAATACAGCGGCAGAGCACGCGGAACACCTTGCTCCCCGCAAACTTGTCCTTGAAAAAGTGCTTGTACAGGGGCTGGGTCAGCAGCACCAGGGTCAGGGCAAAGCTTAGATGGATGCCCCGCTGGGTCACATAGTCAAACAGGCCCCGCAGGCCGGTGAAAATGTGAAACGCGGTCATGCAGAAGGCCACAACGGCGGCAATCTTGATATACAGGTCGCCCTTGCCCTCCTCCAGGGTTCTGGCCGCAGCCAGCTCGCTGTCCAGCGAGGATACGTCAATTTCCTTTACTTCCTTTTTTGCCATAGATACATCCCTTCCTCCCAAACGGATTTCCTTTTTTCACAGCTTCCCATACGCTTTTGGATTTCCGCCCCCTGCAAGGGCAGAAATTTACAGCGGAATTTGAAAATCAGAGCCGGAACTGACCGTGTCAGCTCCGGCTCTGGCGCTTTCACAGGCAAATCAAATGCGAGTGACTGTTTTATTAGATGAGGCCCTGCTCGGTGAAGTATTTCACAGCGCCATCGTGCAGGGGAATGGGCATGTCGGTACACAGGAAGGCGGGGTCGGTCATCTGGTTCAGCAGAGCGTTACCGGCGGCCAGATCAGCGGTGTTCTCGTTCATGGTCTTGCACATGTCATAGACCAGATCCTCGTCCATCTCGGCGCTGACAATAATCAGGCACTTCACGCCGAAGGTCTTGGTCTCCTTATCCTGGCCGGTGTAGGTACCGGCGGGGATGGTGGACTGGATATAGGCGGCGTTGCCGGCCAGAATCTGGTCGATCTCCTCCTGGGTATAGTCCAGAACCACAATCTCCTTGGTGGCAGCCAGGTTCAGCTGGCCGCCGATGGGCAGACCAGCGAAGCCGAAGGCCGCGTCCAGGATGCCGTCGCCCACGGCGTCGGCGCCGTCGCCCAGGCCCAGATTCTCCAGGCTGGTATTGTTGGCGTCGATGCCCATGACGTTAAAGGCGTCCAGGGTGGAGTTCTCGGTGGCGGAGGCGGCGGGGCCCACGGCCACGCGCTTGCCCAGCAGGTCGTGGACGTACTCCATACCGGAGCTCTTCAGGGCCACGGGGCTGGAGACGGAGGTGTACACCGCGCCGATGACACGGACGTTGTCAAGAGCGGTTTCAAACTTGCCCTGGCCGCTGTAGCCGTTGAGCACCACGTCAGCAGTGGCCACGGCCACGTCAACCTCGCCGGAGGCTACGTCCTGCACGTTCTGGAAGGAGCCGGTGGAGGTCTGGGTGTTGCACTTCATGCCCTGGATGTTGTTGTTCCACACCTGGGACAGGGCAGCGCCGGCGGGGTACAGCGAGCCGCCGGTGTCGCCGGTGCCGAAGGTCAGAATCACGTTGCCCCGAGAGGGGGTCTGCTGGCCTGCGCTGGAGGCGCCGCCGGCGCTGCTGCCGCCCGCGCTGGAGCCGCCGGTGCTGGGGTTGGAGGTACCGCCGCTGTTTCCGCCGCCGCAGCCGGCCAGCATGGACAGCATCAGGGTTGCGCTGAGAAGCGCTGCAAAGACTCGTTTCATATGGTTTCTCCTTTTTGATTATTTTGCGCTTCCCCGGGGGAATGAACGGAGTTCTGCCTTTTCTTTCAAAAAAGGCAGGAAAGCCCCGGGGCTTTGCCGGGAGTATTATACTATAGATTGTTCAACTTCGCAATAGGGATTTGGACAAACAGTTCCATTATACAAAATTTTTCCGAACTTTTATCGCATAGTATGTTTCTTCCACAGCTGCCCTCCTGCGCGCAGAGGATACCCGGACCTGCATCCCACCCTGACATTTCCCTTGACAAATTTTCTGGAGGGTGTTATAGTGACCCTGTCAAAATGGCTGAGATGGAGAAGAGGCCAAGCAAAAGCACTCAGAGAGGAGCGCCCTGTGCTGCAAGCGTTCTGTGCCTTGGCTGGCCGGTACCACTCCAGAGCCGCCCGTGAGGACCGGGCCGGGACCTCCCGTTACCGAGGACATGAGCGACGGCCAGGGGCCGTAAGCAGGGTGGAACCGTGGGATTTCATATCTCACCCCTGATTCACATTCAGGGGTGAGTTTTTTCTTGCCCCGATAAAAATAGGAGGTTATTTTAATGTCTGAAGAAAACAACCAGTATACCTTTGAAAACCCCGAATACCGGGCCACCTACTGGCACACCTGCTCCCATGTGCTGGCCCAGGCGGTGAAGCGCCTGTACCCCGAGGTGAAGCTGGCCATCGGCCCCTCCATTGAGGAGGGCTTCTATTACGACATGGACTCGCCCTTCTCCTTCACCCCGGAGATCCTGGAGAAGATCGAGGGCGAGATGCGGAAAATCTGCAAGGAGAAGCTGAAGCTGGAGCGGTTTGAGCTGCCCCGCGCCGAGGCTATCCAGTTCATGGAGGAGAAGGGGGAGCCCTATAAGGTAGAGCTCATCCACGACCTGCCCGAGGACGCGGTCATCTCCTTCTACCGGCAGGGGGAGTTCACCGATTTGTGCGCCGGCCCCCACCTGGACTCCACCGGGCGGATCAAGGGCAACGCCGTCAAGCTCACCGCCGGCAACGCCGCCTACTGGCGGGGCGCCCGCCGCCGCCAGACCCACCACCGGAGCAACCGGGTGGCCATCCCCAGGAACGAGGAGCGGGACCAGACACTGGC
>JAAWAD010000054.1 GCA_022791995.1 Lawsonibacter sp.
ACGGCGGGCGGCGGTTCGTCTCGGGCAACCGGTGCTCCCGCCCGTTAGGCGAGGAGCCCCACCGCCTGCCCGACCTGATGCGGTACAAATATTCCAAGCTCCGGGCCCTGCACGGAACGGGGAGCGGGGACGGCTCCCGGGGCAAAATCGGCATCCCCTTCGGGCTGAATATGTACGAAAACCTGCCCTTCTGGTTTGAGCTGTTCACCAGGCTGAATTTCGAGGTGGTCCTCTCCCCGGAATCCTCCCGGAAGGTTTATCTGAAGGGCCAGCGCACCATCCCCTCGGACACGGTGTGCTACCCCGCCAAGCTCCTCCACGGCCACGTGGAGGCTCTGGTGGAGGAGGGGGTGGACGCCATCTTCTACCCCTGCATGCCCTACAACTTCGACGAGGGGGCGGGGGACAACAACTACAACTGCCCCGTGGTGGCCTACTACCCCGAGCTGCTGGCCGCCAACGTGCCCAGTCTGAAGCAGACGCGCTTTTTGTACCCCTACTTCGGCCTCCACCGCCCCAAAGATATGGAGCGTAAGGCCGGGGAGTGGTTCTTCAACACCTTTCAGATTCCCAAACGGGAGACCGCCGCCGCTGTGCGCGCCGCCTATGCCGCCTATGAGGCGTACAAGAACGATCTGCGCACCACGGGACGGGCGTACATCGAGCAGGCCCGGGCGGAGGGCCGCCCCATCCTGGTGGTGGCCGGCCGGCCCTACCACATGGACCCGGAGATCAACCACGGCATCCCTGACCTGATTACCTCCTACGGCTTTGTCCTGGTCACGGAGGACGCCGTGGCCCATCTGGAGGATAAGGCCCCCCGCCATGTCCTCAACCAGTGGACCTACCACGCCCGGATGTACAACGCCGCCCGATATGTGTGTACCCAGCCCGACATGGAGCTCATTCAGCTGGTGAGCTTCGGCTGCGGCATCGACGCCATCACCGGGGACGAAATGCGCTCCATCCTGGAGGAGGGGGGCAAGCTGTACACCCAACTGAAAATTGACGACATCAGCAACCTGGGGGCGGTGAAAATCCGTATCCGCTCCCTGATGGCTGCCATTGAAGCGAGGAAAACACAATGAATGAGGTGGTTTCCAAAATTCTGGACGAGCTGAACCAATTTCCCCTCCACCTTGCCTTTGCCGGCGCCGAGCCGAATGATCGGGGGGAGGATATCCTGGTCTTCACCTGCCGGGAGCTGCCCGGGCGGGAGTTCGTCTACGTCCCCGGCAAAAAGGGCATGACCCTGGGCTGGGATACGGCCCGGTGCCCCCTGCCCCCGGCGATTCTGGAGGAGTTCCGCCGGTACTATGAGGAGGAGGCCGAGAAGGAGCGCCAGACCTGGGAGGAATACCTGGAGGACCTGCTGTCCGAGCTGGACGCCTCCACCTCCCCCCTGCGCACGGCGGACCTCGCCCCCATGCTGGCTGAGCGGTGGGCGTGGAGCGGCCCGGAGGAGGTCGAACCGCCCTTCGATATGCCCACCGAGGACGAGTGGGAGTACCTGTGTTCCGGCGGGGTCCACACCCTGTTCCCCTGGGGGGACACCCTGGAGCTGGAGCCCATCTACAACGAGACCTTTGACAAGGACGCCAAAAACGCCTTTGGCCTGGTGATTGGAAACGGCTGCCAGGCGGAGCGGGTGTCCGACTCCCCCTGGCGGCTGAAGGGGGACGACGGGGGCTGCGCCCTGTGCGGCGGCGAGGGCGACCGGGCGGCCTTCCCCTATTCCCCCTACTTCCAGTACGGCCTTCCCCGCTATCCCGGGGAGACGGACGAGGAGCTGGAGAAGGAGATGTCCAAGCGCTGGCGCCGGCGGGTCCTGCGTCTGACCCCGCCCGAAATTTGAAAGGAGCTTCCACCAATGGCAAAATTAGTCTATGACGACACTGGCCGCCTCCTCTTTACCCGAGAGATGAAGGCGGAGTACACCCTTCTCATGCCCCAGATGCTGCCTGTCCACTTCGGGATGCTGCGCAAGCTGCTGGAGCGGGAGGGATACCGGGTGGATATGCTCACCACCAACCACCGTGGGATTGTGGACGAGGGGTTGAAATACGTCCACAACGACACCTGCTACCCCGCCCTGCTGGTCATCGGCCAGCTCATCGATGCGGTGAAGCACGGGGGCTACGACCCCCATAAGGTGGGGCTGCTCATCACCCAGACCGGCGGGGGCTGCCGGGCCAGCAACTACATCCACCTGCTGCGAAAGGCCCTGGCCAAGGCGGGGATGGACTATATCCCCGTGGTGTCGGTGAACCTGTCCGGCCTGGAGAAGAACCCCGGCTTCTCCCTCACCCTGCCCTTTGTGCGTAAGGCGGTGTTCGCCATGCTCTATGGGGACCTGATTGTCAACGTGGCCAACCAGGTCCGCCCCTACGAGGTGGAGCCCGGCGCCGCCGACGCCATGATTGACGCCTGGTCCCAGCGCCTGGTGGAGGCCTTCCAGAACGGCCAGGGCATGAGCCGCCCCCAGCTGCGGAAAAACTTTGCCGCCATCTGCGCCGACTTTGCCGCCATCCCCGTGGCGGGAGAGCCCAAGGTCCGGGTGGGGGTCGTGGGGGAAATCTATGTGAAGTTCGCCCCCCTGGGCAACAACAACCTGGAGCAATTCCTCCTGTCCGAGGGGGTGGAGCCGGTGGTCCCCGGGCTGACCGACTTTATCATCTTCAAGATTTACAACCGGGTGGCCGATGTAGACCTGTACGGGGGCAGTTGGGCCAAAAAGGCGGCCTGCCGGGCCTTTATGGGGTACATCGAGGGCTGCCAGCGGGACATGATCGCCGCCCTGGAGAGCTCCGGCCGCTTCCGGGCCCCCGGCACCTTCCAGGACCTGCACCGGATGGTCCAGGGCTATCTGGGGGACGGCAACAAGATGGGAGAGGGCTGGCTGCTCACCGCCGAGATGCTGGAGCTGATCCACTCGGGCACCAACAGCATTGTCTGCACCCAGCCCTTCGGCTGCCTGCCCAACCACATCGTGGGCAAGGGCATGATCCGCAAGCTGAAGGACGACTATCCCGCTAGTAATATTGTGGCTATTGATTACGACCCCGGGGCCACCCGCATCAACCAGGAGAACCGCATCAAGCTGATGCTGGCCAACGCCCGGGGCCTGGCCCGCCAGGAGGAGACCGCTCCCCCTAAGCCCCGGCCCAAGGTCTCTCAGGAGCTGGCCCACGCCTGAGAACCTGGAGATACAACCGAAAATGCGTCCCCGCCTCTCTCCGGGGACACAGTCATACCGCCGCAGACGGGTCCCCTCTCCGTCTGCGGCCCCTCTTTTTTGCGGAAGGCACTGGAATATTTTCACCCAATTTACAAATTATTCATCCCAAGGGGGGAATTGTGCGGTATAATAAGCGGATAGAAACTGGATAGAAACGAGGTGCCCGCTGTGTCCAAAAAGGTTTTGATTGTAGAGGACGACGGCAACATCGCCGAGCTGCTCCATCTCTACCTGGAGAAGGAGGGCTTCGAGACCCAGGTGGCCAAGGACGGAGGCAAGGGCGTGGAGCTGTTCCGGGCCTTCCAGCCCGACCTGGTGCTGCTGGATCTGATGCTGCCCGTGATGGACGGCTGGTCGGTGCTGAAAAAAATTCGGGAGACCGCCAAAACGCCGGTCATTATGCTCACCGCCAAGGGAGAGACGGAGGATAAGGTCACCGGCCTGGAGCAGGGAGCGGACGACTACATCGTCAAGCCCTTCGAGATGAAGGAGGTCCTGGCCCGGATCCACGCCGTGCTCCGCCGCACCGCCGGAGACGAGGAGCCGGGGGCGAAGAAGCTGTCCTTTGACAAGCTGGTCATCAACCTGGACTCCTATGAGCTGCTGGTGGACGGCCAGCGGGTGGACACCCCGCCCAAGGAGCTGGAGCTGCTGTTCCACCTGGCCTCCTCCCCCAACCGGGTGTTCACCCGGAACCAGCTGCTGGACGAGGTGTGGGGCTTTGACTACTTTGGCGACAGCCGCACGGTGGATGTCCACATCAAGCGCCTGCGGGAGAAGCTGGAGGACGTAAGCGATCAGTGGCGGCTGAAAACGGTGTGGGGCGTGGGCTATAAGTTCGAGGTAGCCCCCGCCCTCCCGGGCTGAGGCGGCCTATGCGGTCCCTCTACCGCCGCCAGCTCACCATGATGGTGGGGGTCATGGTGGTCTCCTTTCTGCTGCTGTCCGCCGCCTTCATGCTGCTGTCCTACCGGTATATCATCACCGAAAAACGAGAGGCCATGGAGCGCAACGCCGGTTATATCGCCAGCTTCACCGCCTCCTATGTCCAGCGGTATCTGGGCATCCAGGACGAGTCCTACCGGAACTATGTGGCCTCCGTGGCCCTGATCTCCGACTCCTATGTCATCGTGGCCAACCCCGACGGCCAGATCCTCTATGCCACCGACGGGGCCTATTTTTACGAGTATCAGGGCGCCGTCATCCCCGCCGCCGTGGTGGAGCAGGTGCTGGAGCAGGGCTCCTATGCCGGCATGACCAGCCTGGACGGCATCTACCCCGAGCGGCGCTATGTGGCCGGTCTGCCCGTGTCCGTTAAGCTGGGGGGCGTGCGGGCCGTCCAGGGGCTGGTGCTTGTGGCAGCGGACACCTCCAGTCTGGCGGAGATGTGGTCGGCCACAGCCACCATCTTCTTCTTCTCCGCCGTGGTGGTGCTGCTGATTTCCGTCGTGGCCAGCACCCTCACCTCCGCCCATCAGGCCCGGCCCCTGAACGAGATGGCCGAGGCCGCCCGGAAGTTCGGCCGGGGGGAGTTCGATGTGCGGGTGACAGGCTATGAGAGCCGCTGCGACGAGATCAGCACCCTGGCCGAGTCCTTCAACACCATGGCCGCCTCCCTGGCCAAGGTGGAGAGCCAGCGCTCTGAGTTTATTGCCAACGTCTCCCACGAGCTGAAGACCCCCATGACCTCCATCGCCGGCTTTGCCGAGGGCATTCTGGACGGCACCATTCCCCCGGAGCGAGAGAAGGAGTCCCTCCAGATCATCGTGTCCGAAACCCGCCGCCTCTCCCGCCTGGTGCGGCGGATGCTGGATTTGTCTCGGCTGAACGCCCTGTCGGAGAATGTGCTCACCGCCCAGGAGCAGTTCGACCTGACCGAGGTGGTCTCTCAGGTCATCATCAGCCTGGAGACCAAGATCCTTGGCCGGGACCTGGATGTGGAGGTCCTGATGCCCGAGGAGAAGGTTATGGTCTGGGGAGACCCGGACTCCATCACCCAGGTGTGCTACAACCTGATGGACAACGCCGCCAAATTTGCCGCCGCCGGCACCGCCATCACCATCCAGGTGACAAAAAAGGACGGTAAGGCCCTCACCTCCGTCCGCAACCTGGGGGCCACCATCCCCCCCGACGAACTGCCCCTGCTCTTCGACCGCTTCCATAAGGCGGACTACTCCCGCAGTATGGACCGGGACGGCGTGGGTCTGGGCCTGTATATCGTCAAGACTATCCTGGGGGGCCTGCGGGAGGACATCTCCGTCACCAGCGAGGACGGCGTGACCCAGTTTACCTTTACCCTCACTTTGGCCTGAGACACGAAGCGCTCCCCCGTCCCGCCGCAGCGAAATGCCCCCTTTGCCAAAGGGGCCTTACGAGAGAGCTCCCCCGTCCCGCCCGCAGGCGAGAAAGGCTGAGCCTTACGGGGGAGCTCCCCTGATAGAATCCAAAACGGAACGTTCTTTCGGTTCCTTTCTTTCAAGAAAGGAACAAAAAGCCCGGCCGGCGAGGCCGGCTCTCCAGCAAGCAGCAAATTTCACCCATTGATGTTTGGGGGTGCCGCAATGGACAACCGATCTGACGGCCTGTGGCAGGGAGGGCCCTGGGAACAGCCGGACGCCGCCCGGCCGGCGCCGCCCGCTGTTTTTCTGCCTCCGCCCCGGCGGCCGGTGCTGCGGCTGCGCCGGCGGCGGCGGCGGCGTTGGCCCTGGTTCGTGGGAATTGCCGCGCTGACGGCGGCGTTCTGCCTGGTGACAATTTTTCTGGGGCAGCAGCTGCCCTCCCGCTTCTCCAGCCCGGGGAGCCCCGGGGAGAGCTGGCAGCAGGAGCGGGAGCACAGCACCGAGCCCCCCGACATCTCCCAGGCCCAGACGGGCACCGGGGTGGTGGTCAACCTTCTGCCGCCGGGAGAGCGGGCCCTGAGCTATCGCCAGATCTATCAGAAGAGCATCCCCTCCCGGGTGTCGGTGGAGGCGGAGAGCAGCACCGAGTACAGCTCCGGGACGGGGGTTGTGCTGACCCAGGACGGCTATATCATCACCAACGCCCACGTGGTGGCCGGGGCCCGGGCGGTGCGGGTGGCCCTCCACGACAACCGGGTTTTGTCGGCCAGTCTGGTGGGCTTTGACGCCGTGGAGGACCTGGCGGTGCTGAAGGTGGAGGCCGAGGGCCTGACCCCGGCGGAGTTCGGGGACTCCTATGCCCTTCAGCCCGGGGACCCGGTGGCCGCCCTGGGGGACCCCCTGGGGTATCAGGCCAGCATCACCGACGGCATTGTCTCTGCCCTGGACCGGGAGGTGGAGGTGGAGGGAATCACCATGACCTTGATCCAGACCAGCGCCGCCATCAACTTCGGCAACTCCGGCGGTCCCCTGCTCAACGAGTACGGACAGGTGGTGGGCATCACCACCATCAAAATTGTCACCGACGACGGCTCCGCCGAGGGGCTGGGCTTCGCCATCCCCTCCCAGCGGGTGAAGTATGTGGTGGACACCCTGATCGACGGCCGGGAGGTCCGGGTGGGAGTCTTCGGCTTTACCGTGTCCACCCTCCCGACGGAGGAGGGCGGCCTGCGCCTGATTGACGTGAACAAGCGAAGCGACGCCTGGGCCAAGGGCCTGCGGACCGGGGATATTCTCACCGCCGCCAACGGCCAGCCCATCGCCAGCACTCGGGACCTGAGCCGCCTGAAGCAGACCATGGGGGCCGGGGACGCCATCACGCTGACCTACATGCGGGACGGCGTGTCCCATCAGGTGGAGGTGGAGCTGGTGGACGCGGATCTGATTGGGTGATTTTTATGATAAATACAACGCTGTGTTATATCCGGCGGGGCGGGGAGTGTCTGATGCTCCACCGGATCAAGAAGAAACACGACCTGAACCAGGACAAGTGGATCGGCGTGGGGGGCAAGTTCCAGGACAAGGAGAGCCCCGAGGACTGCCTGCTCCGGGAGGTCCTGGAGGAGACCGGCCTGACCCTTACCGCCTATCAGTACCGGGGGATTGTCACCTTTGTCTCTGACCAGTGGCCCACCGAGTATATGCACCTGTTCACCGCCGACGGCTGGGCGGGCCAGGTGCAGGAGTGCAGCGAGGGGGTGCTGGAGTGGCTGCCCTGGGAGCGGCTGCTGGAGATCCCCCACTGGGAGGGGGACGCCATCTTCCTGGACCTGATCGCCCGGGACGCCCCCTTCTTCTCCCTGAAGCTGTGCTACCGGGGGGATACCCTGGTCTTTGCCGCCCTGAACGGAAAAACCATCAAGGAGGAGGCCACATGATTTACACCCTGGAAAATTCCTGGATCACCGTCCCGGCCATCTGTGGCCGCCGCGCCCCCGGTCAGAGGGAGACGCTGACCTATACCACAGCCTTTGATTGAGGTGAGTCAAGATGTCCAAAATTCTGTTCACAGATCTGGACGGCACCCTGCTGAACGATGCGAAAAAAATTACCCCGGGCAACCAGCGGGCCATTGAGGCCGCTCTGGCCCAGGGGCACCGGGTGGTCATTGCCTCCGGCCGGCCCCTGTCCGGCGCACGGAAGCAGGCCCGGCGGCTGGGGCTGGACGGCCCGGGGTGTTACATCATTGCCTACAATGGCGGGCTCCTCTACGACTGTTGCCAGGAGCAAGAGCTGCTCCGCCAGAGCATCCCCATGGAGGCGCTGTACGCCCTCTTCCAGGAGGCCGCCCGGCAGCACATCCATATCCAGACCTACACCGATACGGCTGTGGCGGTGGAGCGGACCTGGGATGATGCCATCCTTCAGGAGTACCGCACCATGAACGAGATGGACGTCCAGGTGGTGGAGGATATCCGCCAGGCCCTGGAGCGCCCCCCGGTGAAGGCCCTGGTCATCGGCCCCCAGGCCCGGGGAGAGGCGATGGCCCGGTGGATTCAGGCGAACCTGGGGGATACCCTGGACAGCTTCTTCTCCAGCCGGAGCTACCTGGAGGTGGTGCGGAAAGGGGTCAGCAAGGGACAGGCCGTCACCCGGCTGTGCCAGCTGCTGGGGATCCCCATGGAGCAGGCTGTGGCCGTGGGGGACGAGGCCAACGATATCCCCATGCTCCAGGCCGCCGGCGTGGGGGCGGCTATGGCCAACGCCATCCCCGAGACAAAGGCCGTCGCCAGTTACATCACTGCACGGGACAACAACCACGACGGCGTGGCTGAGGTGGTGGAGCGCTTCCTTCTGACTTGACGCGGTCCCCCCTCCCCCTCCCGCACGCAGTACAGGACCCGCACCGGCTTTTGCCAGTGCGGGTCTTTTCGGCGCAATATCAAGTGCGTTGGGCTCTGCTATAAATAAATGCCGGAGCAAAGCGAACTTTGCCCCGGCGACGTGGATATGCCGAACACATCCGGTATCACTTATTCGCTTTCAAATCATATAATCAGATACATTTTCAATTTTATGATCTGTGTGTTCGATATGAACAGTAAGAATACCTTTATCTTGCGCTCTTTGGAAAATAGAACAAATTTTGTCTACATAATCCGTAAATGCAGCATTTTCTCCGTGGGGAATCCCGGTAAAGCAGCGCGGACGAATAATTGTAAAATCATCGCCTTTATAAGGCATTCCTCGGAGAATATCCCATAAAGCACTCAAATTTTCGCCCAGGTCCTCATCCCACTCCATTTTTGTGCGCATTTCCTGAAACAGCTCGCTCATATATTTGCAGCTCGTGAAATCCAAGGTAATTTTTACTCTGTTCCTCACGCTGCACCTCCTATGTACACCTCATAAAATGTCATGTAACGGTCATAGGTTACAAAAACCAATCCATCGTTTGAAAACAAGATGCGATGTCGATTTCGGCGGCCTTCATAATAATTGATATCTGCTTCATACCATATACGTCCGGCTACAGAAGGAAGATGACCATCATCATTGTCATATATCCCACCAAAAAGCATTTTCCCTGGGGCATACCGCTTCGGTGGTTTCCCATTTTTCCAGCCTAATGAACGAAGTTCATCTTCTGAAATATAGTAGTCAGGCAACTGTCCATGATAAAAAAGCCAATAGTCCGCTCCGTTTTCTCCATCTTTTGTTGCCTCTCCTGCCATAATTGCATCCATCTGGTCTATTATACAGCGGCAGTTAGGGTGTAATGGAGGTTCAATATTAGGAATTTCGTTAATCGCATAGATTTTACCATGGTGGCTTGCACACTCTAAACATAATTTGGGATCAAGGGTAGCCTTCCAATATTTCCAGAGTGCGCTTTTCGATGTCTTTGGAGTATAGGTGTCCAAAAGTCCTTTGAGTTGTACCATTGATTTTATACCTCTGGACTCTATGAACACACATCCACATATTTTATTAATATACATTTTTACCTCCCAAACAGTATTTTAAAACTTAATGCTACTTATGGGAGTTAAACTATAAAAATTGTACGCTTGTGTACATCCATTCAAGGGAATTTTATAAAATAAGACAGACCACCTCTTGGTGGCCTTATTATTGGTGCAAGTGCTCAGTTTCAATGCTCCAGCGTTCCGGTTCGCACCAAAACCAAACCGAAGCCCAGCGCAGCGGGTTCGGTTTGGAGAGGAGGAGCAAGGGAGCGGAGCGGATGGCATTTTTGCAAAAAAATGCCGGAGCAAAGCGGACTTTGCTCCGACGTGGTACGGCTGAAGGGATTCGAACCCCCGACCTACTGGTTCGTAGCCAGTCACTCTATCCAACTGAGCTACAGCCGCGCACCAAATGCTGTGATTTACAGCTTAATTATTGTAGCACACAAGGAGAAAAAATGCAAGGGGCAAACCGAGATTTTTCCAAAAAAATTTTTTAGCCGCCGGAACAGGGAAAAGAAAGCGTCCGCCCCCCGAGGGGAGCGGACGCGGACAGGGACATTGGAGAGGAATTAGCCTCCGAACACTTTAATCATGAAACCGGCAGCGCAGGCGGAGCCGATAACGCCGGCCACGTTGGGGCCCATGGCGTGCATGAGCAGGAAGTTGGAGGGGTTCTCCTTCTGGCCCACGGTCTGGGCCACACGGGCGGCCATGGGTACGGCGGACACGCCGGCCGAGCCGATCAGGGGGTTGACCTTACCCTTGGTGAGCACACACATCACGTCGCCCAGAATCAGGCCGCCGGCGGTGGACAGCAGGAAGGCGGTCAGGCCGAGGGCGATGATGCCCAGGGTCTGGGGGGTCAGGAAGCTTTCCGCCGTGGCCTTGAAGCCCACGGAGAGGCCCAGGGGGATGGTGACGATGTTGATGAGGGCGTTCTGCGCGGTGTCCGACAGGCGGTCGGTGACGCCGCACTCCCGGAACAGGTTGCCCAGCATGAGCATACCGATGAGGGGGGCGGTATCGGGAATCAGCAGGACCACGAAGATGGTCACGGCGATGGGGAAGATGATCTTCTCGGTCTTGGAGACGGTGCGCAGCTGGCTCATCTTAATCTTGCGGGACTCCTTGGTGGTGAGCAGCTTCATCAGCGGGGGCTGAATCAGCGGGATCAGGGCCATGTAGGAGTAGGCCGCAATGGCGATGGCCGGCAGGATATCCACCGCCAGCTTGGAGGCCGTCAAGATTGCCGTCGGCCCGTCCGCACCGCCGATAACGCCGATGGCGGCGGCCTGCGCGGGGGTGAAGGAGATCAGCCCGCCGGTGACGGGGCCCAGGGCCAGCGCCATCAGGAAGGCGGCGAAGATGCCCAGCTGCGCGGCGGCGCCCAGCAGCAGGGAGGTGGGATTGGCCAGCAGGGGACCGAAATCGGTCATAGCCCCGATGCCCATAAAGATAATCGACGGATAGATGGCGTACTGCACGCCCTGATAGAGGACCCACATGAAGCCCA
>JAAWAD010000055.1 GCA_022791995.1 Lawsonibacter sp.
GAGAACATCTACGACGGCATCCAGCGCCCGCTGGAGGTCATCATGCAGAAGGTCAAGGGCAACAACCTGCCCCGCGGCGTGGAGGTTCCCGCCCTGGACCGGGAGAAGAAGTGGGCCTTTACCGCCACAGTCAAGGCGGGGGACAAGGTCGTGGGCGGAGACGTGATCGGCACCGTCCAGGAGACCCCCTCCATCCTCCACAGGATCATGATTCCCCCAAAAATGAGCGGCACCATTGAGTCCATTGAGTCCGGCTCCTTCACCGTGCTGGACAAGATTGCCGTTCTCACGGACGAAAAGGGCGGAAAGCACGAGCTGACCATGATGCAGAAGTGGCCCGTCCGTGTGGGCCGCCCCTATAAGCACATATATCCCCCGGTAATCCCCCTCCAGTCCGGCCAGCGAATTGTAGACACCTTCTTCCCCGTGGCCAAGGGTGGCACCGCGGCCATTCCCGGTCCCTTCGGCAGCGGCAAGACCGTCATGCAGCACGCCCTGGCCAAGTGGTCCGACGTGGACCTGGTGGTCTACATCGGCTGCGGCGAGCGGGGTAACGAGATGACCGACGTGCTCCGGGAGTTCCCCGAGCTGGTGGACCCCCGTACCGGCGAGTCCCTGATGAAGCGGACGGTGCTGATTGCAAATACCTCCGATATGCCCGTGGCCGCCCGCGAGGCGTCCATCTACACCGGCATTACCATTGCCGAGTACTTCCGGGACATGGGCTATGCCGTGGCCGTCATTGCCGACTCCACATCCCGCTGGGCCGAGGCCCTGCGCGAGATGTCCGGCCGTCTGGAGGAGATGCCCGGCGAGGAGGGCTATCCCGCCTACCTGTCCTCTCGTCTGGCCCAGTTCTACGAGCGAGCCGGTTCTGTGGCCTGCATCGGCTCTGACGAGGACCGCCGTGGCTCCCTAACTGCCGTGGGTGCGGTCTCCCCTCCGGGCGGCGACCTGTCCGAGCCCGTCTCCCAGGCCACCATGCGGATCGTCAAGGTGTTCTGGGCCTTGGATGCCTCCCTGGCCTATCGCCGTCACTTCCCTGCCATCAACTGGCTGAATTCCTACTCCCTGTACCTGGACTCCCTGAAGCCTTGGTACGACGAGAATCTGGGGCAGGAGTTCCTGAGCAACCGAGAGTGGGCTATGGCCGTCCTTCAGGAGGAAGCCAGCCTGAATGAAATTGTCCAGCTGGTGGGTAAAGATTCCCTTTCCGCCAAGGACCAGATCACCCTGGAGGTTGCCAAGATGATCCGGGAGGACTTCTTGCAGCAGAACTCCTTCGTGGACATCGACTCCTATTCTGAGTACGACCGGCAGGCCCGGATGCTCAAGCTGATCCGGGACTACGACACCCAGTGCCGCGCCGCCGCCGAAAAGGGAGGCTCCATCGCCGACCTGTTTGAGATTCCCTCCCGGGAGGGAATCGGTCGGGCGAAATCCGTCCCCGCCAAGGAGTATAAGGACGTCTACGCCGCCCTCCAGGTCCAGATGGAGAAGGAAATCGCCGAAATCGGGGAGAAAGGAGCGGATGCTCTGTGATTCGTGAGTATAAAACCATTCAAGAGATCTCCGGCCCCCTGATGGTGGTCAACCGGGTCAAGGGCGTCACCTACGACGAGCTGGCCGAGATTGAGCTCACCGACGGCACCGTCCGCCGCTGTAAGGTGCTGGAGGTCAACGGCGACTCCGCCGTGGTCCAGCTGTTCGAGGCCTCCGCCGGCATCAACCTGGCCGAGTCCAAGATCCGCTTCCTGGGCCACCCCCTCCAGCTGGCCGTGTCCGGCGACATGCTGGGCCGGGTCTTCAATGGCATGGGCCAGCCCATCGACGGCGGCCCCGCCATCCTGGCCGACGAGTACCGGGATATCAACGGTCTGGCCATGAACCCCGCCGCCCGGGACTACCCCAACGAGTTTATTCAGACGGGCATCTCCGCCATTGACGGCCTGAACACCCTGGTCCGCGGCCAGAAGCTGCCAATCTTCTCCGGCTCTGGCCTGCCCCACGCCAATCTGGCGGCTCAGATCGCCCGTCAGGCCAAGGTGCTGGATGGCGCATCCAACTTCGCCGTGGTCTTCGCCGCCATCGGTATTACCTTTGAGGAGTCCAACTTCTTTGTGGAGGAGTTCCGCCGCACCGGCGCCATTGACCGCACTGTGCTGTTTACCAACTTGGCCAACGACCCCGCCGTGGAACGTATCGCTACCCCCCGTATGGCCCTGACTGCCGCGGAGTATCTGGCCTTTGAGAAGGGAATGCACGTGTTGGTCATCCTCACGGACATCACCAACTACGCTGAGGCCCTGCGGGAGGTGTCCGCCGCCAAGAAGGAGGTCCCCGGCCGCCGTGGCTACCCCGGCTATCTGTACACCGACCTGGCTACCATGTACGAGCGGGCCGGCCGTCAGCTGGGGAAGGAGGGCTCCATCACAATGATCCCCATCCTGACCATGCCCGAGGACGACAAAACCCACCCCATCCCCGACCTGACCGGTTATATCACCGAGGGCCAGATCATCCTCTCCCGGGAGCTGTACCGCAAGGGCATTATCCCGCCCATTGACGTATCGCCTTCCCTGTCCCGTTTGAAGGACAAGGGTGTCGGCCCCGGCAAGACCCGGGAGGACCACGCCAACACCATGAACCAGCTCTTCGCCGCCTACTCCACCGGCAAGGAGAATAAGGAGCTTATGTCCATCCTGGGCGAGGCAGCACTGTCCCCCACGGACCTGCTCTATGCCAAGTTTGCCGACGAGTTTGAGAAGCGCTATGTGGCCCAGGGCGCGGAGGAGAACCGCTCCATTCAGGAGACCCTGGATCTGGGCTGGGATCTGCTGTCCATCCTGCCCAAAGGCGAGCTGAAACGGATTAAGCCCGAATTTATCGAGAAGTATTTGCCCAAGAAGGATTAAGGGGGGATTTGAATGCCTTCCACAACCATTAACCCCACCCGACAGGAGCTGAACCGGCTGAAAACCCGTCTGCGCACCTCCATTCGCGGACACAAGCTGCTGAAGGATAAACGGGACGAACTGATGAAGCAGTTCATGGACGTGGTCCGGGAGAACCGGGAGCTCCGCCGCCGGGTGGAGGAGGGGCTGATGCGGGCACACGGGGCTTTTACCGTGGCCGCCGCCCTTATGTCCCCGGAAATGCTGGAGCAGTCCCTGCTATACCCCAAGCAGAGCGTGGAGCTGGATATGACCTTCCAGAACATCATGTCGGTGGACGTCCCCCAGTATCACTTCCGCACCACCAGCCAGGACCCGGGAGAGGTCTACCCCTATGGCTTTGCCCAGACCAGCGGCGAGCTGGACGATGCGGTGGACGCCATGTCCCAGGTCTTTCGGGATATGCTCCGGCTGGCCGAGGTGGAGAAGACCTCCCAGCTGCTGGCGGAGGAGATTGAGAAGACCCGCCGCCGGGTCAACGCCCTGGAGTATGTGAAAATTCCAGAGATGCAGGCCAACATCAAGTATATCAACATGAAGCTGGACGAAAACGAGCGGGCCAACACCATCCGCCTGATGAAGGTGAAGGACATGATCCTCAAGGAGGCCTTGGAGGAGAAGCGGGCCGAGACCGCCCAGGCCATCGAGGCTTTTGGCGGCGAGGCACCCCAGCAGGCGTAAACACACGCTATCCCAATGTGTAGGGGGCGGCCTCTGTGCCGCCCCCTTTTTCCGCCCCCTTGCAAATTTTTTCTGGCTGCGATATACTGGTTTGGAAACTCGAACGCGAATTGGAACATTGAAAAGGAGAAGAACCTATGCGAAGAAAATTGCTGCCGCTCTGTCTTGCGCTGGCCCTCTGCCTGGGTCTGGTTCCCGCAGCAGCGGCAAACCTGGACACCGCCAGCCTCTCCAGCCAGCCCCAGTCCGTCAATGAGCAGACGATTCAGGGCCGGAACAGCGGCTCTGCCGCTCTGCCCAAGTTATCCAAGGAGGAGATTAAGGAGCTGCTGGCTGCTACCTACCACACACAGACGGACGAGATGTATGAGACAGCTCCCTCCCTCTCCGCTCCCTACGCCGCCGGAAAAATGAGCCAGAGAGCTCAGAACGACTTCCTGGCCCGGCTCAACGCCCTGCGCCGCCTGGCCGGCCTGCCCGACGTGAAGCTGGACGCTGCCTGGTGCGATGAGGCCCAGCATTGCTCCGTCCTTTTGGCCGCCGCTGGCCGGCTGAGCCATACCCCCACCCAGCCCTCTGACATGGACAACGCCTTCTTCCAGAAGGCCAGCACTGCCGCCGGTACCAGCAATCTGTACCGTGGCATGTATCAGATTACCGGCATTGACGAGCTGTTTGAGGACAGCGACGACGCCAACCTCTCCGCCCTGGGCCACCGGCGCTGGCAGCTGAACCCCGGCATGACCCAAGTGGGCTTCGGCTTTGCCGATTCCCCCCGCTATGGCAATTTCCTGACCGTTAAGGTGGTCGGAGGCGACAGTTCCCCGGTGGATTATCACTACGTTGCCTGGCCTGCCTCGGGGAACTTCCCCAACGACCTGGCCGCCTTCAGCAAAAGCAGCGCCTGGAGTGTCACCATCAACCCCAAATACTACGCCATGTCCACCTTCGCCAACGCCTCTGTCACCCTCACCCGGCAGAGCGACGGAAAGGTCTGGCAGTTCAGCACCGGGAGCAGCGATGGCGACTTCTTCCTGAACACAGAAGGCTACGGGGTGCGCAACTGCATCATCTTCCGCCCTGACGGGGTGGACAAGTACGAGGGGCTCTACACAGTTTCCATCCAGGGACTGAAGGATACCACAGGCGCGGCGGCAGATTTCTCCTATTCGGTGGACTTTTTTGCCGGCAAGCCGAGTGACAGTACGGAGCCCTCTACCCCCATCCTCCCCACAACACCCACAACCCCCACCCAGCCCACAGAGCCTACAACCCCTGCCAAGCCTACAACTCCCGCTGAGCCCACAGAACCCGCAGCGCCCTCCAGCTTCTCCGATGTGAAGGAAAGCGATTGGTTCAAGCCCTATGTGGACAAGGTGACAACGGCCAAGCTGATGACCGGCATGGATGGCAGCAAATTTGGCCCCGGCGACAATCTGACTGTGGCCCAGGCTATGGTGCTGGCCTATCAGATCCACAACCAGGCCAGCGAGCCCCCCGAGACCCTGCCCAACAACGGCTCAGACCCCTGGTATATGCCCTACTACCAGTACTGCCTGGACAAGGGACTGGTGAGCAGCTTTGCCGACCCCCAGGCCAGCCTCACCAAAACCGCCACGCGGTATGACATGGTGTTCATTCTGGACAAGGCCATCCCCGCCAGCCGGATGGAGCCGGTCAAGACGGTGGATACCATCCCTGACGTTCCCGCCAGCAATGACACCGTGTACAAGTGGTACCGGGCGGGTATTGTAAGCGGTGATGAACGGGGAAGCTTCAACGGCGGAAGCAGCATTACCCGGGCGGAGGTAGCCGTAATCCTCTGCCAAATCAACCGTCTGGTCTGACCTGACCGGGGCCGGAGCGAAAAAACGCTCCGGCCCCGCTTTTTCTGCATATTTCCTTGGCTCTATTTGAATATTATTCATTTTTGGTGAAAACTAACGGATAAAATTGGAATAAATATGAATAACCATGCAAAATCAAGGCTTGCATTTCCGGGAGAAACGTGGTAGACTGTCTGCACAAAAGCTGGAAAGGGCCGATTGGCCCGTGAATTTGTATCTTTTGGAGGAATGCAGCTATGTCTCAGATTAAAAAAGTGGTTTTGGCCTACTCCGGTGGCCTGGATACATCCATCATCATCCCCTGGCTGAAGGAAAATTACGGGAACCCTGAGGTCATCGCCGTCTCTGCCGACGTGGGCCAGGGCAGTGAGCTGGACGGCCTGGAGGAGAAGGCCATCAAAACCGGCGCCTCCAAGCTGTATATTGAGGATCTGGTGGACGAGATGGTGGACGAGGTTATTGTCCCCTCCATGATGATGGGGGCCAAGTACGAGGACTATCTGCTGGGCACCGCCTTTGCCCGGCC
>JAAWAD010000099.1 GCA_022791995.1 Lawsonibacter sp.
CGCCGGGGCACCGCCGCCGCCCACTACGTGCTGGGCGGACCCCAGGGCAACGACAACAACGCCTTCTCCCTGGGCACCGCCGCCACCGAGATCAACGTGATGAACGGCAAAACCGCCGCCAACGCCATGTACACCGGCCGTCTGGCCAAGGACCAGAAGGCGGGCAAGGATCTCCAGCCCACCATCGACAAGATGAACGCCCTCATCGACGACTACGATGTGAAGTCCAAGCCCCTGTTCTGC
The DNA here is from genome assembly GCA_022791995.1 of Lawsonibacter sp. Classification (GTDB taxonomy): domain Bacteria; phylum Bacillota; class Clostridia; order Oscillospirales; family Oscillospiraceae; genus Lawsonibacter. The sequence goes on from JAAWAD010000099.1 coordinate 244, forward strand.
GCCCAGGCCGGCCTGGTGGACGAAGTGGTGGATCTGCCCATGATGCGCAACTACATCGTGGCCTTCGCCGATTCCTGCTACCAGTCCCCCGCCTCCATCTGCCCCTTCCACCAGATGCTGCTGCCCAGAACCATCAAGGATTACGACGACGGGCACAAATAATTTGACCGCTTGAGGGATAGCCTGTAGGGGCGGCCTGTGGCCGCCCGCGTATCCCGGAAACGTCTGTGTGTCGGGCGGCCGCAGGCCGCCCCGACACACAGGCTGATAAGAATTGCAAGGAGAATCAACCGCTATGAGTATCTACACCCTGGGCATCGACATCGGCTCCACCGCCTCCAAGTGCGTGATGCTCTCCGACGGGAAAGACATAATCGCCAAGTCCCTGATCGCGGTGGGGGCGGGCACCAGCGGCCCCCAGCGGGCGGTGGCTCAGGTGCTGGAGCAGGCCGGCAAAACCCGGGAGGAGATGGACTATGTCCTGGCCACCGGCTATGGCCGCAACTCCATGCTGGAGCTGGCCGACCACCAGATGAGCGAGCTGAGCTGCCACGCCAGGGGGGCCGCCTTCCTCTTCCCGGAGGTCCACACCGTGGTGGACATCGGGGGCCAGGACGTGAAGGTCCTCCAGATTGAAAACGGCGTGATGACCAACTTCGTCATGAACGACAAGTGCGCCGCCGGCACCGGCCGCTTCCTGGACGTGATGGCCCGGGTGCTGGAGGTCAAGGTGGAGGAGCTGGGCGAGCTGGGGGCCCAGTCCACCAAGTATGTGGGCATCAGCTCCACCTGCACCGTCTTCGCCGAGAGCGAGGTCATCAGCCAGCTGGCCATGGACACCGACAAACGGGACATCATCAACGGCATTCACCACTCCGTGGCCTCCCGGGTGGCCGGGCTGGCCCACCGGGTGGGGGTAAAGGACATGGTGGTCATGACCGGCGGCGTGGCCCAGAATACCGGCGTGGTCCAGGCCCTGGAGAAGGAGCTGGGCCATACCATCCACACCTCGCCCCTCACCCAGTACAACGGCGCCCTGGGCGCCGCCCTCTTCGCGTATCAGAAGTACCAGAAGGAGCAGAAATAGTGGAGGTAATTCACATGACGGATAAGCAGATGCAATTTATTGCCTGGCTGATTACCACGGCCACAGACAAATGCTCTTCCATGGAAGAGGTTCGGAAAATGAATGAGGAGATACGCAGGCATTCTGCCGGACTGCAAGACGGGAGCGAGGAAACCAATTAAAAGAGGAAGCCAATCAAAATCGGTTAGGAGGAATTTTCTATGGCAAAGCAAGTCAGCCCCGGCGTTCTTGCCCTGCGCAAGGTCGTCGAGGATGTATACGCCGATGCCCGCAAGGCCAAGGCCGAGGGCCGGCTGGTGGGCTGGTCCAGCTCCAAGTTTCCCTGCGAGCTGGCCGCCGCCTTTGATCTGGACGTGATGTACCCGGAGAACCAGGCCGCCGGCATCGCCGCCAACCGGGACGGCGAGATCATGTGTCAGGCCGCGGAGGACCTGGGCTTTGACAACGACATCTGCGGCTACGCCCGCATTTCCCTGGCCTATGCCGCCGGCAAGCGGGCCAGCCGTCAGTTTGACCCGGAGACCCTGGAGTTCGTCATCAACCCCGCCAGCGGCCGCCCCCTGAAGGGCGAGGACGGCAAGCCCGTCATCGACCCCGAGACCGGCAAGCCCAAGAAGGACCCCAAGACCATGCAGCCCTACACC
>JAAWAD010000007.1 GCA_022791995.1 Lawsonibacter sp.
GGGGGCGGCATGGGCTTCGACATGGGGGATATCGACCTGGGCGACATCTTCGGCTCCTTCTTCGGCGGGGGCTTTGGGGGCGGCTTCGGCGGCGGAGGCCGGCGGAACGGCCCCCAGAAAGGGGAAAGCCTGCGGGTCAACCTGGCGCTCTCCTTTGAGGAGGCGGCTTTCGGCTGCACCAAGGAGATCGAGCTTCAACGGACTGAGACCTGTGAGGAGTGCAAGGGCTCGGGCTGCGCGGCGGGCACCACCGCCGAGACCTGCCCCGACTGCCGGGGCACCGGCCAGGTGCGCATCCAGCGGGGAGCGGGCGGTTTCGCTTTCTCCACCACCACCACCTGCTCAAAGTGCCGGGGGACGGGCAAGATTATCCACACCCCCTGTAAGAAGTGCGGCGGGGCGGGCAGTGTGCGGAAAAAGCAGCGCATTTCCGTCACCATCCCGGCGGGCATCGACGACGGCCAGGCTGTCTCCATGCGGGGCCAGGGCAACGCTGGAGTCAACGGCGGCCCGGCCGGAGACCTGCTGGTGCGGATCCAGATCAAGCCCCACCCGCAGTTTCAGCGGGAGGGCACCACGGTGCTCTACGAGTGCCCGGTGAGTTTCTATCAGGCGGCCATGGGGGCCGAGCTGGAGATCCCCACCATCGACGGCAAGGTGAAGTACAGTCTCCCCGCCGGCACCCAGACGGGTACCACCTTCCGCCTGCGGGGCAAGGGCATCCCGGAGCTGCGCAGCAGCCGCCGGGGCGACCAGTACGTCACCGTCCGGGTGCAGGGGCCCACCAACCTCAACGCCGAGCAGAAGGAGGCCCTGAACGCCTTCGGCGCTGCCATGGGGGAGAAGGTCCCCGAGGGGGGATTGAAGGGGTTTTTCGATAAAAAGAAAAAGAAAAAGTGATCGGCGTCCCTCCCGGCTGAGGAGGGACGTTTTTATGCCCAAAATACAGTTGAACCGCCGGAGGCATCGTGCTATAATAAGGTTACCTTTTGGGCACGGCCCAAAGCAAAAAACGAAGGAGGTTTTTGAACATGAAAATTTGGAAACGCCTGGGCGCGGCGGCGCTGACCGTGCTTACCATCGCGGCGCTGACCGGAACCGCCCTGGCGGCAGAGCCGGTCACCACAGCCGCCCCGGCTATCTCCGTCCAGATGAACGGTGAGGCCCTGGCCTTTTCAGACGCCGTACCGGAGGCCGTCGATGGCCGCACCTTTGTGCCCCTCTACGCGGTGACAGAGGCTCTGGGCGCTGAGGTAAACTATGCCCCGGCCACCAAGACCATCACCATCCAGCGCGGCGGCGACACCCTGACCATGGTGCTGGGGGAGAACACGGCCTCTGTTCTGGGGAAAGACGGCCAGACCCGCACCATCCAAATGGACGTGATCCCCTATGCCAAAAATAACCGCACCTACGTGCCCATCGCCTTTGTGGCCGACGCTTTGGGCTGCGGCGTGGGCTGGGACCAGGGGGCCAAGACCGTCGTCATTGTGGACGTGGACGCCCTGCTGGGCGACGCCACCTTCGAGCTGATGGACAACTTCGCCGCCTACTGCGCCAAGCAGCAGAAGGAGCAGAATATGGCGGTGACCGGAGCGCTGGATATGGAAATTGCCGACAAGAGCGGCGCGATGCTGGCCAAACCTGTCACCGCCAAGGGCAGCATTGACGGCGTTACCAGCGACACCAAGGCCCAGCTGAACTGGAGCCTGAAGCTGTCCGACCTCTCCAGCCTGCTGGGAGATTCTGCCGCCTCCCCCGCGACTTAGGGGATGCTGTCCGCTCTGTCCGATATGAAGGGCGAGGTGCGTATGGACCTGGACGCCGGCACCGCCTATCTGTCCCTGCCCGGCGTGCTCACCGGCGGATCGGGCGACGTCTGGTACTCCATGGACCTGAACGCCTACACCGCGCAGCTGCTGGGCGGTATGAACATGACCCAGCTGACCCGGCTGCAGGAGGCCGGAATCCGGGAGGTCCTGGCCGCCGTTATCCAGTCCATGCCCCTCACGGACAGTCAGTACAGCTACGACGGCGTGGCCCGGGTGGTGGAAATCTACACCCGGATGCTCAGCGACCAGGCTTTCACCCAGAAGGGCAACGCCTACGTGGCCCAGATGAAGCTGGAGGACCTGGTAGACATGACCGTCACCCTCACCAAGAAGGGGGACGACATTGTGGCCGCCGACATTGAGATGACCTGTGCCGTGGATGAGGATGGCGAAAAGGTTGCCATGAGCATGACCGAGCATGCCGCCCCCGACAAGGTAACGGTGAAGATGGACATGTCCGTGGAGGACGGCGAGATGTCTGTGAAGCTGGCTATGGACCTGGACTGCGTCCCCACCGGCAAGGCGCCTGTGACCACCCTGCCCGCCGGGGTCCAGGCGGTCCCCATGAACTAAGAAGCAGTATTTACAGGGGGTGAACGCGGCTTGGGCGGCAAAATCTCTCGCCCATCCAGCATCTCCAGCCTATGAATACAGGTTCTAAAAGCGGCAGACTTGAACAAGCAGCCGGCCTGGAGCACATGCTCCAGGCCGGTTTTTATCTCGTCAGAACTGCGTAGACGGCCCCGACTGCGCCGCCCTTCAAAAGCAGGTCCCGGACCTGGCGCTGCAGGGAGGTGTCTTGGGGCAGAAGGTGGAAGGGGGTGTCCTCCGGGAGCTGAAAAAGCCACTGGATAAACTCCGTGTCCTCCGGATTTTCCCGCAGGACGCGAAAGCGATTCTGGAAGGATTGGATGCGGGAGGAGGGGGACAGGAAGGGCCGGAGCCGGGGGGAGAGCAGCCAGGAGTTACAAACGTATGCCTTGGCCCGGTACTCCGGGAAATAGCGGGAAAAAAAGGCCTGTGCCTGTTCCAGGGAGCGGTCTACCGCCGCCGGGGACAGGTCGGCGTCAGAGGGAATGTGGATGGAGAGGGCGTTTTTCCCCTCGTGAGCACAAAACTCATACTCCAGGGCCCCAAGCCGGAAGATGCTCAGACTGGTCTGCCGGAAGGTCCACCAGCCCCGGTCAAAAGCCAGCCGCCCGGTGGCCTTTTCGCACTCCTGGAGAAACCGTGGGAAGCACCTCATGGTGTCAAGATAGATATCTGACGGAATATGCTTTTCCCGATAGGCGTGAAAGGCCCGGCAGGCACACTCCAGATAGCAGTACAGCAGCTGGAAGTGGTCCTTGTCCTCCTGGAGGAGAGCTTTCAGCCGCCGGTAGGCCCCGGGGGCGGCGCTGCGGTCCTGGAGTCCCGTCAGGCAAGGTTCCAGAGGAGTCAGGTCCAGCTGTTCCGCCACGGCCTCCAGCTTTTCCACTGCCGCAGCCGGCAGATCAATGCGGCGATACAGTTCTGGCTGATCCATAGCTTTCGCCTCCTCAGAGATGTTAAACAGGCTCTCAAAAAAGATGCTTCCATTATAGCACAGGGGGCCGCCCGCTGCAAGACATGAAAAGAGCGCCCCGGTTGGGACGCTCTGAAAAACCGGATCAGGCCAGGGCCTTCTTGGCGGTATCGGTGAGCTGGGTGAAAGCGGCCTTGTCGTTGACAGCCAGCTCAGCCAGCATCTTGCGGTTGATGACGATGCCGGCCTTCTTCAGCCCGTTCATAAAGGTGGAGTAGTTCATGCCGTTGATCTTGCAGCCGGCATTGATACGGGTGATCCACAGCTGACGGAAATCACGCTTTTTCAGCTTGCGGCCGGTGTAGGCATATACGCCGGACTTCATAACGGCCTGATTGGCCATCTTAAAGTGCTTGGACTTAGAACCCCAATAGCCTTTGGCCATTTTCAGGATCTTATTTCTTCTCTTGCGCGTCATCATCGCGCCTTTCACTCTTGCCATGTTTCGGTCCCTCCCTCTTCTTTACTTATACAGGATCATACGCTTGATGGCGGCCTCGTTGGTCTTGTCGGCATAGGTGGTGCCGCGCAGAGCCCGCTTCAGCTTGGTGGTCTTGCCGTGGCCGTTGAGCAGATGGCGCTTCTTGGTCATGGCGCGCTTGACCTTGCCGGATTTGGTGAGGGAAAAGCGCTTTTTGGCGCCGCTGTGCGTCTTGATTTTGATCTTTGGCATGACGAAAGAACTCCTTTACTTACTTTTTCGCGTCCTTGGCGGGCTTGGGGGACAGGAAGATGGACATATGCCGTCCCTCCAGCTTGGGGGTCTTGTCCAGAACGGCCAGCTCGGCGCATTCCTGGGCAAATTTCAGCAGCAGCTCCTGGCCGATGTTGGTGTGAGCCATTTCTCTGCCCCGGAACCGGACGGTGATTTTGCAGCGGTTGCCCTCTGAGAGGAACTTCTGGGCGTTGCGCAGCTTCACGTTGAAGTCGTTGATGTCGATACCCGGGGACATTCGGATCTCCTTGATCTCCACCACGCGCTGGTTCTTGCGGGCTTCCTTCTCGCGCTTGGTCTGCTCGAACCGATATTTGCCGTAATCCATCAGCTTGCACACCGGGGGTACGGCGGTGGGGGAGATCTTGACCAGGTCCAGGTTCCGCTCTTCCGCAAGGCGCAATGCCTCCTGAGAGGACATGATGCCCAGCTGTTCGCCGGACTCTGAAATCAGGCGGACCTCTCTGTCCCGGATCTCGTGGTTGGTTTGATGACCTGTGTTAGCGATGGGAAGCACCTCCAGACAAAATAAAAGATACGGTCGGCCGATATGGCCCCGCATCCACAGCAAAACAGCGCCGGTAATCCGGCGGCGTGTTCCATGTTGACCCTTTGGCGTTGGCCTGGGGTGAGGACGGGGGACCGTACCTGCTTCCTTGTATTCCGCATTGTATCACGTCCCCCGCCCTGTGTCAAGCGTTTTTGCCCGATTTTCTTCGATTTGGAAACCCGGGCTCCCTCCGAGAGGGCCTGCTCCCCCTTACAGGGGACAGGCATAGCCGCAGGGCTCCTCCACGGTGACGGTATACTTCTCCAGCAGGGCCACGGGGTGGTAGGACAGCTTGCTTGTGCGCAGGCCAGCATCGCCGGTGTCGTCCTCCCGGTTGATGAAGGCCACGCCCTCCCGGGCAAACTGCTGGGCGAACTGGGCCACAAGCATCTGGTAGCAGCCCTCATAATCCCGGTCGGCCTTTTCGATGTGGGTGAACAGGGTGTCTCCCACCACCTCTCCCAGGGAGAAGCCCACCAGCTGGTCCTCCACCAGGAGCATCCCCCCCAGAAGGTCATAGGTGGCGTGATTGTCCAGCACCTCGTGGGTTTTGGCGATGTCCTCGGAAAAGGAGGCGGCGGATTTGCCCCACCGCTGGGCGTACTGGTCCAGGAAGGCCTTCACGGCGGGGATATCCTCCGGGGTGATGGGCCGGAAGGTCCAGTTCCCGTAGGTCTTCAAAAATTTGTTCACATGGTTGCGCTGGCCGCTGAGCTTTTTCCCCCGGAAATACTTCAGGTCCTCCGCCCGGTACAGATAGTCAAAGCTGTCCCGCTCGGCGATGGCGGCGCTGTTGGGGAAGAACTGCTGAAGGCGCTCCAGCTCGTCCTTGGGGACGGGGTAAAAGGAGATGGGCATATTCCGGCGGCAGCAGTAGCCGGCGATCTCCCGGAAGTGCTCTGGCCGGCCGCCTCCCAGGGGGAGGGTGAAGGTCTCGCCCAGGCCGGGGTAGACCACCTTGAAGTAGAGGGAGCCGTCGTAGACGGCCCAGGCGGTCTGGTACATGTCCCGCCAGATAAAGATGGTGCCGGGGGTGGTGTCGCAGATGCGGCTGCCGCTGTAGGAGAAGAAGGCGCGCAGCTTGGGCAGGTCCTCCAGCTGGAGGGGTTGGAAGTTCAGCATAGCAATCGATCCTCGCTTGACTTGTTATATAATTAAGATGTCCAGGGCCGTCTTACCGGGCGTACCCCAGGGAGAAGGGGCCGGAAAACACCGCCGGCGGGGCGGCCGGGGTCAGCCGGCCAAAGTACCAGCCGGTTCGTCCGTCCTTTTTGCACAGGTCGCCGGCCCGGGTCCGGGCCACAAGGGCCATCCGGTCCCCCGGCTGGACGGGCAGGGCATAGTCGGTGGAGTCCTCGCACCACAGACCCTGCTCCCCCTGGCGCAGGTAGCTGTTCAGAATGGGCAGAACCCGCCCGGTCTCCAGATGGCGGCACAGGGAGGTCTCCTCCCCCCGCACCAGCAGCTCCAGGCGGCTGCGGCCCCAGCGGATATTCAGCGGGTCGGCGGAGGGCTCCTGCGCGTCCAGGGCGTGGACCGCGGGCAGGCCGTCCCAGGCGGCCCAGGCGAAGTCCTCCGAGCCCTCCCCGGGCAGGACCAGGGCGTTGAGCTGGCCGTCCAGCTTCAGCACGCAGCCCCCGTCGATGGAGAGAATCCGACGCTCCCGCAGCAGGATGGGGGCCGCCGAGGGGATGTGGGGGTGGTAGAGCGTCACCGGCCAGTGGCCCACAATCACCCACTTGGAAAAGGCGTGGCCCTGCCCCAGAAAGTCGTCGTTTTTCATGCAGCCCCACCGCTCCAGTTCCTCCATCCCGGTCAGGGCGGGCACGCCCCCGTGGACAAAGACCAGGTGCTCGGTCTCCAAAATGGTGGGCAGGGTCCCCAGCCAGGCCCGGATCTCCGGGAAGGCCGCCCGCAGGTCACGGCGCAGCCGGGGCAGATCCTCCGTCTGGTCAAAGCCCCCCTCCCGGGCCAGCTGGCGCAGGGTGGACTCCGGGTGCCGGGGCAGATAGAAGCGGTAGAACCGCTCGTCCAGCGCGTCGCTCTCGAAAAAGCGGAGGACCAGCCCGTCGCAGTTGCCGCACAGGGGGTAGACCGTGTGGGTCCGGGACAGCGCCATGATGTGGCGCAGCAGGGCCAGACTGTCCGGCCCCTTCTCTAAAATGTCCCCCGCCAGCACCAGAATATCCTCCGGGACCAGGGAAAGCCCCACCATCAGCCGCCGGAAAAAGTCCAGGTGGCCGTGGATGTCGCTGACGGCGATGATCCGCCGCCCCGGGGGAAACTGAGGACGCAGAACAATGGCGCGGTCCATGGCAATCCCTCCTTGGTCCTCCATTATAGTACAGGGGCGGAAGAAAATGCAAGCCCCTGCGCGCAGACGGGAAGCCAGGGGCCAGGACTGTCTATCTGGGGGCCGGGTCGTCGGTCAGGCCAAGGAGGTAGTCGGCGGAGACGCTGTAATGCTTACAGATCAGCGCGATGCGTTCTGCGGAGGTTGTGCGGTTGCCGCGCTCGATCTCGCTGATGTGCCCCTTTCCCACATCCAGCAGCTCTCCCAGATCCTTTTGCGTTTCACCGTGCTGTTTGCGCAGCTGTAGGATACGCTGGCCAAAAAGTTCTTTTGAAAACATAGGGACCCCCTTGACAAGTCATCTGAAAAGGGATTATAATAATTCCGGGAGGTACCTTTTTAGAGTACCCCACATGGAGGTGCAGCATGAACGATATCTTGCGCGCATTATTTGATGACGACTATAATATTACCCCGAAGCGGGACAAAAAACAACGGGAACTGGACGAAACGCTCTGTGCCGAATGGAATAAGGTAAGGGACGCGCTGAGTGTAGAGTTTGTAGATTACCTGCTCACGCTGGAGGCGGAGCGGAGCGACCGGCAGAACTTCTGGTATTACCAAGCGGGCTTTCGTCTGGGGGCGCAGCTGATGCTGGAGGCCCTTGGGGACTGACCGCCCCTAGGCGTTCAGATCCTGCTTCAGCTCGGCCAGCAGGTTCAGGGCTTCCAGGGGAGAGAGGAGGTTTACGTCGGTCATGCGCAGCTTTTTCAGGGCGGTCTGGCCGCCGAGGTCCCCCAGGGAGACCTGCTCCTCCGCGGGGGGCGGAGCGCCCCCGGGGGCGGCGCCCGCCTCCAGCTCCGCCAGAATCTCCCGGGCCCGCTTCACCACCCGGTCGGGGACGCCGGCCAGCTTGGCCACCTCCACGCCGTAGCTCTGGTCGGCCCCGCCCCGGACGATCTTTCGCAGGAAGATCACGTCGGAGCCCTTCTTTTTGGCGGCGATGTTGTAATTTTTCACCCCGGGCAGGCGCCCCTCCAGGGCGGTGAGCTCGTGGTAGTGTGTGGCAAACAGGGTCTTGCACCCCAGGCGCTTGGGGTCGGAGCAGTGCTCCAGCACCGCCCGGGCGATGGCCATGCCGTCATAGGTGGAGGTGCCCCGGCCGATCTCGTCCAGGATAAGCAGGGAGTTTTTCGTGGCGTTTTTCAGCAGGGCGGCTACCTCGGCCATCTCCACCATAAAGGTGGACTGGCCGGCGGACAGGTCGTCGCTGGCCCCGATGCGGGTGAAGATCCGGTCCACCACCCCGATGCGGGCCGACCGGGCGGGGACAAAGGAGCCCATCTGGGCCATGAGGACGATAAGGGCCACCTGCCGCATATAGGTGGACTTGCCGGCCATATTGGGGCCGGTGATGATGGCGCACAGGTCTCCGTCCATGTCCATATGGGTGTCGTTGGGGACGAAGAGGCTGTTTTTCAGCACCCGCTCCACCACCGGGTGCCGGCCCTCCACAATGGTGATGGTCCCGGAGCTGTCCACCTGGGGCATACAGTAGTCCCCCGCGGCCGCCACAGCGGCGAAGGAGGTGAGCACGTCCACCTGGGCCGCGGCGGCGGCGGTGCGCTGAATCCGGGCCACCTGGGCGCAGACCTGCTCCTTCAGCTCGGTGAACAGCTGATACTCCAGGGCAGTGACCCGCTCCTGGGCGGAGAGAATCTCGTGCTCCAGCTCCTTCAGCTCCTGGGAGATGTACCGCTCGGTGTTCACCGTGGTCTGCTTCCGGGTCCAGCTGTCGGGGACCAGCTCGCTCTGGGCGCGAGGAACCTCGATGTAATAGCCGAAGATTTTGTTGGACTTGACCCGCATGTTTTTCAGGCCGGTCTCCTCCTTGGTGCGGGACTCCAGCCGGGCCAGGGCCCCGGCGGAATTTTCCAGCAGGTCCCGGAGCCGATCCACCTCGGTGTGGTAGCCGGGACGGATGAAGCCGCCCTCCCGCACGGAGAAGGGGGGCTCCTCCACCAGGGCCCGGTTCAGCAGGTCCCGGAGGGTGGGCAGGTCGTCCAGCTCTCCCGCCAGGGACTGGAGCAGGGCGGAGGGGCTGGACTCCAGCAGCGCCCGGATACGGGGCAGCTTGCCCAGGCCGGCGGACAGGGCGGCCAGATCCCGGCCCCCGGCGGAGCCGTACACCACCCGGCCAATCAGCCGCTCCAGATCGGTGACCTCCCGCAGGGCAAGGGACAGCTCCTCCCGGACAATGGCGTTTTCCACCAGACTGGCCACGGCCTGCTGCCGCTTTCCAATCTGTACCGGGGACAGGAGGGGCCGCTCCATCCAGCTGCGCATCAGCCGGCTGCCCATGGCGGTCCGCGTCCGGTCCAGCACCCACAGCAGCGAGCCCCGCTTGTCCTTGGCGCGGAGGGTGGCGGTGAGTTCCAGGGTCTGCCGGGCGGTGAGGTCCAGCTCCATAAACTGCCCGGCCGTGTAGTAGGACAGGGCGGCGATGTGGCTCAAATCGGTTTTCTGGGTCTCGTACAGATAGGCCAGCAGGCCCCCCGCCGCCTGGACGGCCCTCTCCTCCCCGGGGGGCAGGGTCTCCAGACCGGTTTTAAACTGCCGTTTGACCAGGGGCAGCGCGGCGCTCAGACGGAACCGGGCCTCTCCCCCGTTCTCGCACAGACAGTCCAGCCGCTCCCGCAGAAAGTCCGTCAGCCCCTCGGTGTGAAAAGCCTCCTCTGACAGCACCGCCTCAGCGGGGTGGAACCGGCCCAGCTCGTTTTTCAGGTGCTCCAGGCCCTCCGGCCCGGCGGAGAAGGCGGTGGCGTGGACCTCGCCCGTAGAGATGTCGCACAGGCACAGGCCGAAGCCCGCCTCCCCGGCGCAGACGGCGCAGATGTAGTTGTTCTTCCCCTCCTCCAGCATGGAGGAGGCAATCACCGTCCCTGGCGTCACCACCCGGATGATCTCCCGGTCCACCAGACCCTTTGCCGTGGCCGGGTCTTCCGTCTGCTCGCAGATGGCCACCTTATACCCCTTGGCCATCAGCCGGGCGATGTACCCGTCGCAGGAGTGGTAGGGTACCCCGCACATGGGCACCCGCTCCTCCGCCGGCTTGTTCCGGTCCCGGGTGGTCAGGGTCAGATCCAGCTCCTTGGAGACCAGCTTGGCGTCGTCGTGGAACATCTCATAGAAATCACCCAGCCGGAAGAACAGAATGCAGTCCGGGTTCTGCGCTTTGATGTCCATGTATTGCTTCATCATCGGGGTCAGATCAGCCATGGAGGTCCCTTCTTTCTTTCGTTGCTGTTTGCGGGGGGACGGGGTGCCATTCGAAAGAGAAACTGTTTGGTAAAAACAGACAAAATTGCGCTGCCCCTCTTGGCTTTGCGCGTTTGTGTGAATATAATATGCCGCAGAAACTGCACAAGCGTGCAAGGATGGAGGAGACTTTAATGGAAAAGCTTATGAATGCGCTGATGCTCTATGCGTCGGAGCACCGAGTCAAGCGGTATGAACTGGAGACCTACCCCGAGGACCAGCTTGCCCGGCAGGAGGCGGAAAAGCTGCTGGAGTACCTGAAGTCCCTGGGGCCGGAGGCGGAGCAGAGCGTCAAACGGCTGAACATAGAGCTGGAAACCGTCTCCATCAGCCAGAATCAGGCCTATTTCCTGGCGGGCCTCTCCATTGGCCTGGAGCTGGGCCGGCTTTAGACAAGGGTTCCGAAGAGGGACCATTTGTTCGCTCCGGTGATGTGGATGTCCCGGAACTGGCCCACGGCGGTCTCGGGCCCCGTGGTCCGAACCAGGCGGTTGCCCGGGGTGCGGGCGGTGAGCTCGTGGTAGTGCGGGTCGTCGAGGGGCCAGCGCAGGTCGCCAGAGGCGCCGTCCACCAGGCAGCGGAGGGTCTTGCCCACATAGGCGGCGTGCTTCTCCTCCGAAATCCGGTCCTGGAGGGCGGTGAGGCGGTTGAAATTCTGAAGCTTTTCCTCCCGGGGCATGGGGTCGTCCATCCGGGCGGCGGGGGTACCCTCCCGGGGGGAGTAGAGGAAGGTGAACAGGGCGTCGAAGCGCACGGCCTCCAGCACCGCCAGGGTGTCCTCAAACTCCCGGGTGGTTTCCCCGGGAAAACCCACAATGACGTCGGAGGTGAGGACGATATCGGGAATCAGATCCCGGAGGGCCTGGATTTTCTCCAGATACTGGGCCCGGGTGTGCCGCCGGTTCATGGCCTTCAGGATCCGGTCGTTCCCCGCCTGGAAGGGCAGGTGGAGGACGGGGGCCACTTTTTCGCAGCGGGCCATGGTCTGAAACAGGCGCAGGGTGGCGTCCTTGGGGTGAGAGGTCATAAAGCGGATGAGAAAATCCCCGGGGATGGCGTTCACCGCCTCCAGCAGGGCGGAAAAGTCGGTGGGCTCGGGCAGGTCCTTTCCATAGGAGTTCACATTCTGCCCCAGCAGGGTGATGTCCCGGTACCCCGCCTGGACCAGCTGCCGGACCTCGGCCAGGATGTCCGGCTGGCGGCGGGACCGCTCCCGGCCCCGGACATAGGGGACAATGCAGTAGGAGCAGAAGTTGTTGCACCCGTACATAATGGACACCCAGGCCTCCCCCCGGTCCTGGCGGACCACCGGAATGCCCTCGGTGATGGAGCCGGCCTCGTCCTCCACCGAGAAGATCCGCCCCTGCTGGGTCAGCAGGGTATAGACCATCTCAGGAAAGCGCCACAGGGCCTGGGGGCCGAAGACCAGGTCCACATGGCGGAAGGAGGTCCGCAGCTTCTCTGCCGCATGGGGCTGCTGGACCATACAGCCGCACAGGCAGATCAGGGTGTCCGGGTGGCGGCGCTTGACGTGGACCAGGGCCCCCACGTTGCCGAAGACCCGCTGCTCAGCGTGCTCCCGGATGGCGCAGGTGTTTAGAACGATAATCTGGGCCTCCTCCTCGTTTTGGGTGAAGCCGAAGCCCATCGCCGCCAGAAAGCCCCGGAGCCGCTCGGAGTCGGCCTCGTTCTGCTGGCAGCCGTAGGTGTCCACAAGGGCCAGGGGCTGCTGGGGCCGTCGGGCGCTCAGCGCGGCGGCCTTTTGGCAGAATTCCAGCTGGCGGGCGATGTCTGCGGGGGAAATCTGGGTGGTCTGTTCCATAGCGGCAAATCCTCCCTGGGGTGGTTTGGGACCATATTATATCAGCTTTTTTCCAAAAAAACAAGCGCAGGCCGGATAATGTCCGCGCCCGGCGGGAGGCATAGGGCGCAGGGCGGGCGCATAGACTGGAACAGGGGGACAGCCCCCCTGACTTTGCAGGGAATTGCAACCATTTTGTAACCATTTTTTTACCGGCTCGTAACGGCTTCGATAGGATGGTAACAGGGAAACCTGATAAAATACAGTTGACATAAGGAAAGGAGGTCCTCCTGTTATGAAAAAAATTCTGACCGCCGCCCTCATCACATCCCTGCTGGTGTTCACTCTGGGCAATGTCGCCCTGGCCGAGCATGTGGAGGACGTCCAGCCCGAGTATATCGCGGATTTCCGGCCCGGCAGCGTGCCCGCCTCGGCCAGCCTTCCCGATTCGGCCAGCCAAGTGCTCCACGCCGGGGTGCTGGCCATGCTGCACTATGACCTGGATTCCTTTGCCGCCGGGGACAGCCTGACGGACTGGGAGACGCTCTATAACCTGCTAAGCCTGTATGGACAGCTGGACAGCCGTGCGGAGTACCGGGGAGAGGACCTGCTCTTCCCCGCCGAGACCGTGGCCGACTATGCCGCCGCCCTGGGTCTGGACGCCGCCGCCCTGGGCGCGGTGCCCGATGAGCTGTCCGACCGGCTGACCCGCCTGCCCGGAGAGGACTGCTATCTGGCCGCCTGCGGCAACGACGAGCTGGCGGAGCTCCAGATCCACTCCCAGGAGGGGACGGGGACGATTGAAATCACCGGCGCGCTGGTCTATCGGGTGGACAACACCCCGCTGGCCCGGTTCCAGGCCGTCTTCCAGACGGCGGAGAACCTGTTCGGCTTCACCCTTGTCAGCCTGGAGTTGCTGTAATTTTGAAAAAACGCCGCGTCCAACCGGCTGGTGAAGTGCCCCCAAAAAGTTAGACAAAAATAAGGCGGTAAAATTGTTCAAGCAGCCGAAAGGGCTTGTTGTCTGTGAAGAGCAGGCGGCAAGCCCTTTCGCTTTGCCTTGATGCGGCGATTATTGTAGTAATCCAGATAGGCAATCAATTCATGCTTAAAGTGCTCTATGGACTGGAAGTCCTGCAGATAGAGCAAC
>JAAWAD010000056.1 GCA_022791995.1 Lawsonibacter sp.
ATGGACAGGCACGACACCATCGGCATCGACTGTGTGGCCATGTGCGTCAACGACATCATCTGCTGCGGCGCAAAGCCCCTGTTCTTCCTGGACTACATCGCCATCGGCAAGAACGAGCCGGAGAAGGTGGCCTCCATCGTCTCCGGCGTGGCCGAGGGCTGCGTCCAGGCGGGCTGCGCCCTCATCGGCGGGGAGACCGCCGAACACCCCGGCCTCATGGCCCCCGAGGACTACGACCTGGCGGGCTTTGCCGTGGGCGTGGTGGACAAGGAGAGGATGATCCGGCCCGAGCAGGTAAAGACGGGGGACGTGATCCTCTCTCTCAGCTCCAGCGGTCTGCACTCCAACGGCTTCTCCCTGGTGCGCAAGGTGCTGGACATCGAGCACGCCAAGCTGGACGAGTGGAGCGAGGAGCTGGACTGCGAGCTGGGGGCCGAGCTGCTCACCCCCACCGCCATCTACGTCAAGCCGGTGCTGGAGGTCCTCCAGATCGCGGACGTCCACGGCATCAGCCACATCACCGGCGGCGGGTTTTACGAGAACATCCCCCGCTGCCTGCCCAAGGGGATGTGCGCCAAAATTGACAAGGCCTCCCTGTGGATTGACCCTATCTTCCGCATGATTCAGCGGCTGGGGGATATCCCGGAGCATGACATGTTCAATACCTTCAACATGGGCACCGGCATGGTGCTGGTGGTGGACAAGAACGACGCCGACAAGGCCAGGGAATCTCTCCTGCACGCGGCCCTGGCCCCCAAAATCATCGGCGAGGTCGTGACCGGCGACGCCGGCGTGGAGCTGCTGTGATGAAGAAGATCGCTGTTTTTGTCTCCGGCGGGGGCACCAATTTACAGGCCCTCATCGATGCCCAGGCCCGGGGGGAGATCGTCAACGGGGAGATCGCCCTGGTCATCGCCTCCAGGCCCGGCATTTACGCCCTGGATCGGGCCAAAAAGGCGGGTATTCCCGCCGTAGTCTGCTCCCAAAAGGAGCTGGGTTCTCAGGAGGCCTTTGAGGCGGCGATCCACAAGGTCCTGGCGGAGCATTCCATCCATGTGATCGTGCTGGCGGGCTTCCTCAGCATCCTGAGCGAGAACTTCGTCCGGTGGTGGCCCGAGCGCATCCTCAACGTCCACCCCGCCCTCATCCCCTCCTTCTGCGGCAGGGGAGCCTATGGGCTCCACGTCCACGAGCAGGCCTTAGCCTACGGGGTGAAGGTCACCGGAGCCACCGTCCACTTCGTCACCGCTGAGCCCGACGGGGGACCCATTGTGCTCCAAAAGGCGGTGGAGGTCCTCCCGGACGACACCCCGGAGAGCCTCCAGCGGCGGGTGATGGAGCAGTGTGAGTGGCAGCTCCTCCCCCGGGCGGTCTCTCTGCTGTGCCAGGACCGGCTCAAGGTGGAGGGCAGGCTTGTGCGTATTTTAGGAGGTACGGAAGTATGATCGACTTGAATGACCCCATTTGGAGGGCCGTCCACAGCGCCGGAGGCTGCGTGGACCAGCAGCTGCGCCGGCTGTTGGAGGGAGAGGGGGATTTCCGGGAAAATATGGACGAGCTGGCCGAGAACATCAGCCACCAGCTCAGCTGGTACGACGCCACCGCTTACGTCCTGCCCCACCTGGCCCGGCTGTGCCAGCGGCTGAGTGTGGAGGACAAGCTCTACCTGATTGCCCAGATCGGCCCGGCGGTGGCCGCCGAGTCCCAGGTGTCCCTGTCCCCGGACACCAAGACGTACCAGGAGTTCCACGAGGGGCTGGCCCCCCTGGCTCAGGAGGCCCGTGAGCTGGTGGAGCGCCATATGGAACGAATCAAGGCTCTTCCCAAGGACCTGCCACTGTTTTTCGCCAACTCCGCCCTGGCCCTGCTGTGGGACCGGAAACACGCCTACTACCTTTTCCTCTTCGCCCCCTGGGACGAGCTGCCCGCCATGTGCCCGGAGTGCGACTGGTACGAAGAGTGCATGGACTTCTCTCTGGAGGAGGAGCCCGAGTTTGTCACCCCCGGGCCCCTGGACGAGGAGGGCGTCTGGCTCCAGAAGCTGCTTACCGCCATCGGTGACCGGGACCTTCTGCCCCGGCTGCCCTATCTGTACGGGACTTGTACCTGCCCGGAGTGCAGGGCCAGCGGCCCCCTGTGGACGTGGATGGACCGCGCATTTGAGGAGGGTTAATGTATGAAACTGGGAAATTTGTGTCAGCTCCTGAAGGAAAACCCCTACCCCGGCCGGGGCATCGTCATGGGCCGCACTGCCGACGGCAAGAAGGCTGTCGCCGCCTACTTCATCATGGGCCGCAGCGAGAACAGCCGCAACCGTGTCTTTGAAAACACCGAAGACGGCATCCGCACCAAGGCCTTTGACGAGAGCAAAATGACCGACCCCTCCCTGATTATCTACCACCCGGTCCGGCTGCTGGAAAACGGCCTGCTGGTGGTGACAAACGGGGACCAGACCGACACCATTCAGGAGAACATCACCCAGGGCCACTGCTACCGCCACGCCCTGAATACCCGGGCCTTCGAGCCGGACGGGCCCAACTTCACCCCCCGCATCTCCGGGGTGATGAAGCCCGACGGGAGCTACAACCTGTCCATTCTGAAGAGCCTGGACGGAGACCCGCGCTGCTGCTGCCGGTACTTCTTCGAGTACGACAGCCCTATCCCCGGCACGGGCCACTTCATCCACACCTACCAGGGGGACGGCGATCCCCTGCCATCCTTCCAGGGGGAGCCCCGGCTGGTGGACATCCACAGCCTGGGTGCCCGGGAGACCGCCGCGGAGCTGGCCGGGCAGCTGTGGGACAGCCTCAACGAGGAAAATAAGGTGTCCCTTTACGTCCGAACCACCGACATTGAGAGCGGCTTCTCCGAGTCAGTGATCTACAACAAGCACCGCTGAGGGAGGGGGACTGAGATTGGGTTTCTTTGACCGCTTCAAAAAGCAGGAGAAGGCCTCCGGCCCAAAGCCGGAGGTCCCCGCCGCCCCAGAGGCCGGGCTGATAGACTTCCACCCCTACGACACCGGGTTGGCCGAGTCTGTCCGGGCGCTGGAGGGGGAGCTTCGGAAATTAAACACCAACGGCCGGCGCAGCTGTGACCGGGACAAATTCACGGCTCTGCTGGCGGGGATCGCCGCCCTGCGGAAGACCCCCGGCATCCCCGGCCCCAACGAGTCTGGCCCCAACTACTTCATCACCCTGCCCCGGTGTGCTTCTCCCGAGGACGAAATGGCCTGCCGGGAGCACCTGGAGAAGGTCTTCGGCATCACGGACAAGAAGTCCATGCTGAACTTCTGCAACAAGGAAATCCGCTGCCACAACAACTATCTGGATTTTGAGGGCTTCTGGGAGGGCCGTCCTCCCTTTGACCTGAATCAGCTGAAGGAACAGAATGAGGGCGCCTTTGGATTCTTCCAGGTGGCCCGGGATTTCTCCGCCCAGTTCTACCCCGTTGTGGGCCACAGGGGCTATCTGGCCTGGGACATCAGCGAGTGTATGGGGCACCTCCGGGCGGGGTACGCCTGCGGTCTGCTCACCCGGGAGGAATTCGATGAGATGGCGGAGCATTGGATTGTTCAGGCCCAGATCTTCCCCGATTGGACCGATTTTGCCGTCAGCCTGGTGTGCGGTGAGCTGTACTGGGACTTCCGGGGCGGCTCCAAGCTGCCTGAGCTGAACAAGGGGCTGGAGCTGTGGACCAGGCTGGTGACCAGGCTCCTGGACGACGGCGCCGCCTGGGCCAGCGGTCTGTGGTATGTCCCGCCCCGGGAAAAGGAGTTCAAGCTGTGGGCCCCGGAGTTCAAGCAGTACCTCCCCCACTGGGAGGGGCCCACGGGCTGCCTTGCCACCGACCACATCACCGTGCTGGGCAAAAAGGTGGGCTGGTGCTACCGGGAGAAGCCCGACGGCGACCGCCCCGACAGCGGCTGGCGGTTCTTCTCCGGGGAGGAGAGCGAGGAGTACGTCAACAACCTGGAGCACACCGACGTCTACCACCTGAACACCATCTGCAACTACGACCCGGATATTCTGCCCCTGCTGGACGCCCCCTGCGGCACCGCCTATACCCGGGGGCCGGACGGGCAGTTCCGCGCAGAGCCGTACACGCCAGAGGAGGACTGAGCAAATGTCAGCGGCAAAGGATCTGGCGAGAGCCTACTATGACGGCCTGAAAGAGGCCTATTCCAGCTGTGACGGCCAGGAGATCTGGGACCACTTCGCCTCCGTGGCTCAGGGGGCCAGCCAGGAGGACATCGACCGGCTGCTGGAGCTCTACCCCGACGCCCCCGAGAGCCTGATCGAACTGCTCCGGCTGGTGGACGGTACCTACTACAGGGAGTATCCAGAGGGTAACGTGCTCCTCTATTTTCTGGGCTCCGACTACGAGGATTATCCCTATTACCTCCTGTCCGCCCGACAGATGGTAGAGACCAAGGACAACTTCGCAAGCTGGGGCGACTACCTCATCAACCGGGAATATGACGATGAACCCGTGGACGAGGGGATCTGCGACGACATGGACAAGCTGAACTTCCTCCATTTCTCCGACTGCTGCAACAACGGCGGCACCTCCCAGCTGTTCATCGACTTCTCCCCCTCCGCCAAGGGCATAAAGGGCCAAGTCGTGCGCTACCTCCACGACCCGGACGAGCTGGTGATCGTGGCGGACAGCTTCGACGCATACCTGCAAATGCTTATGGAGGAGGAGTACGCCTTCCTCAACGAGGAATCCATTGAGGGTATGGACATATAACACGGCAGGGTGCGCCATCCCGGCGCGCCCTGCGTCCGCTTTACTCCAGGGATTTGGGGCCGAAGCCGTGGGGCAGCAGCTCGGCCAGGGGGACCGCCTGAAAATCTCCGTCTCCCCGGGCAGCCAGCACCCGCAGGCCGGGGGCGAACTCATAGAGCATCTGGCGGCAGGCTCCGCAGGGCCAGCAGTAGTCCGCCCCCTGCCCGGCGATGGCGATGGCCTGCCAGCCCGCCCGGCAGCCCTCACTCACCGCCTTGAGCAGGGCGGTGCGCTCGGCGCAGACGGTGGAGCCATAGGCGGCATTCTCCACGTTGCAGCCGGTGAACACCCGTCCGTTGCTGCACAACAGGGCGGCGCCCACCGGGAAGTGGGAGTAGGGGACATAGGAATATTGGTGCATGGTAAAGGCGCGGGCGATCAGCTCCTGGTCAGTCATGGGGGATTCCTCCTTCATCGGTCGTATTCGGCAAAACGGCTGGACGCCGCCTGCCGGTCTCCCCTCCAGAATACCCCATTTTTCCCCTTTTCGCAAGAAAAAAGTCACGCCGGACAGCCTGTGTCCGGCGTGAGTTGCGCTTTACAGATCCATAGCGTCGGCCAGATTCTCCACCGCCTCGTTGACCCGCTTGGCGGCCATATGGGCTGCCCGCTTGATCTGCCGGTGGGAGGGGGCCATGGTCATGCCCAGAGCCGCGCCGGCGGCGATTCCAGTGGCCATGCCCGCAAAAAATTTTCCACAGCTGCCGCATGTTTGATGCATTGTTCTCCCTCCTTCTGCGCGTTTCGTCCGCGCCACACTATTCTTCCCGGAAATGGGGAAAAAGACGTTGCCAAATCCTTCAAATTCCGATATAATGCAAACTGTAGCAGAGTGCCTCTTCTATATGGAGAGTGCTGCGTTCTGCCCATGCACAAAAACCGTTCGGAGGAAACACATGAAGCTTTTGATTCAAAACGGGCGGGTGGTCCACCCGGTCACCGGTACAGTCATACTCCAGGACCTGTTTATTGAGGATGGAAAGATTTCTCTGATGGATCGGGGCCTGGAGATGGAGGCGGAGGAGAGCATCGACGCCTCCGGTCTGATGGTCTGCCCCGGCCTGGTGGATATGCACGTCCATCTGCGGGATCCGGGTCTCACCTATAAGGAGGATATCCTCACTGGCACCGCCGCTGCTGCCCGGGGGGGTGTTACCTCCCTGGCCTGTATGGCAAATACCAGCCCTGTGGTGGACACGCCGGAGCAGGTCGCTTATATTCTCAATCGGGCCAGAGAGGGATCCGGGGTTCAGGTTTTCCCCGTGGCTGCTCTGTCCATAGGTCTGAAGGGGGAGGAGCCCACCGACGCTGCCGCCCTGAAAAAGGCGGGTGCTGTCGCCCTGTCGGACGACGGCAACAATGTGGACAACGCCAATCTGATGCGGGATGTGCTGATCCGGGCCCGGCGGCTGAAGCTGCCGGTGCTGTCCCACTGCGAGGACACCTCCATGGTGGCCGGCCGGGCAGTGAATGAGGGCAGCGTGTCCCGCCAGCTGTGGCTGGAGGGACGGCCTGCCATCGCTGAGGAGCTGATGGTCATGCGGGACGCCATGCTGGCCGAGGAGACCGGAGCCCACGTCCACATCTGCCATGTGTCCACCGCCAACAGTGTGGATATCATCCGCCGGATGAAGAAGCGGGGGGCCCCCATCACCTGCGAGACCTGTCCCCAGTATTTCACCTTGACGGAGGACGAGGTCCTGTCCCAGGGCTCCATGGCCCGGGTCAATCCCCCCCTGCGCACCGCCCGGGACGTGCGGGCTATCCAGACCGGCCTGAAGGAGGGGATCATTGATGTGATTGCCACCGATCACGCCCCCCACTCCCACGAGGAGAAGGCCCGCCCCCTGGCTAAGGCCCCCAGCGGCATGATCGGTCTGGAGACTAGCCTGGCTCTGTCCCTCACTGCCCTGTACCACACCCAGAAGATGCCCCTCCACGCGGTGATCCGCCGGATGTCCACCAACCCCGCCGACATTCTCCACCTGCCCAAGGGCCGCATGTCCCTGGGAGTGGACGCCGATCTGACCATCTTCGACCCGGACGAGGCTTGGGTCATTGACCCGCTCAAGTTCGCCTCCAAGGCCCGGAATACCCCCTTTGCCGGTCAGACCGTCCGGGGCAAGGTGAAGTATACCATCGTCAAGGGCCGCGTTATTTACCGGGACAGATAGGGGGAAGCTGTATGAAGCGCGCTGTATATTGGCTGGGCTATGCCGTTCTCCTGGCGGGCGGTATTTTTGCCTCCTGGAAGCGCCTACTGCCTGTCCAGAACACCTATATATTCCTGATGGGGCTGATCTGGCTCTGGAGCGGTTTCCTGATGGCCTTCAACTTTTCGGAATATGGGGACCACTACAAGCGCTCGGTGGCCTGCAAGCGCATTCACGGCGTGATTTTCCTAGCCATGGGCGGGGTCTGGATTCCTCTGTCGCTCACCCCGCTGGCCCACCGGGGAATGCCAGTGTTCCTGGCCTCCGTCCCCTTTCTGCTGCTGCTCTGCGTCACTGCCCACCTGGACAAGAAAAAACGGTTGGAGAAAACCGGAAAGGATTGATCTCTATGTCATTTGACGTGCTGCAAGATAAGATCCGCGCTATGAAAAACCCCACCGTTGCCGGGCTGGACGCCCGGATTGAGTACGTCCCGGAGCATCTCCGGCAAAACGCCTATGCGGAGTACGGCCCAGGCTTCCAGGGGGCCTGCGAGGCTATCTGGCAGTTCAACGTGGGCCTCATCGACGCTTTGCACGACATCGTCCCCGCTGTAAAGCCCCAGGCGGCCTACTACGAGAACCTGGGCTGGCGCGGGATGGAGCTGCTGGAGCGTACCATTCGATACGCCAAGAGCAAGGGTCTGTTCGTCATCGCCGACATCAAGCGGGGGGACATCGGCTCCACCGCTGCTGCTTACGCGGAGGGGTGGCTGTCCGGCGCCAAAATCGAGGGCCGGGTGTTCAAAAGCTTCGACGCCGACTGCGTCACCCTAAACGGCTATATGGGCTCCGACTCTATCAACCCCTTTCTGAAGGCGGCGCGGCAGGAGGACAAGTGCGTCTTTGTGCTGGTGAAGACCTCCAACCCGGGCTCCGGGGAGCTTCAGGATCTGGTGGCCGGGGACCGGCAGGTCTATCAGGTTATGGGAGACCTGACCCAGCGGCTCACAGGGGGGACCGAGGGGAAGTATGGCTACTCCATCGCTGGAGCGGTCACCGGAGCCACATACCCCTCCGACATCCGGGCCCTGCGGAAGCGCCTGGAGCACACCTTCTTTCTGGTGCCCGGCTACGGGGCCCAGGGGGGCACCGCCGACGACGTGAAATGTGCCTTCGACAAGTATGGCCATGGGGCCATCGTCAACTCCTCCCGGGGCATTATGTGCGCCTGGCAGAAGACCGGCAGCGATGGGACCAACTTCGCTGCCGCCGCCCGGAACGCCGCCATCGCCATGCGGGACGACATCAAGCAGTTTGTGACCATTCTGTGATGAAGAAGGAGTTTTTATGGAAAAAGAAGCCATGCGCTGCTGCGGTCAGCCTATGACTGCCCTGGGGAAATCGGAGTTCCAGTTGGGCAGAGAGAGCTTTCTGTTCAGCGGCTGGTCCCACCTGCTGTCCGGCTCTATAGAGCTGGCTCTCTTCCGCTGTGAGCACTGCGGCCAGATCAAGTTTATGGACCCGGCCTTCCTCCAGGACGAGGAGAAATGAAACCCGTGACGCGGATGACAGACAGCCCCTGGGCCGACTATGCCACGGCCTCCGCCCTTCAGGAGGGGTTGATGGTGAAATGTCCCCACTGCGACGGGCCCGGCATGATTACAGCGGGAGAGGACGCCTTCTCCTTTCGGTGTGAGGTCTGTCGCCAGGGGATGAAAAAGCCCCGCGCCGGCTTCCGGCGTAAGGTGGAAAACCTCTGCGAGAGCTGCGGGCGGTACTACCGGGTCTACCTTCCCGAGGAGACAGGGGGCTTTCCGGTTCTCCGAGTGGCCTGCCCCTGCTGCGGACACGAGATGCCGGGCCGGGTCCAGAAGACGCCAGAGGGCTTTCTCTCCGTCTGGGGGGATATCCGGGCCGGCCGGGAACCCTTTTTCGGGCTGGAGCTCTGGTTTTTGTCCAGCTATCGGGGAAAGCCGGTCTGGGCGCTGAACCGGGGGCATCTGGCCTATCTGATCGACTACCTCAGCGCCGGCCTGCGGCAGCGCCCCCCTGGTTACGCCGGGAGGGTGCAGTCCGACCGGCTTCCCACCTATATGAAAACAGCCAAAAACCGGGCCGGCATTCTGAAATGCCTGAAGCGGATGCAGGAAACCGCCCGGCCCGCATCAGTCCCCGGAGGGGGCAGATACCAAAAACGTGTTGCTGTTCCAGGCAACTGCCATAGAAAGCGGTGAACCGATGAAAGTAGAGCACACATGCAAAATTCTCGCCAAGGAAGTCCTGGGCAGCGGGGCCGTGGCTATGACCCTGGGCGTGGGGGATATGGTGCGCACCGACCGAATGGGACCAGGAAAATTTATCCATATCCAATGCGGGGGCGCCAGCCTGCTCCGCCGCCCCATTTCCGTCTGCGCCTGGTCTGTGGGGCGTGAGCGGGACGATACCCTGACCGTCGTCTTTGAAACCCGGGGGGAGGGCACCGCGTGGCTGGCCCGCCGCCCGGTCGGCCACATGTTGGATGTGCTGGGTCCCCTTGGCAACGGCTTCGATGTGGAGCTGGGGACCTATCTGCTCGTGGGGGGCGGAATTGGTGTGCCTCCCATGCTCAGCTGTGCCGGGTACACCGGCGGGACCTCCACCGCTATCCTGGGCTTCCGCTCCCGGGATAAGGCGATTCTGCTGGACGAGTTTGCCGGCGAGTGCGCGCAGGTGCAGATTGCCACGGACGACGGTTCCCTGGGCCATCACGGGTTTGTGGACGAGCTGGTCCGCCGGGAGCTGGAAAAGCAGTCGTACAGGGCCGTTTTGGCCTGCGGACCCAGGCCCATGCTGAAAAGCGTGGCCAGGGCCGCCGCCGCCTTTGGCGTACCCTGTCAGGTGTCCATGGAGGAGCGGATGGGCTGCGGCGTGGGAGCCTGTCTGGTGTGTGCCACACCCATGCGGGACGGTACGGTGAAGCACGTGTGCAAGGACGGCCCGGTGTTCCGCGCAGAGGAGGTGGATTGGGATGCTTGATCTGTCTGTCAAGCTGGCGGGCGTGACCCTGAAAAACCCGGTGGTGGTGGCCTCGGGTACCTTCGGCTTTGGCCGGGAGTACAGCCAGTTCTATGACCTGGGGGAGTTGGGGGGCATCTGCGCCAAGGGCCTCACGCTACACCCGCGGACGGGCAATCCCGCCCCCCGCATTGCCGAGACCCCCATGGGCATTTTGAACTCTGTGGGTCTGGAGAACCCAGGGGTGGACGCCTTCCTCACCGAGGAGCTGCCCTTCCTGCGGCAGTTCGACACGAAAATCATCACCAACATCTCGGGCAATACCCCGGAGGAATATGGTATCCTGTGTGAAAAGCTCTCCGATGCCGGAGTAGACCTGATTGAGGTGAACATCTCCTGCCCCAATGTGAAGGCGGGGGGACTGGCCTACGGTACCCGGCCCGACTTGGCCGCTGAGGTGACGGAGACCGCAAAAAAACACGCCCACGGCGTGCCTGTCATGGTCAAGCTGTCCCCCAATGTCACCGACATCACCGAGATTGCTCGGGCGGCGGAGGGAGCCGGGGCAGACGCTCTGTCTCTTATCAACACCATCCGGGGGATGCGCATTGACCCGGAGACCCGGCGGCCCATCCTGAGGATGAACACCGGCGGCTTGTCCGGCCCTGCCGTGCTGCCTGTGGCGGTGCGGATGGTGTGGGAGGTGTCCCAGGCCGTGCCCCTGCCCATCCTGGGCATGGGCGGGGTGTCCAAGGGAACGGACGCCGCCCAGCTGATGCTGGCGGGGGCCTCCGCCGTGGCGGTGGGCACCGCCCTGTTCGCTGACCCCTTCGCCCCTCTGAAGGTGCGGGACGGCTTGGCCGAGTTGGCCGAACGTCAAGGCCTGCCCTCGGTTGCGGCTCTGACTGGCGGGGTCAAGCCCTGGTGACGGGGGGTTGTTCCTTTCTTGAAAGAAAGGAGCCGAAAGAACTTTCTGTGTTCCGGCCTGCTGCCGTCTGCCCTAGAATATCTACTTCTATTTTAGAAAGAGATATGTCAAAGACATATCTCCAGAAGTTCTTTTTGCTTCTTTTTCTTTCAAGAAAAAGAAGAAGAAAGCGAGTCGAAAAGCATGACCACACTCTATCTGATCCGCCATGCCGAGGCGGAGGGCAATCTGTACCGGCGGATTCACGGCTGGTACGATGCCCTGATTACGGACAACGGGTTCCGGCAGATCCAGGCTCTGGAGGAGCGGTTCCGGGACATCCCGGTAGACGCGGTGTACACCAGCGGCCTGTACCGGACCATGACCACGGCCCGGGCGGTATACGTTCCCAAGGGGCTGGAGCCCCGGATTGACCCGGACCTGCGGGAGATTCACATGGGGGACTGGGAGGATCTGCCCTTCGGGGAGGCGTACTTCCGTTTCCCCGAGGAAATGGGCCGGTTTAACCGGTCTGACCCCGCCTGGAAGGCGCCCAACGGCGAGGGCTTTCTGGATGCGGGGCGCCGGATGGAGGGGGCGGTGCGCCGGATTGCCCAGCGCCACCCGGACCAGACTGTCGCCATTTTCAGTCACGGCACCACAATTCGCCTGCTTCTGGGACAAGTCAAGGGGACGCTCCCCCAGGAACTGCACACCCTGAGCCACAGCGACAACACCGCCGTCACCTGTCTGACCTACGAGGACGGGATCTTCCGGTTGGTCTTCGAGTCGGACAACTCCCATCTCACCGAGGAGATCTCCACCCTGGCCCAGCAGTTCTGGTGGCGGCAGGGGGGGAAAGCCAGTGATGTAAACCTGTGGTACCGCCCCGCCCGCTGGCCAGAGGAGCGGGAGCTGTACCGGAACGCCCGTCAGGAGGCCTGGACTTGTACCCATATCAACGGCCCGGAGTTTCTGGCGGAGGGCTTCCTTCAGGATGTGGAGACCCACCTGGGCCACTCCCCCTGGGGCCTCACCGTGGCGATGGCCGGAGAGGAAATTGCCGGTCTGCTCCAGCTGGACACCCAGCGCTATCGAGAGGATGGAGCGGGGTACATCCCCTTCTGCTATGTGGACCCCTCCCGCCGGGAGCAGAGTCTGGGCGTTCAGCTCATCGGACAGGCCGTGGCCTTCTTCCGCCCCCTGGGCCGGGACAAGCTGCGCCTGCGGTGCGCCCCCTACAACGACCGGGCCCAGCACTTCTATGGGAAGTATGGTTTTGTCAAGGTCGGGGAGGAGCAGGGGGGCCGAGTGCCCCTGGACATCCTGGAGAAATACATCGGCTACGAGCGTTAGCCTTTCTCCAGACAGAGCTCTCGGACCATCGTCT
Source organism: Lawsonibacter sp. (assembly GCA_022791995.1). Taxonomy (GTDB): domain Bacteria; phylum Bacillota; class Clostridia; order Oscillospirales; family Oscillospiraceae; genus Lawsonibacter. The sequence goes on from JAAWAD010000056.1 coordinate 12,238, forward strand.
CCCGCAGACCTAAGCCCAGAGCATAATAGGCCCGTACCTCATATTCGGTGTACCGGAACAGCTGGGTCTCAAATTTGTTGAACAGCGAATAGCCCACCGCCTCTTGAATCTCCTCAGCGGTGGACAGATACTCCGCTTGTGCTTCCTCCCAGCCGGGAAGCTCCGTGCAAAGCCGAGCAGCTGCCTCTGGAATCTGCGCATTTTTCCAGACAAGTTGTGGTAAGTAGGTCTTGCATTTTTGTTCACCTCATTTATACTTACTTTAAGTAGTTATTATACACTCTCTTAAAGTAGTTATCAAGTCTTTGGGAGGAAATATGTCTGAATTTTGTGAACGTTTGCGGCTTCTGCGCCAAGAACGGGGGCTCAAACAGCGCGAGATGGCAGAACAGTTTGGATTGGCGGTTAATTCCTACCAGGCATATGAATATGCCACAAGATATCCAGAGTTTAAGGGCCTGATCGCAATCGCAGACTTCTTCGACGTCAGCCTGGACTACCTGGTGGGGCGCTCCGACGTGCGGGAGAGAAGGTAGGCTCAGAGAAGCTCCCTGCTGCTGCAAGCAAAAAGCCCGAGGGGCGGATATGGTATCCGCTCCCCGGGTTTTTCTGGTTGATTCAGATTACCCCGGCCAGGACCAGGGCAAAGGTGACGAAGGTGGCCAGCAGGGCCAGGGAGAACAGCAGGAAGCCCATATTGAAGGTCCTGCTCTCCGTGCTCTGGGAGGCAGGCACCAGCCCGGACTTTCGCAGAGCTGTGACCACTGGCTTATAGAGCAGGAGGGTGGCGGCCATATTCATGCCCCCCTTGGCCAGGTTAAAGGGGAGAAACAGGGTGGGCAGCATAGCGGCCACATCGGCTCGGGAAAAACCGGTCATGTACAGAGGAGTAATCAGATAATTCCACAGAAGCATTACCGCTGTCAGGCAGATTGTGCCCAGAGCCAGACCCAGCACAGCCCCCTGTTTGGTGTGCCGCTTCTTATACACATAAGAGGCGGTGCAGCAGAAGCTGGCTGTGGCCAAAATATTCATGATGCAACCGATGGGGCCGGTGTGGCTGATGGTGACCATCTCAATCACAGGGACCAGGATAGAGATGAGGGCGGCGGCCATCGGTCCGAAGGTGAAACCGCCGATGCAGATAACCACATCCTTAAAGTCGAAGTCCAGGAACATGACGGAGGGCATCAGCTTGGATGCCAGCATAACAATGAAGGCAATGGCGGTGAGCATAGACAGGCTGGCAACCGTTTTGGTATCCAGTCCGGGGCGGTCGGGGACCTTGGTCAGGGTAGGGGAAGACATAAAAAACACTCCTTTTTGATTTTAGACCTCTGAAAGACCATGTCTTCCAGGTGTCAAACCAAATTAAGGAGGTGCGCTTCTGTGCGCCAGAAGGTGCACACTGTTCAACACACATCTTCTTCCATCCGGACTGTAACCGTTGGTCCCGGAGTTGCACCGGGTCAGCGGGCGCAGCTTACGCGCCCGGTTGCGGACTGTACCGCCAGTGGGGAATTTCACCCCGCCCTGAAGACATTGGATTCAGTTGTCGTTCCGTATTATACGCTATGGGAAAGTAAAATGCAACCGAACTTGATAAAAAAGCGGAAAGGAATTTTTTCGGAAGCTGTTTTCTGACTGGAAATTTCGGCAGAAAATGACGGAAAATGGTGGAAATATCGAAAAATTTACCCCAAAACAGATATGTGCAAAATATACAAACTTTTCTTGTTAAATTTTCGTAAAAAGCAGAGAAATACCATAAATCAACAATTTTTTGCCCGTTTTATCTGGAGGCATTCATTAAAATTAAACAAAACTCGTGTGAATCAGCTGCGCCAAAAAATCAAAAAAGTGATTGATTTGCTCCAGAAAAACCGCTATAATAGAAAAGTATCCAAGAGGGGACCGCTCTACATTTTATTTTACAAGGAGGAGTCGTTATGCAAGACAATCGTATTATCGAGTGTGTCGAGCGCGCAAACTACATCCTGTCCAACCTGATGGCGGTGAAGCCCGGTGAGGAGGTTCTGATCGTCATCGACCCCCAGACCGACATGCGCATGGCCAATGCGATGGCCGCGGCTGCA
>JAAWAD010000057.1 GCA_022791995.1 Lawsonibacter sp.
AAAACCCTGACGTGGCTGAGCTGGTCCGGGGCAAGACGGGCCGGGTCTATGGTTCCCTGATTACCCTGCTCACCGTCATGAAGTCCCTCCCCCTGGCCTACAACAAGGACATGCAGGAGGATAAGGATGCCATCTTAGACGCTGTCGACACCGTGGAGCTGTGCCTGCCTGTCTTCGCCTCTATGGTGGATACCCTTACCGTCCGGCCCAAGAATATGGCCCGGGCCGCCTCCGGCGGCTTTATCAACGCCACCGACTGCGCCGACTACCTGACCAAGAAGGGCCTGCCCTTCCGGGAGGCCTACATGATTGTGGGCCGTCTGGTCAACCAGTGCATCCGCACAGGGGATACCCTGGACACCCTGACGCTGCGGGACTTCCGCGCTATCTCCAGCCTGTTTGACGAGGACGTGTACAACGCCCTGGCTCTGAAGACCTGCGTCAACGGCCGGAAGGTCTACGGCGGCCCCGCCCGGGAGAGCGTGGAGGGCCAGATTGCCCTGATCGAGAAATTCGTGGAGGCCCGGAAGCATGTTTGAGCTGTCAGAGGGAACACAGATTCTGCGCGCCGACGAGATCGACCTGCCCACAGGGGAATTCAGCCGGATCCAGTTTGTAACCGCCTGCTTTGCGCCAGGTGGAACACCCAAGGATTGGCTCCCCTTTGAAGAGAACGAGAGCAACTGGGCCAGCCTCACGCCGGAGGTCCAGACCCGGATGGTGGAGCAGCTGAAGGGTGCGATTTGCGGCGGAAAGGTGCGGGAGATCAGCCTCAGTTTTGAGCCCTGGGGGGAGGATCACTTCCTCAGCGCGGAATTTGACCAGGGCTGGGCAGCCATTTTGTACAACGCCTGCGACGAATGCGGTGTCGCCCTCTACTCGGACCGCCCCGACGGTCTGGAGGACGCCCCGGTGGACATCGGAGGCCAGACCCCGGTACCGAAGATGTGCGCCATAGAGGACCTGGAGAAGGCGGCCCGGGCTGTCTCTTGTTTTCTGGAGACAGGCAGGCTCTCCCCTGAGACAACGTGGGCAGTCAATCTGGAGGGCGATCTGCCCTGGCGCTTTTGACTGCCGGAGAGGAAGGGAACAGACATGGCAAAACCAAAGGTATATATTGACGGCCAGGAGGGCACCACCGGCCTGCAAATCTATGACCGGCTGGGGGGCCGGGAGGACATTGAACTCCTCCTCATCGACTCAGACAAGCGAAAGGACACCGCCGAGCGGCAAAAGCTCCTCAACGCTGCTGATCTGGTCTTCCTCTGCCTGCCTGATGCCGCCGCGGTGGAAGCAGTGTCCCTCATTGAAAATGGGAACACCCGGGTCATCGACTGCTCCACCGCCCACCGCACCAAGGAAGGCTGGGTCTACGGCTTCCCTGAGCTCCGCGGCCAGCGGGAGAAAATCGTCACCGCCAAGCGCGTGGCCAACCCCGGCTGTCACGCCACCGGCTTCATCTCCATTGTCCGCCCTCTGATGGACCTGGGGCTGCTGGAGAGAGACGCACTCCTCTCCTGCTTCTCCCTGACCGGCTACTCCGGGGGCGGAAAGCGGATGATCGCCGACTATGAGGCTCCAGACCGAAATCCCCTCCTGGCAAGTCCGTGCCTCTATTCCCTGCTTCAGCGCCACAAACATCTGCCAGAGATGCAGGCCCTGTGCGGATTGGAGCACCCGCCGGTCTTTACACCCATTGTGGATGACTATTACAAGGGGATGGCGACCACGGTTCCCTTCCATCTCAGCCAAATGAAGCCGGGAACCACCCTTTGGACCCTGTGCAGCGCGCTTCAGGAGTACTATTTGGAACAGCCGGTGATTCGGACAAAGGAGGACCCGCTCTGCGAGGACTTGGACGTCACGACCAAGCTGTATGGCAATGTATTCAGCGGCAAAGACTGCCTGTCTATCCTGATTGCGGGAAACAGCGAACTGTTCACCATCACCGCCCTCTTCGACAACTTGGGCAAGGGGGCCTCCGGCGCCGCCGTCCAGAACATGAATCTGATGCTGGGTTTTGAGGAGACAAGGGGCCTGAACGTATAAGAACCTGTATTCACAACCTCAAACGACCGTCCGGGCGGTTTTTTCCCAGCCATACTGCGTTAAATTTTCTTGCAATACATTCAGTATTCCTGCAAAAATTTGCCTTGTCTGGCTGTGAACTCCCTCGCCCATCCGGCATTTTCGATTATGAAGACAGGTTTTAAACCTTACTGAAAAAGAACCAAGAGGAAAAACGAAGTTTTTCCCAAAAGTTTTTTCTTTTGGTTCTTTTCTTTTTTTCAAAAAAGAAAAGAACAGCAAAGGAGTAACACTATGATAAACGAAATAACTGGCGGCGTGTGTGCCGCCCAAGGGTTTAAGGCCGCTGGCGTACACTGCGGCGTGAAGGCGGGCAGCAGCCCGGACAAAAACGATCTGGCTCTGATTTTGTCGGACCGGGAGTGTACCGCCGCCGGTGTGTATACCCTGAACCGGGTGAAGGCGGCTCCCATCTACGTGACCATGGATCACCTGGAGAACGGCGTGGCGTGGGGCATTGTGGCCAACAGCGGGAATGCCAACGCCTGCTGTCCCCAGAGCCATGAAAATGCGGAGGCCATGTGTGCCGCCGCTGCTGCCGCGGTGGGCCGGGAGCCGGAGGACTTCATCGTCGCCTCCACCGGGGTCATCGGACAGACCATCCATATTCAGGCCATCCAGGCCGGTCTGCCCCAGGCCGCCGCCGCCCTGTCCACAGAGGGCTCCTCCGCCGCCGCAAATGCCATTATGACGACCGACACCGTGAAAAAGGAAATCGCGGTCTTCTTCCAGGTGGGGGGCAAAGAGGTAAAAATCGGGGCCATCGCCAAGGGCTCAGGGATGATCCACCCCAACATGGGCACCATGCTGGCCTTTGTCACCACCGACTGTGCCATCACCCAGGAGATGCTGGAGGACGCCCTGCGGGACGTGACCGGGAAGACCTTCAACCGGGTCACGGTGGACGGGGACACATCCACCAACGACATGTGCGTGGTGCTGGCCAACGGCGCGGCGGGCAACCCTCTCATCGAGTGGAAGGACGGGGACTTTGACACCTTCCGGGACGCCCTTCACCACGTGTGCCGCTTGCTGGCCCGGGCCATCGCCGGGGACGGGGAGGGCGCCTCCCGGCTGATTACCTGCCGGATGTCCAGGGCCCGCAGCGAGGAGAGCGCCGAGCGGCTGGCCAAGGCCGTGGTGGCCTCCTCCCTGGTCAAGGCGGCCATGTTCGGCGCCGACGCCAACTGGGGGAGGGTGCTGTGCGCCATGGGCTACTCCAAGGCCCCCTTCCGCCCGGAGCACGTGGACATCTCCTTTGAGTCCTCCGCCGGGTCCATTCTGGTCTGCCGCCAGGGAGACGGTCTGCCCTTCAACGAGGATCGGGCTAAGGAGATCCTCAGCCAGCCTGAGGTGATTATCGCCGTCAGCCTGAATGAGGGGGAGGAGTCTGCCGAGTGCTGGGGCTGCGATCTCACCTATGACTATGTGAAGATCAACGGAGATTACCGTACCTGAGCCGCGAAAGGAAAAAACATGTTCTCTTTGCTGACCGATATGGGTATTCAATTACTGCTTTGGAGCCCATTTTATGCCATATTGGGGGTAGTGACCTTTGCTTTTGTCCGCTGGTGCATGAAGTGGAAGGCAGGGCGGATCTTCTGTGGAATCGTCCTGCTGGGGCTCAGCGCCGGGCTGATTTACGGTTTACTGCGGGCCACCGGAGTGATCTTGTATCCAGACGACAAATCCAGATCGTACTACTTTTTCGACTCCAGCTTCCGAACCGAGGGGGTTCAGCTTGCTGTTCCATGTGCGCTGGAGATGGCGGTGATGTTGGTCGCTGGCCGGTCCGGCATTCAGAAAAAAGAGACCCAATAAACGGAGGAATATCCTATGCCTTTTACTGAGATCGACCGGGCCCAGGTATTGGCTGAGGCCCTGCCCTATATCCAGAAGTTTACCGGCAAGACCATTGTGGTCAAGTACGGCGGAAACGCTATGGTCTCGGAGGAGCTGCGCCAGGCCGTCATCTCTGACATCATCCTCCTCCATCTGGTGGGCATCCGGGTGGTGGTGGTCCACGGGGGCGGCCCGGAGATCAGCGAAATGCTGAAGAAAATCGGCAAGAAGTCCGAATTCCTGGACGGCCTGCGGTGTACCGACTCGGAAACCATGGACATCGTCCAGCAGGTGCTGTGCGGCCGGGTGAACAAGGACCTGGTGGCTACGCTGAACCGGCTGGGCGGCCGGGCCCTGGGCCTGTGCGGCCTGGACGGCGGACTGTTCCAGGCCCGATGCCTGGATGAAAAATACGGCTTGGTGGGAGAGATCACTCAGGTGGACCCCCGGCCGGTCACCGACGCCCTGGATATGGGCTATATCCCTGTGGTGTCCACCGTGGCCCAGGGGGAGGACGCGGAGGTGTCCTACAACATCAACGCCGACACCGCTGCCGCCAAGCTGGCCGTGGCCCTGAAGGCGGAGAAGCTCCTTCTCCTCACCGACGTGCGGGGCCTGCTCCGGGACCCGGCAGACGAGTCCACCCTGATTCCCGAGCTCCAGCTGTCCTCCGTCCCCGCCCTGGCGCGGGAGGGCGTTATCTCCGGGGGCATGATCCCCAAGGTGGACTGCTGTGTGGAGAGCGTCCGCTCCGGCGTCAAATCCGCCGTTATCCTGGACGGCCGGGTGGTCCACTCCCTGCTCATTGAGCTGTTGTCGGACGCCGGCGTGGGCACCATGCTGGTTAACTGATACCCGCTCTGTAGGGCGGCCGCAGGCCGCCCCAACATAAAAACGAGGAGGTCCTTTCCATGACCTTTGAAGAGATAAAAGCCCTGGACGAGCAGTATGTGATGCAATCCTATGGCAGGTTTCCCGTGGCCGTTGACCGCGGACAGGGGGCCACGGTGTGGGATACCGCCGGCCGGGCGTACATTGACTTCACCGCCGGGATCGGTGTGTGTTCCCTGGGCCATGCCCACCCGGGCTGGCTGAAGGCAGTGACCGACCAGGCGGGAAAGCTGGCCCACATCTCCAACCTGTTTTACGCCGAGCCCTACGCCAGGGTGGCCCGGGCCCTGTGTACCCGGACGGGCATGTCCAACGTGATGTTCGGCAACTCCGGGGCGGAGGCCAACGAGGCCATGATTAAGCTGGCCCGAAAGTACTCCTTCGACAAGTACGGCATGGGCCGGGGGACGGTTATCACCCTGCGCAACTCCTTCCACGGCCGTACCATCACCACCCTGGCTGCCACCGGCCAGGACGTGTTCCACAACTACTTTTTCCCCTTTACTGAGGGCTTCCGGTACGCTGGCGCCAACGACCTGGACAGCGTAAGGGCCCAGGCGGGCCACGATGTGTGCGCCGTGATGATGGAGCTGGTCCAGGGGGAGGGCGGCGTCCTGCCTCTGGACCGAGACTTTGTCCAAGGCGTGGCCCAGCTGTGCTGGGAGCGGGACTGGCTGCTTCTGATTGACGAGGTGCAGACCGGCGTGGGCCGCACCGGCTCCCTCTTCGCCTTCCAGCAGTACGGCGTCCAGCCTGACGTGGTCTCCTTTGCCAAGGGCATCGCCGGGGGTCTGCCCTTCGGCGGCGTGATGGCAAACGAGAAGTGCCGGAATGTCATCACACCCGGTACCCACGGCACCACCTTTGGCGGCAATCCCATTGCCGCCGCCGCCGCCTGCTATGTGCTGGACATCATGGACGACGCCTTCTTGAAGGAGGTCCAGGCGAAAGGGGACTACCTGCGCACACAAATCGAGGCCCTTGGCGTGCCCTGTCTGGGCAAAACCCGGGGGATGGGCCTGATGATCGGTGTGGAGGTCAAGGGGAATCAGACCAATAAGGAGCTGGCCGCCAAGCTTGTGGAAAACGGCCTGCTGATCCTTACCGCCGGTCCTGGCCTGCGCCTGCTGCCTCCTTTGGTGGTCACCCGGGAGGAGATGGACAAGGGGCTGGCTATTTTGAAGGAGACATTGTCATGACAAAGGATCTGTTAAAGCTGCTGGATCTGTCCAAAGAGGACATTGTCAAGATTCTCAACACAGCGGATCAGCTGAAATATGAACAAAAGCACGGCATTGCCCAGGATCATCTCCACGGAAAAACCCTGGCGATGATTTTCGAGAAGAACTCTACCCGGACCCGGGTGTCCTTTGAAGCGGGTATGTTCCAGCTGGGAGGTCACGCCCTGTTCCTGTCCGGCAAGGAGAGCCAGATTGGCCGCGGAGAGCCGGTTGAGGACACCGCCCGGGTGCTGGACCGGTACTGCGATGGCATCATGATCCGCACCTTCGCCCAGGAGGAGGTGGAGGAGCTGGCCCGGTACACCAGGATTCCGGTCATCAACGGGCTTACCGACTTCTGCCACCCCTGTCAGGTGCTGGCCGATCTGCTCACCATCCGGGAGCATAAGGCGGTGCTGGAGGGGCTGAAGCTGTGCTACATCGGGGACGGCAACAACATGGCCAACTCTCTGATTGTGGGAGGGCTGAAATGCGGCATGGAAGTCTCTGTGGCCTGCCCCCAGGGCTATGACCCCGCTCCCCAGGTGCTGGAGTTTGCCAAGAGCGACCCCGCCCATACCTTCTCTCTCCACCGCACACCCCAGGAGGCTGCGGTCCACGCCGATGTGCTGGTCACCGATGTGTGGGCCTCGATGGGGCAGGAGGAGGAGAAGGCCGTCCGGGAGAAGGCTTTTGCCGGTTATCAGGTCAACGCGGAGCTGCTGGCTCTGGCCAACGAGGGCTGCATGGTGCAGCACTGCCTCCCCGCCCACCGGGGGGAGGAGATCACTGCTGAGGTCTTTGAGGCCCACGCGGAGGAGATCTTTGACGAGGCGGAGAACCGCCTCCATGCCCAGAAGGCGGTGATGTACCTGCTGATGGGGGACAAAAACGGATAGACAACGGGACCTGCCAAGGAGGCGGGTCCCTCTTTTTCGGAAACTCTCTCTTCCCATTTCTGGACGGATATGGTATACTGAACAGGAACAATACCCACCGGCCCAGCCGGAACAGAGAAAGAAAAATGGGGGGATATACAATGCCGAATATGGATTGGGAGAGACTGGAGAAGACCTGCCTGTCCTGCCAGAAATGTGCCCTGGCAGATACCCGGCACAACGTAGTTTTTGGTGTGGGACCCAGAGACGCTGAAATCATGCTGATTGGCGAGGGCCCCGGAGAGAACGAGGACCTGAAGGGGGAGCCCTTTGTGGGCCGGGCCGGCAAGCTTCTGGACGATATGCTGGAGGTTGTGGACCTGAGCCGCACCAAAAACGTCTACATTGCCAACATGGTCAAGTGCCGCCCGCCTCAGAACCGGGATCCGCTGAATACCGAGCAGGACGCCTGCATCGACTATCTGCGCAATCAGGTGGCTCTTCTGCGGCCCAAAATCATCGTCTGCCTGGGGCGCATCTCTGCGGTCCGGCTGATTAAGCCCGACTTCAAGATCACCAAGGAGCATGGCCAGTGGTTTGAGAAATCCGGGGTACAGATGATGGCCCTGTTCCATCCCGCCGCCATCCTCCGGGATCCCCGCCGCCGCCCGGAGACCTTTGAGGATCTCAAACGCCTCCAGGAGAAGGCTCGAGAGATCTGTGAGCATACATATTGACAGTTGGGCGTCGCCCAAACCCACCAGGGCTTCGCCCTGGACCCACCGCCCTTTCAAAAAGGGCGGCCCTAAATTTCATTTATGATCCACGGATTGGAGCATAAGAACGTCCCTCCCACTATGGGGAGGGACATTCTCTTGTTTACCGCCGCATCCGGGAGCCGCCCCGCCGGCGAGGGCCGCTGGAGCGGTAGCGCCGCCGCCTGCGGAAGACCAACAGCCGCAGGATCACCAGAGCGGCCAGGACCATCACGGTGACCAGGGCAATTTGAAGACCGGCCGTGTGGAGAAACTCGAAAAACTGGGCCTTTTTATACAGCAGCTCCGAGCGCTCCACCGAGGTGACCGCCACAAGATCCAACATTCCATACAGCTCCCCCCGATAGGAAAGCTTCATGGTGCCCAGAACCTGCCCTTCCACAACAGGAGCCTCCACCTCCTTGGAAAAGAGGGTGATCTCCGTCTCGATCTGCTTCAGGTCCATATCCTTGGGCAAGGTACGGGTAATGGAACCGGAGGGCTTGACATTGACCTCGTCGGCCTGGCGGGACATGGTGACCTTTACCTTGTCCACCGGGTCGCTGCCTCGGGTGATGGTCACCCGCTCGAAGTTGTCAAAGCCCCACTGGAGCAGCCGCTTGCTCTCCCGGAACTGGCCCTGCTTCAGCTCGGTCTCCCCCGGCACCTCCATGGGGCCGGAGCCCAGGATCACCGAGATAAACAGGGTTTCTCCGTCCTCTGCCGCCGCCACAAGACAGCGCCCGGCAGCGTCGGTAGTCCCCGTTTTGCCGCCGATGCACTTGTCGTAGTAATAGCCGCTGTAGTACATGTTGGAGATCAGGCCGTTTTTGTTGTAGAAGAACCGCTCCCCGGACAGATTTGTGGCCGGGACAGTGTGCCGGTCCGCTTGGATAACAGTACGAAACAGGTCATATTTCAGGGCAGCCTGCATCCACAGGGCGATATCCTGAGCTGTGGTGTAGTGGTCCTCCTCGTGCAGGCCATAGGTGTTGGTGAAGTGGGTGTTCTCGCAGCCCAGTTCCCCCGCCTTCCGGTTCATGTGCTCCACAAAGCTGTCCACCGAGCCGTCAACTGCCTCCCCCAGGATATTGGATGCGTCGCAGTCCGACTCCAGCATCATGCAGTACAGAAGCTCCTCAATGGAGACCTCCTCCCCCTGCTTGAAGTTTCCGATGATATAGTCGATAGGGATGTTGGCCACTGACTCTGCGCTGACAGTGACAACCGTATCGGGAGACAGCCGCCCCTCCTCAATGGCCTCCATGACCAGCAGTGCGGTCATCACCTTGGTAATGCTGGCGGGATAGGCCTTCTCGTCCCCCTTTTTGCTGTACAGAATCTCTCCATAGTTGGCATCCAGCAGCACTGCGTGGGTGCAGTACAGGTCGATGTCATCCAGGGCGGCGGTTGGCGTAACCAGCAAAGAGAGGAGGGCGGGGATCAGAAGAAGGAGCGAAAGAAAACGATATTTTTTCATAGGAAATTCTCCATATGTATGATATAATAAAAGAGCGTCCAAGGTTTGGACTGTCCCGAAAAGAGGACAGCCCTTATTATACCAAAAGACAGCCCGGTCCGCAAGGGCAGTTGGAGGCATTATACTTTATTGACAGAAAAAAGGAGGAGGAAGGATGGCTGGACTGTCCAGGTTTGAAAAAACGGTCCTGGGGGCGACAGCGGCCTTTGTGCTGGTCACGGGCAGCTGGTTTGTCTTCCAGCGTACAGCCTCTGCCCCCTATGAGGTGATCACAGCCCGGCAGCTGCCGGCCCAGTCCCAGCCGGTGCAGGAGGCACCGGAGGAGCTGCCGGAGGCCCCGGAGCGGCCCGACAGCCTGCTGGAGGGAGAGGTGATCAATGTGAATACTGCCGACATCTATGACCTCCAGCGCCTTCCAAAAATTGGAGAGAAGCGGGCCCAGGCCATCCTTGCCTACCGGGAGGAGCATGGTCCCTTTCAGTCGGTGGAGGAGCTGCTTCAGGTGTCCGGCATTGGTGAGGGCATTCTGGCTGGACTGACGGACTATGTCACGGTAGACGGGGAGGGGCCGTTTCCGGTCGAATAAAACAAACGGGAATTGAGGATCGAGAGGTTACTATGGCAAAGATTTTAGTGGTTGATGACGAGCAGGTGCTGGTCAAAGGGATTAAATTTAACCTGGAGCACGAGGGCTATCAGGTGGAGGCGGGGTACGACGGGGAGCAGGCGGTGGAGCTGGCCCGGGAGGGTTCCTTCGACCTGATTATTCTAGATCTGATGATGCCCAAAATTGACGGCCTTCAGGCCTGTCTGCGCATACGGGAGTTTTCCAATGTGCCCATTATCATGCTCACCGCCCGGAGCGAGGACACGGACAAGCTGATTGGCTTTGAGTACGGGGCGGACGACTATATTACCAAGCCCTTTAACCTGCTGGAACTGAAGGCGCGGGTCCGGGCCCTCCTGCGCCGGTCGGGAGCCGCCGAGCAGAAGCAGGATGGAGGCGCCCTGACGGCGGGCCACATCCGTCTGGACCCGGGGGAGCGTGCCGCCTGGAAGGACGGAACGGCGGTGGAGCTTACAGCCAAGGAATTTGATCTGATGGAGCTGCTGATGCGCAACCCTGGCCGGGTCTACAGCCGGGAGAATCTGCTGAATGTGGTGTGGGGCTACGAGTATATCGGAGACTACCGCACGGTGGATGTCCACGTCCGCCGCCTGCGGGAGAAGCTGGAGCTGGACCCCGCTTCCCCCGAGTTCATCCGCACCAAGTGGGGCGTGGGATATTATCTGGCAAACCGGACGGAGGACCGTCCCAGCTGACTTGTACAGCATATCACAGCATGTTTCAGAATGCTTGAAGTTTTTATGAAGATTTTCTTCATTTTTTGAAGCAGGCGCCCTGCCGGTTCAGGGAACGGCGGATTAAGAGAAGCAGGAGGCGGAAGTATGGCAAAACAGGAGAACAAGAAGCGCGTCCCCTTTTTCGCCTCCCTCCAGGTGAAATACGCGGCCAGCTATCTGGTGGTGCTGGCGGTGGTGCTGGTGCTGCTGAACACCTATCCCCTTTTGGCCTCTCAGGATTTGCAGTTCACCTCCAAGCTGGACTCTCTGAAAAGTCAGGCGTCCGTGATGGCCTCCGCGTTGATGGAGCTGGAGTCCCTGTCCGCAGACCAGGTGGTCCGGGTGATGAACATGTTGGACAGCATGGGCCTGGACCGGATTTTGGTCACCGACCCTGCGGGGATGATCCTGTATGACAGCCTTGTAAACAGCCAGCAGCAGGACGAGGAGATAAAGCCTCCAGAGGAAACAGGCCCCCCGGAGGAGGCCCAGGGCTTCCGGTATGCCCTGTATCAGGAGATCGTGGCCGCGCTGCGGGGCAACGACGTGTCCTACTCCCGGTATTCCAACCGGGTATTCACCTCTACCGCCGCTGTTCCGATTGTCTATCGGGGCATGACCATTGGAGCCATTTACATCCTGGAGGTGGACGAGGTCCAGGGAGCTCTGCTTGCCAGCCTTCAGCATACTCTGCGCACTATCTCGCTTATCATTGCGGCGGTAGCGGTGGTGTTGTCCGCCTTCTTTTCTAAGATGCTCACCTCGCGCATTGCCGCCCTGCTCCGGGCCATCCGTATTGTGGGGGAGGGGGAGTATGGCCACCGCCTCCACCCGGTGGGCCGGGACGAGATGGCCCAGCTGGCCCAGGAATTCAACCAGCTCACCGACCGCCTTCAGACCACGGAGGAGGTCCGCCGCCGCTTTGTGGCCGATGCCTCCCACGAGCTGAAGACCCCCCTGGCCTCCATTCGCTTGCTGGCCGACTCCATTTTGCAGAACGACCGGATGGATTCGGCCACAGTCCAGGACTTTGTGACCGACATCGGCGCAGAGGCAGAGCGCCTCACCCGGATTACAGAGCATCTGCTGGCCCTCACCCGGCTGGACAGCCTGCCCGCCGGGCGGACGGAGGCGGTGGATGTCTTTCAGGTGGTCAGCCAGGCGGCGGGGATGCTGTCCCCGGTGGCTGAGGCCGCCGGGGTGACCATTCAGGAGAGCGGAAGGCAGGGCTGTGTGGTTTTGTGTACCCAGGACGATCTGTATCAGATCTCCTTCAATCTGATTGAAAATGCCATTAAATATAACTTTTCCGGGGGGGTTGTCTACACCGCAGTATACCGGGATGGGGACCAGGTGCTCCTGGAGGTGGCGGATACCGGCGTGGGTATCCCGGCAGAGGATTTGCCCAAGGTGTTTAATCGGTTCTATCGGGTGGATAAGGCCCGGTCCCGGGCCGCCGGGGGTACCGGCCTGGGCCTGTCCATCGTCCGGGACACCGCCCGCCGCCACGGGGGATGGGTCACGGTCCGGCCCAGGAGTCCCGAGGGGAGTATTTTCACCGTGGGCTTTCCCGCCTACAGCCAGGAGGAGGAGCTGTCATGAAATTCCGCGTCGCCCCGCTGATCCTGGCGCTGCTGTCACTTTGCGCCGCCTGCGGTCGAGAGTCCGAGGCAGATTCCCCCTATCTTCTCTACTTTCTGGCCCAGGACAGCTCCTTTCATGGATCCGCTCTGGCCTGCGAGCCCTACCAGCCCCCGGAGCACCCGGCTGGCGGTCCCGACCAGCCCCCGTTGGGCCAGTCGTGGCCCAACCCCGGGGACCTGCTCCAGGCTCTGGTGGATGGGCCCAGAGACCCGGAGCTCACCTCCCCCTTCCCCCGGGGGCTGACCTTTCAGTGGTGGGAGTGGGATGCCGACCGTCCCGGAAATCTGCGGGTGGGGATGTCAGAGCAGTACGGCGGCCTGACGGATATCTCGCTCACCCTGGCCGACTATTGTATTGTTCTCACCCTGAGCCAGCTGGAGGGGGTGGAGACAGTGGAGATTGTCTCCGCCGGGTACACGGTCAACTACCGCAGCCATCCGCTTCTGGCCTTGGAGGAGGCTGAGCTGTCTGACCCTATGGGCAAGTGACAGAGTCGAAGAGGACCCTCAGACGCTTTGCCTGAGGGCCCTGTTGCCAGTCGCTCAACGGTAAAACCGGTGGCACCCGATGGTCTTATAATATGTACAATTATTTACGATCCAGGTGCCGGACGACAGGGCGGGAGCAAAGAAATACATGCAGTCCCCCACCACATTGGCCCCATCCAGGCACAGCATAGCGGCCTGGACCGCGGATTCTGTGGGCTCGTCATAGATTGTGCCATTGGATACCGGCTCAAACTGTACCCCATTTCTCACATCAAAGACCACCTCTTTGATGCTGTTGGGGTACTGGTGGCTGGCCACCCGGTTCAGCACCACGTTGCCCACGGCAATCTGTCCCTCCAGAGGTTCTCCCCGGCTCTCTGCCGAGATAATCCGGGATAGCCAGTACAGGTCCTCCTCCTCATAGCCCGCCGTGTTCTCCGGCTGGTCCTGGGTGTGGATCAGATGGGCGGTGTTGGTGCTGTCATCCCAGTGGAGGCTGGCTCCGGTAGCCTGGGCCAGCACCTTCAGGGGCAGAGCTGTCCGGCCTTCGACTATGGGAACGCCGCCCTTTACAAAGATGGGCCGCCCGTTGGAAATAACATAGGGCGCTCCGGGCTGGGCGGAAAACTCCAGGCCCTCCCCCTGTAAAATGGCACTGCTGCCATCCCAACTCAGTGTATAGGGGGTGTGCTGAGCATAGGAATACAGAAAAATATAACTGGTGCCCCCCTCTACCCAGGCGTGCGTTTCCTCCAGAGAGACGCCGTCCAGGGTCACATTTGCCCCCAGTGCGGGGGTAGTCAGGGCCAGCGCGGCAATCAAGGCGGCAGCCCCCTGCTTCCATCGTCTGTGCATGGTCAATTCCTCCTCGTTTTTTGTTACTGAATTGTAACCTTTTTGCCAGACAAAGGCAAGCTGTAAATCTTGGAAGCCCGGAACCCTCTGCAAGCCAAGGGAAAGCGAACCGCGCCGCCGGATTTTCCGGCGACGCGGTCTGTTCTTTTTTACTGGAGTCCCGCCGCATCCATGGCCGTCGGAGCGTCCGCCGCCACAACCAGAAGCCAGACGTTTTCCCGGCGTTTCAGCAGGGCGCTGTTCAGCTTGGGGATCTCTCCGGGCCGGTAATCCTGGTTGGCCTCAAGCTGGCTCTGAAGGTAATCCTTCAGGGGCTGTTCGGCGCTCTGGGCGGTCTCCTGGTCCTGGAAAATCAGCAGAGCCAGCTCCTCACAGGTGGCCCCGGAGGAGTAGTGGACCACACCATCCGTCAAAGCTGTCCGGTCCAGGCCACCTCCCGCCAGTCCATAGAGGGCAAACGCGGTATCCAAATCCAGCTCCTCCAGCTCATCCGAGAAAGCCCCGCTGTTCAGGATTGCCTCTGCGTCCTCCATCGTCCAGGGGGTCGCCTCCTTCCCGCTGCCGCAGGCGGTCAGGAGGAACAGGCAGAGGAGAATTATGTCCCATTTTGTCCATACTTTTTTCATTGCGGCACCTCCTGGTCCTTTGGTATGTAGCTGGGGTATAGGGCCTCGAAGGCCACCGTATGGGTTTGGAGATAAGTCAGCCACTGCTGGCAGCCCGCCCTTTTCAGGTGGACGCCGTCCTTGCTGGCGTCAGCCGGGAGGGAGCCGCTTTCATCGACAAAATCAGCGTACAAATCCAGATAAACCACCCGCTTCTCTTGGGCAATCTGCCACAACAGGTCGTTGTAAACCCGCAGGTGGTCGTTGGTCAGATAGTCCCGCCCGCTGTTCTGAAGAATGACCTCTTCGTTGACCGGAATCAGCCCCTGGATATAGATCACTGCCTGGGGCTGGAGCGTGCGGATGGTGTCAATCGCCTGGCTGTAGCTGCGATAGAAGCCCTTGTCGTTGGTGTAGCCCAGCTCGTTGATGCCCAGGGAGATGTAGACCTTTTTGTACTCCTTCAGGGCCAGGGCCTCCAGCAGGGTATACTTGGTGCCGTCAATGGTCAAGGCCTTTTTTTCGGCCAGCTTAAAGACAGAGATGCCGGTGGAGCTGAGGTTTTCTCCGCAGCCCACTCCGCTGAACAGCATGAAGCCGTTGGTGCGGGAGTCCCCCACAAAGGCGGCGTCGGCAAAGTAGCTGCTGTCCACCGCCGGAGAGGCGGGGGCCGGCAGGGAGAAATCATAGGCAGAGCCCACAGTCCAGGCGGCCACATCGGGATCCGGGTCCGCCAGCTGGGGGGAAACAGGTGTCTCCTGCCCGGTCTGGGCGGGCTTGGCAGAGGGCTCCGGGGTAGACGGAACTGGGAAGTCGGAGGGGGAAGCCGGCGAATCTGGAAGGTTCTCTGGCTTTTGGGCGTCCGCCGGAGTCTGGATATCCTCAAAGGCCGGCGGGGCCGGATTCTCCTCCTGAGCTGGTGGGTCCGTGTAGTAGTACACCGGTTCTTCTGAGCCTGGAAGAATCACCAGATCCTCCCCCGGGTTTTCTTCCCAGGAAACGGCAGGGGACCAGGCCTCTACCGTGTCGGGGAGTACCGGGTCCGGGGAAGTCTGGATTGGGAATTGAATATCCCCCCTGGCCACCGCCAGACAGGTTCCACCCACCCAGCCCAGGGCCAGGGTACTTAACACAATATGGAACGCCGCTGCCCAGCGGCTTCGCTTCTGCATGGGGCAGACCTCCCAGAATCGTCAACGTGGCGGACGGCCACCCCAATGGACGCGGGGCAGCAGGGCGCGCAGAACAGATGAGGTGAGCATAGCCCCCACGGACAGGGCGGCGGCTATGCCAAAGGTGTGCAGCAGGGTGGAGAGAAACAGGTTGGTCATCCCGTCCACGCAGTACCGCATGGCGTAATAGACCCCCGCTCCGGGGACCAGGGGCAGCAGCGCCACTTGAAGGTAGCTGGTGACGGGGCAACGGCGAATCCGGGCCATACACTCGGCATAGGTGCCGATGACCACGGCGGCCAGAAAGGCGGCGGAAATATCCCCTGTTTCCATGGCGATGCAGCCCTGGTAAACCAGCCAGCCCAAAGCAGACCCAAAGCCACAGATCAAATTGCCCCACCCATGAATATTATAGATCAGACCAAACCCGACACAGGCCAGAAAGGCCCAAACACAGGAGAGCAGCACCTGCGCGTCCATGTCTTTGCCCCCCCCCTTACATCCGCCCCGCCATCAGCGGCAGGGCGTTTCCCAGCGCAATGGCGGTGGCGGTCAGGATGACCTCCGCCGTCCGGTTCAGGCCAGAGAAGATGTCGCCGGCCATAATCTCCCGCATGGCGTTGGTGAGGGCCATTCCAGGCACCAGCAGCATCAAAGTCCCAATGGTCACGGCCTCCAGATTGTGTCCCACCTCCGCCTGAACCAGAAGGGCAGCCAGGGAGGACATTATGGCAGAGCAGACCAGGGTGCGGAAAAACAGGTTGGAGCCGGTGATGCGCCGCCCGAAGAGCAGGCAGCCGCCGACCGCCAGACCGCACAGAGCGGCGCACAGAGCGTCCCACAGATCCCCGGCAAAAAACAGGGCGAAAAAGGCGGCAGAGCTGACATAGCCCAGCAGCGTAATACAGGGGGAGAAGGTCCGGCAAATTTCCAGATCATCCACCTGGGCCTGGGCCTCCTCCACAGGCAGGGGCGTGCGGCACAGGCTGCGGCACAGCGCGTTGCACCGCTCCAGCAGCTCGATGTCGGTACCGTGGGCAGGGATGCGGCACATCCGGGTGACAGGGTGTCCCTCCGGGGTTGTGATGCTGACAATCAGACAGTTGGGCAGGGCGAAAACCTGGGGAGACAGCCCATAGGCGGCCATCAACCGGCCCACCGATTCCTCCACCCGGTAGATTTCCGCGCCGCTGGCCATCAGCCGGCAGCCCAGCTCTGTACCCAGGTTCAGCAGGTTGTCGTAATCCATCGAAATTTCTCCTCATATAAAGAATACCATTTTTTTTGAAAAATACAAGGCCAATCTGATTACAATTTTGTTAAATATATGGGAAAAGAAGGGAAAAGCGTCAGAGCCGCCCCTCCGGCCTGCCAGAACAGCAAGACAGCGCCGGAATCCCGGCGCTGCTGCCTGCGTTTCAGGTTCTACGCAGGGCGCAGAGCCCGACGCAGAATTCCCACACCGATCGGGGTGGGGCCGGTGTGGACCCCAATGGTCACACCGATCTGGTAGAAGGGGGACCGGGGCAGGTGGTGGCCCAGCTTGGACAAAGCGGTGAAAATCTGGTCGGTAAAGGTCTCATACTCGTCCCGGTCCAGGCCGCACCCGGTGACTACACGCCACTCTGCCAGATTCAGTGCCTTCTCCTTCACTGCCCGGAGGAATACCTCCTGCACCCGCTGAAGAGAGCGCTTCCGACCCTGTGCGATGCCGTCGGACACCAGCTCGCAGTGCTCATAGCCAATGAGGGGTTTCACCTTCAGCAGAGCGCCGGCGGCAGCGGCGGCCCGGCCGATGCGCCCTCCGTGGCGCAGGTAGTCCAGATCGTTGGTGGTGAAGTAGATGCGTCCTGTTTCCCGGATGGGCTCCAGCGCGGCCACTGCCTGCTCCAGGGTGTATCCTGCATCCCGCAGCTCGGCGGCTTCTCGAACCAGCTCCCCCTGGAGCACGGTGACCAGCTGAGAGTCCATCACATGGACAACCGCCTCCGGGAACTCCTCTAGCAGCTCCGCCCGGGCATTCTCCGCCGACTGGCGAGAGCCGCTGTACTGGCCGTTGATGCAGATGCACAGCACCGGCATTCCCTGCGCCGCCAGCGGCCGGAAGGCTTCCAGATAGTCCTCCGGGGTGGGCATGGAGGTCTTTGGAAAGACCTTGGGGTTGTCGGCCATTCGCTGGTAAAACTCGCGCGTGGAAATGTCTCTCTCCTCTCGGTAGTAGGTCTCGTCCCCCAGCGCCACATAAAAGGACACCAAGGTGATGCTCCGCCTCCGGGCCTCTTCCCTCCCCAGATCGCAGGAGCTGTCGCTGACAATGTGGAATTTCATGCTGTTTCCCCTCTTCTCTGCGGTTTGGTCCGCTGTGCTCTTGGGCCCATTATATAATAGCTGTGCCCGTTTGTACAGGGACAATTCCCTGGGTTTGTCCAAATTCCCCCGCCTTGGCTGCGTTGACATCCGCTGCCCGCTACTCTATAATGGTGCAGGAAAAATATTTTTGGATTCTGTGCAATAAAATCGGCCCCTTATCCATTATCTTTATGACAGGAGAAATGGAGCATGTTGCTTTTCATCGACGCTGAGGCGGCCAGTCGGAATGTCCCCCGCCCCAGAGAGCTGGAGGTCCTTCTGGCCGGTGTGGCCGCCGGGGACCGGGACTCTCTGGCCGACCTATACAGCCGGACCCGGACGGCTGTATACGCCCTGGCTTTGTCCATTTTACAGCAGGCGGACGATGCCCAGGATGTGACCCAGGACGCCTTTGTCCATATCTGGGAGGGGGCCCAGGGTTACCGCCCTCGGGGGAAGCCCATGGCCTGGATGCTGACCATTGCCCGGAACCTTGCCCTGGCCCGCCTGCGGGAGCGGCAGAGGCTGGCCCCTCTGCCGGAGGAGGCGTGGGACGCCATCCCCGCCGCTCCCGACATGCCCTATGAGGACCGGCAGCTCCTCCAGGAGGCGATGAAAAAGCTGGACCGTCAGGAGCGGCAGGTTGTTCTCCTCCACGCCGCCGCCGGGCTGAAGCATCGGGAGATTGCCGCCCTGCTGAAGCTGCCCCTGTCCACTGTCCTGTCAAAATACCGGCGAGCCCTGCGTAAGCTGCGGCTTTCTTTGGAAGGGAGATGACACCCATGAGGCACAATAGAACCGGCCGGGAGCTGGAGCGGCGTCTGGCAGATGCGGTGTCCCGCTCCGCTCCTCAGCAGCTGGAGGAGCTCCTCTCCCGCTGTTCCCCGCAGCAGACAGAACAACACAGAAAGGTGGTTCCTATGACAGAAAAAAAGAGCAAACGTGTGTGGGCCGGCCTGACAGCCGCCTGTCTGGCCCTTATTTTGGCCGGCGGGGGCGGCGGTCTGTACTTCTACCAAACCCGCGCCGTGGCCAGTGTGATCTCGCTGGATGTGAATCCCAGCATTGAGGTGACGGTCAACCGCAGTCAGCAGGTGCTGTCCTGTACCCCTCTAAACCCCGAGGCGGCCCAGGTTCTCTTCTCCATGGACGGCGGAAACGATTTGAAGGGGGCCAAAATCGAGGTGGCGGTGAACGCCATTGTGGGAGCGCTGGTCAGCAATGGCTACCTGGACCGGATCTCCTCCGCGATCCTGATCTCGGTGGAGGACCAGGACCAGAATCGGGCGGCCCGCCTGGAGGAGTCCCTGGCCGGAACGGTGGACGCCTTGCTCCAGAACCAGGCTCCCAACGCCGCTGTCCTCAGCCAGACCTTGACAGCGGACGCGGGGCTGAACCGGCAGGCGCAGCAGAACAGCATCTCTGCTGGTAAGGCGGCTCTGGTCAATCGGGTCCTTGCCCTGAACAGCACCCTGTCCTTCGATCAGTTGGCCACGCTTACGGTGGATGAGCTGCGGGACCTGATTGAGACGGGTGCCCCGGCTATGCCCATCGGAATCTCCACTGCCCGGACGGCGGCCGAAACGCACGCCGGCACCTTGACTCTTGACTCAGTGACTGCCGATGTGGACCCGGAGCTGGACGACAAACCGCCCCACTATGAGGTGGAGCTGCACACCGCCTGGGGCGAGTTTGAATACAAAATAGATGCCTACACAGGAGCTGTCCTCAGCGGGCCGGCAAATATCCTGCCATCTGCCGGAAGTGATCCAGGCCAGACAGTGGAGCCCTCTGACATCACCAGCGGGGATGGAGCCGCGCTTGGGAGCGGCAAAGTGGAGTATACGCCAAGCCCTGCCCCCGACACTGCGGACCCTGCCCCCTCCACCCAGACTCCTGCTGCCCCATCTCTGCCGGACCCTGCCCCTCTCACCAACCAGGAGGCCCAGGAAATTGCCCTGAGCCACGCGGGCCTCTCCGCCGCTCAGGTTACCGGCCTGAAGTCAGAGCAGGATTGGGACGACGGGCAGCTGGAATATGAAATTGAATTCTGGTTTGGCAGCGTGGAGTATGAGTACACTATTCTGGCCGCGGATGGCACTATTCTGGATCACGAAATGGACAATCATGGAATCGCAGGTTCTGGTGTCGGTACCGATTACATCGGAGAGACTGCCGCAAAAAATGCCGCCTTGAGCCACGTCGGACTTTCAGAGCGCGATACCACAAGTCTCCGCTGCTGGATGGACTACGACGATGGCCGCCCGGAGTGTTACAAGGTGGAATTCTGGGCAGGGGATACCGAGTATGAGTATGAGATCGGCCTGAATGACGGCTGCATTTTAAAGTGTGAGCATGAAACCCACCACAATACCTCGCACCACAACTGATTGGCAAAAAAGCAGGCTGCGACTCTTAACCCAAAGGTTTATACAGTGATAACGAATTGGAACTTCTTAGGAGGTTCCAATTCTTTTATAATGAGGGGCAAAGGAGGAGATTCCGATGCAGAGCATTCCCATGTATCTCCTGGCCGCACTGGCTAGCCTGTGTCTGTTCGGATGCAGTGGACGGACAGCGGTATCTGAGGATATTCCGACTCCGACGGTCTCTAGTGTAGAGGAGGGAGCTGCCATGACCGCAGACACAAAAATTGCGGATGTGATAGCCGACCCGGTTTTCGAGGGCTATGGACGGCTGCTCTTCCCAGTGCAGAACGATCGACTGCTAATCCCTGTGGGGCGGCTCGGCAGGGGCGCGGATGGCGGCCTTCGGCGGGGGCAACCTGCCCCGGCCCGGTACGGTGGTCATGTAGTACGCCGGACACAGCGAATACAACCCCAACGGCGAACCGCCCACCTTCGCTTGTGTGGGGGACAGCGACGGCATCGCCAGCTGGCGGACCATGGAGCGGCGCATTGAGGCCCTGTCCGCCATGGGGGTGGATACCGAGTTCCACCACTACCCTGGCCTGGGCCACGGCTTCGGCCTTGGTACCGGGACAGCGGCAGAGGGTTGGTTTGATAGCGCGGTAGATTTTTGGGAAAGACAAATCAACCGATAATTCTGTTCCCGCCCCGTCGGGGCGGGATACATGAAAAAGAATCCAAAGGAGTGGATGTGAGGCCCCGGAGTTACTTTACTGAGCGGGGCTTCCGGGACCAGCACACGGGCGGGCAGGCATTTGCCCACGAGGAAGCAATCATGAATTGGATATTCAGCAGAGGGAGTGGCGGAACCATCCCGGAGGAGCTGAAGTATATCCCCGAATCACGTACCTCAGCCACGGCGGCTGGAGCGACGGGACTTCCGTCGATGACGCACAGCGATAGTTCTTACTATGGTATGGAAATATATGAGTAAATCCCTTGACTTAAAGTTTGGTTTAACTGATATACTTTTATTCTTTCCCAATCAAACAAAAGGAGGCAGCCCATAATGAAACATGTGATGCTTTTAGCGGGAGCGGGACAAATTGGGATGGCAATCGCCCGAAGGATGGGAGCTGGTATGAAAATCGTCGTCGGCGACAAGAAGCTGGAGAATGCAAAAAATATTGCAGCAATCTTAACCAACACAGGCTTTGACACTGAGGCGATGGAGATGGACCTGTCCAGCTGGGCTTCCATTCAGCATTTTATTGCGGAGGGTCAGAAATACGGCCCTGTTACTATGTTGGTCAACGCAGCGGGCGTATCGCCCAGTCAGGCTCCTGTTAAGACGATTTTGAAGGTTGATCTCTATGGCACTGCAGTTTTGCTGGAGGAGGTTGGCAAAATTATCGCTCCGGGCGGAGTGGGCGTGACGATTTCCAGCCAGTCGGGCCATCGAATGCCCGCCCTGCTGCCCCAGGTGGACGAACAGCTGGCGTGTACGCCTGCGGACGAGCTTCTGGATTTGGATGTGCTTCAGCTGCAGAATATCAAAGACACGCTCCACGCTTACCAGCTTGCGAAGCGCTGCAACGAAAAACGGGTTATGGCTGAGGCGGTGAAATGGGGTGAGCGGGGCGCACGCATCAATTCAATCTCCCCCGGCATTATCGTCACCCCTTTGGCCATTGACGAGTTTAACGGTCCGCGGGGCGACTTCTATAAAAACATGTTTGCTAAATGCCCCGCTGGCCGGCCGGGAACGGCAGACGAGGTTGCCAATGTGGCCGAATTGTTGATGAGCAGAGCGGGGGCGTTTATCACCGGTGCAGATTTCTTGGTTGACGGCGGCGCAACGGCATCCTATTTCTATGGTCCACTGAAGCCGCAGGAAAATTAGTAAGATACTTTCAGTTTTGAATCGGAAACCCAAAACGGGACTCGCTTGGCGGCGAGACCCGTTTTTTACGCTTTGTCCGGCTGTCCCACCGCCATGATGAATTGGAGGACCTCCTGGGGCGGGTCCTTGGCGTAGATCAGGCCGTAGGGCAGAGTGTAGCCGCACTCCAGGGGGGTGGTAGCCAGCAGCGGGTGGACGCCGCTCCAGCACTCGGCGGACAGCAGCAGCTCGGAAGAGGATGCCAGTTGATTGAATGTGCCAGTGTCGATGTAGTCCACCCCTTTCAGCGTAATCTGAGGGTGGTCCCGCTCAATCTCCGCCCGAAGAGGGTCCAAGGGCGGCTTGATTCCGGGATTGGTGCAGATCAGCGTCTCCCCATGGAGATCGGACAGGGTAAGCTGTTCTTGCCTGGCCAGCGGGTGGGTTTTGGCGCAGGTGATGCACAGGGGCAGGTCCCACAGATGGAAGGCGTTGTACCGGTCCCCCCAGTAGGTGGACTGGTAGGGGCAGGAGATCAGGTCGATTTTCTCCCCCAGGTGGTCCAGCACGTCGTTGAAGGCGGGGACACTGTCCTCGAAGGGGACCAACTCTGGCCGCAGGTTTGGGAACCGCTCCGATGCTTTGGCCCATCGCTCCAGCAGATTGCTGGCCGGGTTCATCAGGGACACGCCAATGCGGATGGTGTACTCTTTGGGCTTCTCCAGCTCCCGGGCCTTGCGGACAATCAGGTTGGAGTGGTGGATGAGTTTTTTCGCCTCGCTGTAAATCAGCTTGCCCGCCTCAGTCAGGGTAAGCCCTTGAGAGCTGCGGACGAACAGCTTCACCCCCAGGTGATCCTCCAGCAGATTGATCTGTTTGGTGATGGCGTTGGCGGAGATGTACATCCGATCCGACGCCTTAAGAAAGCTGCCCGCGTCTGCCGTACGTTCGCCTGGAGCTGAAGGGGCTCACGGACCGCTTCGAGGACTACGAGACGGTCTACCTGGGCTACCCCAACCACTGGAACACCCTGCCGGTGGCGGTGATTTCCTTTTTGGAACAGCTGGATTTTTCCGGAAAGACGGTGTTCCCCTTCTGCATCCACGAGGGGGACGGCATGGGCCGCAGCGAGGCCGACCTGCGCCGGCTGTGCCCCGGAGCCCGTATCCTTCCCGGCCTGTCCATCCGCAGCGCGGACGTGAAATACAGCATGGACGTGCTGGAGGATTGGCTGAACAACACGAAATCGGAAACCAAGGAGGAATTGATATGAAACTCAAAAAATGGCTCTCTCTAGCCCTGGCGGAGGTGATGTCCCTGTCTCTGCTGGCCGGGTGCGGCGGACAGAACAGCACACCCAGTTCCGTATTGGCACCTACCTGGACGGCCAGTTCACCCGCAACGAAGGCTCCCAATTCCCCGAGGGGGAAGAGGTCCTGGACCAGTTTTTCCGCCAGATGACCCCAGACGCCGCCATGGATGCCGCCAACGGCGACCAGAACATCGACGTAACCGTTGTGGCTCAAGCGGTGGCTGCCACCATTGACGAGGTCTATGAGCGCACCGGAAAAGGCTCCATCCTAGTGACCCACTCCCAGGGCGGGATGCCCGGCTGGGAATCCGCCCGCTACACCAACCACATCGCGGCCATCGTGGCCATCGAGCCGGGCATGGCCCCCATGGTGGACAGTGAGGACTACAACGCCCTGTTGGCAGAAAACATCCCTGTCACCTTCTACTGCGGCGACTATATCGGCCCGGAGTTCACCGACGTACCGGCGGCGGGGATGTGGGGAATGATGTCCTCCAGCGCCGATGCCTTCACCGAAGCCTATACCGCAGCGGGCGGACACAGCACCATCGTCCGTCTGCCCGAGGAAGGCATTACCGGCAACGACCACTTTATGTTCCAGGATTTGAACAACGACGTGATTGCGGAGCATGTGGAGGCCTGGATTCAGGCCAACGTGAGCTCCGACGGCGGCAGCGGTACAGTGGTGTCCAACCCCGCCCCTGCCGAGCCTGCTGAACCCTCCAACAGCGCGGGCGGCAAGATCCTGATAGCCTACTACTCCGCCACCGGCAGCACCCAGGCAGTGGCCCAGACCATCGCCGATATCACCGGCGGCGACCTCTTTGAGATTGTCCCCGCCGAGCCCTACACCTCCGCCGACTTGGACTGGACAGACGACAACAGCCGGGTCAGCTAAGAGCATGACGACCCCGCCCTGCGCAACGTGGCTCTCACCGCTGATACGGTGGACAACTGGGACGACTACGACACGGTGTTCATCGGCTACCCTATCTGGTGGGGCATCGTCGCCTGGCCCACCGACAGCTTCGTCAAGGCCAACGACTTCACCTGCAAGACGGTGATCCCCTTCTGCACGTCCTCTTCTTCCGGCCTTGGGGAGAGCGGCGAGTTGCTGGCCCAGCTGGCCGGTACCGGAAATTGGCTGGAGGGACAGCGGTTCCGCAGCAGCGTCAGCGCGGCGGATGTGACTGAGTGGGTCAATAGCTTGAAGCTTTCCTAAAAATAAGAAATAAGGAGCGATTCAAATGAAGAAAATGCAACAATTTCTGTCCTCTGTGCTGGCGGTGGCCCTCTACCGGGCCGCCAGAAGTCCTGCCGTTGAACCGGCTGACTTTTCCGATGTTCCCGCCGAGAGCTCCTACGCCAGCGCCGCCGCCTGGGCCAAGACAAACGGGGTGATCGCCGGATATGAGGACGGCCGCTTTGGCGGTGAGGACTCTATTACCCGGGAGCAGATTGTCACCATCCTTTGGCGGTACTCTGGAGGCTCTGCGGCAGAGCGGGGAGAAGATTTTACTGATGAGTCCTCCATCCCCTCTCCGAATTTTATGCTGCTTTTCCAAGCGTGTGCAGCGCCTCGTCCCCTGCGGTGATTTTAATTACACCGAAATGGTTCAACTTTCCTTCTCCAGTTTCTGGGGGAGGGAGTAGAACGCTAAAGGGGGTTGCCGCTTCAAGACGGCAACCCCCAACAATTCCAAGGATTCAATGATGAAATTATTTCTTATACATTAAACCGGAACAGGATGATATCCCCATCCTGCACCACATATTCCTTACCCTCGGAGCGAATGAGTCCCTTTTCTCGGGCGGCAGCCATGGTGCCGCAGTCCATCAGGTCGTGAAAGGCGACCACCTCGGCCCGAATAAAGCCCCGTTCAAAGTCTGAATGGATTTTCCCCGCAGCCTGGGGGGCCTTTGTGCCCCGCCGGATGGTCCAGGCCCGGCATTCATCCTCGCCAGAGGTGAGGTAGGAGATCAGACCCAGCAGGGTATAGCAGGCCTTAACCAACCGATCCAAGCCAGATTCCGCCACGCCCAGATCGTCCAGAAACATCTGCTTCTCTTCTGCATCCAGCTGAGCGATCTCCGCCTCCAGTTTGGCGCATACCGGGATTACCTGAGCCCCCTGCTCTCTCGCACGCTTCTCCACACACTGGTAGTAGGGGACAGATTGGAGGTCGGAAAAGCCTGACTCGTCCAGGTTGGCGGCGTAAATCACAGGCTTCAGGGAAAGCAGCTCACTGGAGGAGATCAGTTGAGCGTCATCCTCCCCTATCTGCTCCAGGTAGGCACGGGCGGATTTCCCGTCGTTGAGCCAGTCCCGCAGATGCTCGAAAACTTCAGCCTCATGCAGGAACTTCTTGTCTCCCTTCCCTGCCTTTTTGGCCTTATCAATCCGCCGCTCCACCATCTCCAGATCAGCCATGACCAGTTCCAGGTCGATGGTATCCATATCCCGAACGGGATCGGTGGAGCCCTCTACATGAATGACATTTTCGTCGTCAAAGCAACGCACAACATGGACCACTGCATCGGTGGCCCGGATATTGCCCAGAAATTTGTTGCCTAAGCCTTCCCCCCTGGACGCTCCCTTGACCAGCCCGGCGATATCCACAAATTCAATAGCGGCTGGTGTCGTCTTCTTGGGGTGGTACATTTCAGATAGCTTGTCCAGTCGGGAATCGGGCACCGCTACAATCCCCACGTTTGGATCAATGGTGCAGAAGGGGTAGTTTGCACTCTCTGCTCCGGCATTGGTGATAGCGTTGAACAGGGTGCTCTTTCCCACATTGGGCAGACCCACGATTCCAAGTTTCATAGTTTTTGTACCTCCTGATTTTCAAAGGTTTCTGGTGCCTGTTAGGATGCCGGCCAGACCATTTATATATCATCCTGAAGCAGAACATTTTACCACATGCAAGCACCCTTTCCGCCACAGGAAACAGAGCCGACGCAATAAGCTAAGTGTAACATATTCCCCTTTATTTCTCAATAGGAAGAGTTGCGATATCACGGCTTTTTTCAAGGGGCGTTTCCCGCCTGGCCACTTGCGGTAATACTGCGCCAATGTCATTGTTTATCACGATGGATTGTGCGCCGATCTCTTTGGAGGCGAAGAATACAACTTGAAAAACGCTTAACGGACGCGCACGCAGGCGGCTATAGGGGACTGTCGTTCCTGACGGATCTCCCGGCATCGGCAGAAATTCTCTTCTTTACAGTGCGGCAATTTTTTTGTATACTATACATGTACTATAGCAAGCACCAAAATTGCTGACACGGTTCCCACCCCCGAAGAGGGCGGGAACAAAAAGAAAGAAAAACAAAGCTGTCAGAATTTTTGAATATTGTAATAGAGCTGGTACTGCCGGGAGGAATGCCATATGCTGACAGGAAAAACGATTTTGCTGGGTGTAACCGGGGGAATTGCCGCCTATAAGGCCGCATATCTGGCTTCTGCGCTGCATAAGCTCCACGCTGCGGTGGAGGTTGTGATGACAGAGCACGCCACCCGGTTCATTGCCCCCCTTACCTTCGAGCAGCTCACAGGGCGGCGAGTGATGGTTGACACCTTTGATCGAAACTTTTCCCATCAGGTAGAGCACATTGCCCTGGCGGAGCGGACAGACCTGGTGCTCGTTGCCCCGGCCACGGCCAATGTGTGTGCCAAGCTGGCCTGTGGGCTGGCGGACGATATGCTCACCACCACGGTGCTGGCCTGCCGGTGCCCCAAGCTCGTCGCCCCGGCGATGAACACCGCGATGTTTGAAAATCCGGTGACCCAGGATAATCTGGAGCGTCTTCGTGCCTATGGCTGGGAGGTCATCGCCCCCGCCTCCGGGCATCTGGCTTGTGGCGCGGTGGGACCGGGCAAGCTGCCGGAGCCCGATTTGCTGGTGCAGTATGTTCTCCGGGCGGTGGCCATGCCCCACGACCTGGCCGGAGGCCGGGTATTGGTCACCGCCGGCCCTACCCAGGAGGCCCTGGATCCAGTGCGGTATCTGACCAACCACTCCACGGGGAAGATGGGCTACGCCCTGGCACGGGCAGCTATGCTCCGGGGGGCGGAGGTGACGCTAATCTCCGGTCCTACCGCCCTGGAGCCGCCCCCCTTTGTGGAGGTGGTGCCGGTCCGCTCCGCTCAGGACATGTTCCAGGCGGTCACCTCCCGCAGCCAGGACTGCGATCTCATCTTTAAGGCCGCCGCTGTGGCGGACTACACCCCTGCCAGTGTCAGTGAGGATAAGGTGAAAAAGGGAGAGGGGGAGCTGTCTATCCCCCTGAAGCGCACACAGGATATTTTGCAGTATCTGGGGGAGCACCGCCGCCCCGGTCAGGTGATCTGCGGCTTCTCGATGGAGACCCGGGATATGCTGGAGAACAGCCGGGCTAAGCTCGCCCGAAAAAAGGTGGACATGATCTGCGCCAATAACCTGAAGGTGGAGGGGGCGGGCTTTGGCACCGACACCAATGTGCTCACGCTGATTACAGCCCAGGGGGAGGAGGCCCTTCCCCTCATGTCCAAGGAGGAGGCCGCCGACCGGATCCTGGACCGGGCTCTGGTTCTGCTGGAAGAGCAGAATTTCCGTTAAGAAGCGCCGTCCGGCCTGTATAGACCGGACGGCGCTTCCTCTGCACATTGGTCAAACGCGCTCGGGCAGAGCGGTCCTCTGGGCTCTTCCGCGTACACGGGTGCGGGTAATGCGGCCCGCCTCTACAAAGACGTCCGCTCCGATTACACTGGGCCGGCCCATGGCCTCTCCCTGGAAGATGGTAAAGCTGTTCCAGCCTGTCTGGATGGGTACAATCTGATGTTGGGCCAGATAGGCAGACAGGGCGGAGGCAGCCACGCCGGTGGCGGGGTCCTCGTTGTAGCCCGCCCGCTTGGGGAACTGCCGGGCAAAAAATACGGTGCCCTCTGCCTGTTCCTCCCGGGCGAAGGGGTAGAAGCCGGTGGTCTCGTACTGGTCGCACAGTTCCCACAGCGCCTCGAAGTCGGGTTCCAGGGCGTTCAGGATCCCCCGGCTGGCCAGGGGGACGATCAGCTTGAACCGGGAGGTGGCGGCGGACTGGATGGGGCCCTCTGCCAAGGCGGTCTCCGGGATACGGAGGACCCGGCAAATCTCTTCCCGGGTGGGATTGCGGGGTTGAAATTTGGGGAGGAACTGCTCTACACCCACATCAATCCCATCCTCCCGGCGCTCCCAGCTGACCTGGACGGAGCCGAGAACGGTTTCAATGACAATAGGGGAGTCTGTAACCAGCATCTCTTCCGCCAGCACAGTGGCGCAGGCCACGGTGGCGTGAATGCACATCTCCATCTCGTGGAGGGGGACGAAGTACCGCGCCCGGACGTGGCAGTCAGACCGGGTGGGCCGCATCAAAAAGGCGGACTCCACCCCAAAGTCCCGGGTCATGGTCTGCATCTGCTCTGTGGTCAGCCCGTCGGCCTCCAGCGTGACAGGGCAGGGGTTGCCGCCCCCCTCCCGGGCCTGAAAGACAACGGTATGAATCGTCTTGTACATTGCCGTTTGCTCCTTTCCTGTATGGCCCCTGTTTCCCAGGGCAATGATTCAATATTGTACCATACCCTCTGCTGCAATGCAACCGCAGCGGAAAAAATGCGATATCCCCTCCTGGAAGAGGGGATATCGCCTGTGCATTCGCTCAGTAGGCTCGGGTCATGCCGCCGTCCAGCAGGATGGTCTGGCCAGAGATGTAGGTGTTGGCCTCGGAGCAGAGGAACACCGCCAGCCGGCCGTACTCATCCACGGTGCCGTAGCGGCCCATGGGGAAGCTTTTCAGATCCTGCTGCTCATACTCCGCCACAGAGATGCCCGCCTTCTCGGCCCGCATTGCGTTCAGGTTGGTGATTCGGGCGGTGCCAATGCGGCCCGGCCCGATGACGTTAATCAGGATGTTGTCCTTTCCCAGCTCGGCGGACAGGGTCTTGCTCATGCCCACCACGCCCATGCGCATGGTGTTGGACAGAATCAGGTTATCCAGGCAGTCCTTGACCGAGGAGGAGGTGGAGTTGACAATCCGTCCGCCTCCCAGCCGACGCATCGAGGGCAGGACAGCCCGGATGGTGCGCACATAGGACAGCAGGCACATCTGGAAGGCATTCTCCCAATCGGCGTCGGCAAAGCTGTCGAAGGGGCCGGGCTTGGGGCCGGGGCACATATTTACCAGGGCATAGATGTCTCCCAGCTTCTCCACCGTGTAGTCCACCAGGGCCTGGATGTCCTCTGCCTTGTTCACGTCGCACAGGAAGGTCTCCGGGCGGTTGCCGGTCTCCTTCTCAATGTCCGCCTGCGCGGCGTAGAGCTGCTCTTTGTAGGGCTCTGCGGTGCAGATCATCACCTTGGCCCCCTCCCGGGCCATCTCCATGGCGATGCCCTTGCCCAAGCCGGCGGCGGACGCCATGCACAAAACGACCTTATTCTTCAGTCCCAGTTCCATGATATATTACCTCCATATTATTTCATACCGTGGGGCCGCCTCCGGCGGCCTGCGGAAGGGATACCAGATTTCAGCGGACAGTGGCTGTTCGTCAAGCCTGGGGATGCTTCTTTAAATCCACCACAGGGTTTACCAGGGGGGCCATCTCGAAGCCGTCCGGGCCATAGATGCGGCACTCCGCCATGTCCCCATCCTCAATGGGGAAGGCCCGGGGGGTGCCGGTGGACAGCACGTCACCGGCGTACCAGCCCTGGATGCTGCTGTGGAGGGAGACCAGTCGGGCGGGCCGGTGGGTCATGTTGGCCACCACGTTCTTGGCGTGGATCTGGCCGTTGCGGACCGACTGAACCTCCAGCTTCAGCACATCGGGCACCTCGTCCGGGGTGACCAGCTGGGGCCCGAAGGAAAAGAAGGTGGGGAAGTTCTTTACAATGCACAGATACCGGGGGTTGCCGCTGACAAAGTCGTTGCCCTTCAGGATGGACTCCTCGGTCATGTCCAGGATGGTGGTGTAGCCGGCGATGGCGTTCTCCCAGTCCTCCTCGGCCACATCCCGGCAGTCCCGGCCCAGGATGATGCCCAGCTCAGCCTCAGCGGTGGTCCGCTGGGCCTCCTTCAGGGCGGGCAGGTGAATGGTGTCCCCGGGGCCGATGAGCGTATCGGCCATTTTAAAGAAGCTGCCGGGGAAGCCGGTGGGGGCGGCGGAGCCGATGTCTCCGGCGTGGTCCACATAGTTCAGCCCAATGCCGAAGATGCGCCGGGGGTTGCGGTACAGAGGGGCGTAAACCACCTGCTCTGCGGAGACCAGGCCGGGCAGAGCTTCCAGCTCGGCCTTGCCTTTGTTGTTGTACCAGTCGGTCAGCTTGGGGAGCTCCCCCGCCTGGATCAGGGAGAGCATATCTGTTTTCCAGCTGCTCCCCTTGGCCTCGTTCAGGGCAGCTAGGGGCAGAACGCCCTTTGGCGTGACAATGCCGGCGATTTCCGCGCCGTTGTACTGAATGGTGGCAAGACGCATGTTCAATTCCTCCCTTTCGTTTGCAGCTGCTCCACAGCCTGCTTCAGCCGGGTGCAGCCCTCGACTACATTTTCATAGCTGTTGGCAAAGGACATCCGCAGATACCCCTCGCCTCCTGGACCAAAGACGTCCCCGGGCACCAGGGCAATCTTGGCGTTTTCCAATAGATAGGCGGACAGGTCGGCCGACTTCATACCCAGAGATTTGCAGTTGATAAAGATATAGAACGCACCCTTGGGACACTGGCAGTGCAGGCCGGGGATGGCGTTGATGGCCTGTACAGCGTAATCCCGGCGGCGCTGGTACTCCTGCACCATCTGGTTTACCTCGTCCCCCTCCTGGGTCAGGGCGGCGATGGCGGCGGCCTGAACAAAGCTGGGGGCGCAGGTGGTGTTGTGCTGGTGGAACTTGTTCATGGCCAAGATATAGGCCTCCGGGGCGGCCACATAACCCAGCCGCCAGCCGTCCATGGCGTAGGCCTTGGACATACCGTTCAGGGTAAAGGTGCGCTCCTTCATGCCGGGCAGGGAAGCGATGCTCACATGCCGGGCTCCATCGTACACCAGACGCTCATATACCTCGTCCGAGAGGACCAGCAGGTCGTGTTCCACAGCCAGAGAGGCCAGCTCCTTCAGCACGTCCTCTTCCAGCACGCCGCCGGTGGGGTTGTTGGGGGTGATGATGACCACCGCCCGGGTTTTTGAGGTGATCTTGGCCCGGAGCTCCGCCAAATCCATCTGGAAGCCGGTCTCCTCCCGCAGGCTGTAGGTGACGGCCTTGGCGCCCAGCAGATTGGGTACGTTGATATAGTTGAGCCACACCGGATCGGGGACCAGGATCTCGTCTCCCTCCTCCAGGATGGTGGCCAGAACAGCGAATACCGCCTCGGACAGACCGACGGTGACCAGTACCTCGGAAGCGGTGTAGTCGATGCCGTTTTCCCGTTTCAGCTTGCCGGCGATAGCCTGGCGCAGCTCCATCAGACCGAAGTTGGAGGTGTAGTGGACCTTCCCCTGGGCCAGCGCCTGACAGGCCGCCTGCTTGATGTACTCTGGGGTGTCGAAGTCGGGGCGCCCGATCTCAAAGTGGAAAACTTTCTCTCCCGCCCGCTCCATGGCCAGCGCCTTTTCGTTGACCTTTCGGATGCCGGAGGGGGCCATCCGGTCCAGCCGTACCGCGATATGTGTACCCATCCTGATTTCTCCTTCCGTGGCTTGTGTTTTATTGGATGATCTGTTATTATTTAGCCACAGACTGCGGAAAAAGTCAAATGCGTAAAGCATGAAGAGGTTATATGGTTTTACCTATATGGCCGGCATAAGGCCTTTGAGGTGCTTTGGCGATAAGGACGGAAGGAGGACCCATGACCAACTACAAGGAATATGTCTATGCCGTCTATCAGGAGCAGAGCTTCTCCAAGGCGGCCAAAAAGCTGTACGTCTCCCAGCCTTGGCTCAGCGCTGCGGTGAAGAAGGAGGAGCAGGCGGTGGGGCTTCCTCTGTTTGACCGGAGCACAAACCCCATCTCGCTGACCGAGGCGGGGCGGTACTATGTGGAGCGGGTTGAGCAGCTTCTCTCCATTGAGCGGGAGATGGAGGCGCATTTCCAGCTGCTGCGGGACATGTCCCGGACCCGGCTGCACATCGGCAGCTCCATGTTTTTCTGCACGTATGTACTGCCATCTCTCATGGAGGCCTTCCGCCTTCAGTACCCCCAGGTGACACTGAGCTTTACCGAAGGAAGCGACCGGATTCTGGAGGAGAAGCTGCTGAGCGGTCAGCTGGACGTTCTTCTGGAGGCGGAGCAGCTGGACAACAGCCAGATTGCCTCCATTCCCTGGGCCTCGGAGGAGATTGTGCTGGCGGTGCCCGCCGGAAATCCGGTGAATCGAACCCTGGAGCCCTACCAGTACTCCTTCAGCGCCTTTCTCCAGCGAGGCAGGGCGGGAGGGCGGCGGCCGCCTGTCCCCCTGGAGGCCTTCCGGCAGGAGAGCTTCGTTTTGCTGAAGGAGGGGAACGACATCCATCGCCGCAGTCTGAAGCTGTGCCAGAGGGCAGGGTTTTCCCCCAATGTCTCCCTGTATCTGACCCAGATGATGACCGCCTACTATCTGGTGTGCGAGGGACAGGGGATCACCTTCCTGCGTTCGACCATTCCAGAGCATGTGGCTGCCACAGACTCTGTGGTCTTCTACCAGCTGGATGACCCCTTGGCGGTGCGGAGCATCTACTTGTCCTACCCCAAGCGGAGGGCAAACCCGGTCCGGCAGCAGCTGATTGCCTTTATGAAGCAGAACAGCTCCATGGAGTCCCCCGCCTCTCTTCCGCTGTCTGAATCATGAGGGCCGCCGCACCATGTGCAGCGGCCCTGGGTTTCAGTACCGGCGGACGACAGCCACGACCCGACCGATGATCTCGGCATAGGTGCCGTCAATGGGTTCATAGGCATCATTTTCCGGCATCAGCCAGACATGTCCGTCCCGACGGCGGAGGGTTTTCACAGTGGCCTCGTCCTCGAAAAGGGCCACAACAATCTCCCCGTTGTTGGCCTCTGGCTGGCGGTGGACCACCACCAGATCCCCGGAGAGGATCCCGGCGTTTACCATAGACTCCCCCTTGACCCGCAGGGCAAAGTGCTCTCCAGACAGCCCCTCGGTGTCGAAGGTGAGGTAGTCCTCAATGTACTCCTCCGCCAGAATGGGGGCGCCGGCGGCTACATTGCCTACAATCGGGATCCGGTCAATCCGGGGGTCCACCTCCTCTGCCACACCTCCGCCCAGACTGACGCCAGGCAGAGAAATCGCCCGGGTTTTCCCCTCTGCCTTTACAATAACCCCGGCCCCCTCCAGGCTCTTCATGTGAAAATGGACAGTGGAGGGGGATTTCAAGCCCACCGCCGCCCCGATCTCCCGCACAGAGGGGGGATAGCCGTGCTGGTTGGTGAAGGATAGGATAAAGTCATAAATTTGCTGCTGTTTGGCGGTCAGTTTGGCCATAATAACGGCTCCTTTCCACAGGAGAGGCAGCTGCACGCGGCAACATATACTCTAAATAGCATTATATCACAAATTTTGATATATGTCAAACGAATGTTCTGTTAATCCTGCAATTCCCTGGTCGGGACGACCTCCAGGGGCTTGACATCAGACCGCTCAATCGTCTATAATCATTGGCAGAGATTGGAGCAGATACCCCGGCGGGGAATTCTATAAAAAGGGTGATTTTATATGAGCTTTCTGTCATTTCTGTTTCCAGACCGCTCCGATGATGATATGGAGGAAGAGCTGGAGGAGACGTCGTCAGAGCTGCCTGAGCTGTACAGCGGCATGGTTCTTGACGTAGCGCTGCGAGACGGAAAGCAGCTGCTCACTGGTCGACTGACCGACTTCTCTGACACCTCCCTTTCCATTGAACGTCTGCCGGGACAGCTGTCCTTCGATATTTCCTCCGTTGGAGCCGATGTTTCCCTTCGGGGGTGCAGCCGGAGCATGGTGCCCTTCAGCATTAAGGCCACCGTGCAGGAGTCCACCCGGACCCTTCTTCGCTTGAAGGATCTCCGGGCCGAGTCCTTCGTCAACCAGCGTCATAATTTCCGGCTGTCCGTCAATGCCAGTGTATCCCTGTTTGCCCAGAGCGACGAGCACCTGGAAAATCCCGAGGAGTGCCTCCTTGTAGATATCAGTATTGGCGGCGCCTGTGTCCAGTCGGAATTCCTCCACGGAGAGGGAGAGATCCTCCGCCTCCGCTGCAAAATTGAGGACTATACCCCGATGGTGTTCCTGGGGCAGGTCATACGCACCAGCGAATATGCCCCCGGGCAGTATCGGTATGGCATCCTCTTTGCGCAGCTGCGGGACGAAGAAATCGAGTCCATGACCAGGATCCTCTACAACCTTCAAACCGGAAACCGGCGGGAGTGGCGCCAGTCCAAAGAGGGGCACTGGTCTTAACCTGTGTGAAAAAGGGTCACGTTTTCATAGGGGAAACGGGGCCCTTTTCCTTCAATCAAATATAAGAACCTGTATTCACAACCTCAAACGACCGCCTGGGCGTTTTTTCCAGCCATCCGGCATTTTCGAGTATGAATACAGGTTCTAAGCCCCAGCCTGTGTAGGCTGACGGAGTCCTGTGATATCAGCATAGCTTATCGTTTGGGGTGTATCAATACGCAAAAACCAAATCAAGAAAGAGGGAGGGCGCAGGCATGAGTGCGCAGGTCACGGAGGACAGGAAGAACATCCAGGCCCTGTTTTCTCAGGGGGAGTACCAAGCTGTCTATCACCAGTACGCCGCTGTTCTTCAGGAGATGCTCTTTGTGCAGAGTATAGAGGAGTGGCTGGACTATGTGGATCAGGGCGGACAGCTAGAGGAGGGACCTCTGGAGCTGTATCTGTCGGCCTGGCGGGGAGAGCGTCTGCTGTTGGGCGGCTATCATGGAGACGCCACCCAAGCGGTGCTGGATTATCTCAGGGAAAAGATCCCGGCAGAGCTGTGGGAAAAGCTAGGGGCGCTGCCTCCCATTGTAATTGACATGGATGAGCGAGACGGCGCTCTGGAGAAACAAATAATGCCATACCAGGAGAGATTGCAGCCGATGGGCGTTTCGCTCCATATCGGCTTTGAGGATACCTATTGCGCAGGAGCCTATTTCCTGTCTGTAGTTGTGCAGGAGGGCTCTTAAGCAAACGCCCAATTCGCTTTTGTGTTCCTCACGCTGAGGAGTGCTTTATGATTCCCACCCCCTGCGGGGGCGGAAACACGAAAAAGAATTGGGACTAAGCAAAACGAAGTTTTGCGCCTGAAGTTTTCTTTAGGTTCTTTTCTTTTTCAAAAGAAAAGAATAAGAAAAACCAAATGAGGTGTATCAGCATGGGCAAATTGTTTGGAACCGACGGCATTCGCGGCGTGGTCAACGCCGGGCTGGACGCAGACCTGGCGTATAAGGTGGGGTTGGCGGCGGCGATTGTGCTGTCCAAGGCGAAGAAGCCGGGGGAGAAGCCCCTGGTGACCATCGGGAAGGACACCCGGATTTCAGGGGACCTGCTGAAGGGGGCGCTGATTGCCGGATTGTGTACGGCTGGCGCGGATGTGCTGGACCTGGGGACTCTGCCCACGCCGGGTGTCGCCTGGGTGACCGTGGAGGAGGAGGCGGACGCTGGTATCGTTATCTCAGCCAGCCACAACCCCTTTGAGCACAACGGCATTAAAATTTTCAACGGAAAGGGCTTTAAGCTGTCCGACGAATTAGAGGAAAAAATTGAGGATATTGTCTTATTTGGACACAACAATGTGCCGATGAAGATTAATGGAGAGATCGGCAAGGTGAGCTATGTGGCTCCCAAGGCCTCAGAGGATTACATCGACCATCTGGAGGACACCATCGACTCCACCCTGGGAGGGCTGCGTATCCTGGTAGACTGCGCCAACGGCGCGGCCTCTGCCACCGCTGCCCGCCTGTTTGACCGGTTTTCCAAGTTGCGTACCGATGTCATCAACGCAGACCCCGATGGAGTGAACATTAACGACCACTGCGGCTCCACCCATATGGACGCTCTGGCTGCGATGGTGAAAGCGGGGCGGTACGATATCGGCATTGCCTTCGACGGAGACGCCGACCGCTGCCTGGCAGTGGATGAGCTGGGGAATCTGATTGACGGAGATCAGATTATGGCTGCCTGCGGTCTGGACCTGCGGGAGAAGGGAAAGCTGCCCCAGAGCACTGTTGTGGCCACTGTCATGTCCAACCTGGGCCTCCACGTGTACACCAAGGAGCAGGGTCTGCGCCTGGAGTGTACCGATGTGGGGGACCGGAACGTGCTGGAGCGGATGGTGGAGAAGGGCTATGCCCTGGGCGGAGAGCAGTCAGGGCATATGATTTTTCTGGAGTACGCCACCACCGGCGACGGCCAGCTCACCGCCCTACAGATGCTGGCACTGCTGAAGGAGAGTGGCAGAAAGGCCTCTGAGCTCTTTGGCGCCTGCCCTCGCTACCCACAGGTGCTTTTCAATATTCCGGTGGCGGACAACGACGTGAAGCGGACTGTCATGTCCAGTGAGCTGCTGGCTCAGGCCATCCAGCGGGAAGAATCTGCCCTGAAGGGCGAGGGCCGGGTTCTGGTCCGCCCCTCGGGCACCGAAGCGTTGATGCGGGTCATGGTAGAGGCGAAGACCCAGGAGCAGGCGCAGACAGTGGCAGAGCGCCTGGCTGGCCTGATTGAAGGGCTGTAGTGTTCTGACAGAAGCGGTCCATGTTTTTTTCTACAAAAAAATTTGGGCAAAGCCTTGACAAAACCGTACATTTTGTTTATTATATATTAAGGACTGTTGTATGAGCTGGGAAGGAAATCGCTTTGGGGGAAAAACGGACGAGGAGCTGTGTGATGACGCCGTCCGGGGTGACGCCCAGGCAGAAAACGAGCTGGTCCGCCGGTATGATTGGATGGTTCGTGCCTGTGCCAGCCCCCTGTTTTTGGCGGGGGGAGATCGGGAGGATCTGATCCAGGAAGGGATGCTGGGCCTGCTTACTGCAATCCGAAGTTTTGATCCAGAACGAAACACCTCCTTCCGCGCATATGGAGTAAAATGTGTCCGCAGCCGTCTCTATACCGCCGTTCGGGCGGCCCAGGGCGGTAAGCACGCCCCGTTGAACCACAGCGTCTCTTTTGAACCCCCTCTTTTTGATGGAGCCAACGCACACCTGCTTTCCAGTGTCGAAAGCCCGGAGGACGTCATCATCGGCAGGGAGGAGCTGAGAGAGCGGCTAGACGCTCTAAGAGGCCAGCTGTCCGCCTTCGAGGCACAGGTTCTGTCCCCCTATCTGAGCGGCCTCTCCTGTGGAGAGATTGCCCGGCGGGTGGGACGGTCTCAGAAGTCGGTGGATAACGCAATTCAGCGCATCCGCCGCAAAATGGCGCGGCAGCCTTCATCCGGCGTATCCAGCGAGAGCTGATCGCAAATAAAAACGTCCATCTATTGGACAGCAAGTCAAAGAGAGGGAAAATCCAATGTACGAAGACAAGATCCTGGTTTGTAAAGAGTGCGGCAACGAGTTCACCTTCACCGCCGGTGAGCAGGAGTTCTATGCAGAGCGCGGCTTCCAGAACGAGCCCCAGCGCTGTAAGCCCTGCCGTGACGCCCGCAAGAACGCAGCCCGCGGTCCCCGCGAGTATTTCACCGCGACCTGCGCTGCCTGCGGCGGCGAGGCGAAGGTTCCCTTCGAGCCTAAGTCTGACCGCCCCGTCTATTGCAGCGAGTGCTTCGCGAAGATGCGTGAGCAGGGCTGATATTTGCCAGGAAAAGGGCGCCCCTTCCAGGGGCGCCCTTTCTCGTGTTTAAGGAAGCACGGACTCCAAAGCCTCGATCAGCCCTCCGCGGTCGATGGGCTTATGCAGCAGGGACTTGATTCCGATGGCCTTGGCCTCGCGTATGGTGTCCTCATAGTCCATAGATGAGATCAGAATGATCCGCGCCTCGGGATGCTCGGTTAGAATAATCTGCGAGGTCTCCAAGCCGTCCAGCCCGGGCATGACAATGTCCATCGTCACAATGTCTGGCTGAATTTCCTGATAACAGCTGATTGCGGCCTCGCCGTTTTCACAGTAGGCAGCTACCTCGAAATCAGAGCCGTTCAGCAACTCGCAGATCTGCATCTCCATAATGTGTGAATCATCGACAACCATAAGCCGTGTTTTCATAAATCAGTTCCTTCTTTCTGCCGCCCCTGGCACAGCCGGTTCATGACATCTTGGGGGCAGCGTGTGGTTGCTACATCAGGACAATCTCGTCCTTGAACAGGCGAGCGACACAGTGCCGGGATATATGGCGCAGACGGAGCACCTCGTTTCCAAAACGGATTTTTGTCCCAGGATAGGCGATGCCGCACTCCAGCCGCTCGTTTTCCTTTTCCTCGTCCTCTTCGGGTTCTCCGCCCTCTTCGCTCTCCTCCAGCTGATGAAGCTTGAGCTCGGCGGCTGCAAGCTTCATCTTTGTCTTACCCAAAAGGCTGGATTTGACTGGGCTATCGGGCTGGCACTCCAGCTTTTCCAGTTCCATCTCCAATGCGTTTACCTCTCGCTGGGTAATTTCCAGTTCAAAGTGGGCGCAGGGCTTTCCGCCCAAGGTAACGGAGGTTTTGCACTCAGATTGAGAGCCAACCACGTTTGCGCAGATCTTCCGGGCCGCCCACACCCGGCCGCCCATGATACTGCCGCGGCCGGATTGGACCAGGACCTCTCCGCCGCAGTAGATGCTGCTGCCGATGATGCAGTCGGTCTGTAGAGTCTCCCGCACACAAATGGTGGCGTTTTCTACATATTTGGAGAAA
This sequence comes from Lawsonibacter sp., assembly GCA_022791995.1. Taxonomy (GTDB): domain Bacteria; phylum Bacillota; class Clostridia; order Oscillospirales; family Oscillospiraceae; genus Lawsonibacter. Next base: position 38,980 of record JAAWAD010000057.1, read on the forward strand.
ATGCTTCGATGGGCCTGGACTGTGGTGGTGCCGTCGCCTAGAATCCCCTTGACAACAACCAAGTCCCCGCCAGACTCAATGGTGCTGCCGGCCTCGACAACGCCGCCGATGTGGATGTTGCCCATGGCCCGGACGGTGAAGCCGCTGAGCACATTGCCATGGATGTTGATGTCCCCCAGAAAGTTGAGATCTCCGGTGGAGTAATCCACATCCCCAGGAATGTCCAGCACAGGCTTGACCTGGAAGCTCCGCCCGGTAAACTCCACCGACCCGGCAATCGACGCCAGCAGCTGGGTTTCATCCTCACTGATCTCCGTATTTCTTCCCTTGGGAAGAGGGACGGAGGTTCCACTTTTGGCGGGGATCTCCTGGTCCAGCACAGAGCGGCCCGGCTCGCCCTCGGTAGGCTTAATCAGACGGCAGATCTCCTGTCCCTGGTCCACGTTGTAAATCAGGTTCAGGGCAGTATAGTCCACCTGGTCAAATTCATCCACCTCCAGTACCCGCTCGATCACCCTGGGGAAGTTATCCACAATATTGCCGTTTTTCCCGTCAAAGGCGGGTTTTCCTCTGGCGATCAAGTACAGGTTGAAGTACCGCCTGTCGTCATGGGAGAGACGGTCAACCAATCGGGTATCCACGCCATAGCGGATTCCCTGTTCCAGCAGAGCCTGATGGAGCATGTCCCGGGACAGCTCCTTTCCCTCGCCCACAGGGGGGAACACAATCAGCCACGCGTACAATTTGTCTGTGGAGAGGAGAAAATAGGGGAGAGCGTCCAAAATTGGCAGACTCTCCTCCGGCGGTTCTGCGGGCTCCTCCAGCTTTTTCTCTTTTTTCCCGGCGGCCTTCGCTGATTTTTTGTGCTTTCCCTTGGCAGCCTTCAGACGTGCGCTGCATGCGCCGGTGAGAAGTGTTCGGAAGCGATTTCGTTCCCGCTGAATCAGCTCCAGCGGAAGCGAGCCGTCTTCATCCAAACAGAGGCGGGGGGCGGGGAGGAATCCGATTTCCTGCCTCCGCTGGTTGTACAGACGGTAAATTTGATGCTCTGCGGGCAGCTCAATCAGCGCCTGGTTCAGGGGGTCGTCGCTGGAGCGTTCCAAGGTCTCTGCGGCAGCAACACCCGGTTCAGCGTCGAGGATCTCGTCGGGCTCCGCTTCAGATTTTTGCCCAAACAGAAGGGCAGCAAGCTTCTTCCTCATTGACATGTTGAAATCATCACTTCCTTACAAATAACATTGGAGAATATAACATATTTTACATGAAGGTGTCTCTCCTGTCAATCCTTGACGAAGGATGGACTGGCGCGGTTTTGCAGGCGCACAGCTTGGGCATAGACAGTCCGCGCTTGAAGAAGACGAGTACAAGTTTAAATGGGCAGCCGGCGCAGCGGGCAGCGGGAGGGGAAGACATGTCCGGCCAGTCTGTCCAGACCCAGGTCCCGCAGATAGTCCTGGAGGATGGAGGTAGACTGAGTGGATTCCGGCCCCACAATCAGCTCCGTCACCAGGTCCTCCAGGCTGGCGCCCGCCCTGGTACACATGGTATGCAGATCCAGGGGGTAGTATTTTTTGATTCGTTCGGTGGAGACATGGTAGCCAGGCTTAACATCCAGGAACTCCCTGCCGAAGGGGGAGACCACCAGGCGCATCTCGTTTTCAGAGGAGAAGGAGGGGTGCTTGAAGGCCACCGAGCGCAGCCACGCATCCTGCATCACCTTTCGGAGGGCGGGGTCTGTCCCGTCCGCTCCGGCCCGAATCAGGCGGCAGAAGACCTCGGTCAGCTCGTGACCAGTCATATCGTCCTGGTAGAAGACTCTTTGGAGGGTAACCGCCCCACCGGTCATGCGCTGGAGGAGATCCTCCTGGAAAGCGATGCAGATGCCTCGGCCCCGGTTGCCATACCGCTCCCACTGGGCGGCGTCGTCCCGAAGAAAGGAGAAGCAGGCGGCATAGGCGGAGTAGAAAAACTCCTTTTTCAGCTCCTCCCGGAACAGGGTTCGGACGGTCCCCATCAGGCGGTACTCCCCCTCTGTCTCCAGCCGTCTGAGGATGGCTCGGCACAGGCCGCCCATGAAATGGCGCATCTCGGCGGCGTCGTTCATGTTCAAGACGTTGTTTACCCGCAGCTGGGCACAGCGGAGAATGCCATCCAGCGCCTGAAAGTCGGTATAGTGGTAGAGTGTATTGTGGTGCTTCAACAGCTTCCCTCCATTCCGGTAAGGCAGGGCGGGGCCTTTCGCCTTTTTTCAGCAGTATACCACAAAAAATGCGGAAAGGGAACATGGGCAGATAAAAACCCGGAGCTCTGAGAGCTCCGGGCAGAAGAATGACAGTCAGTCGGTTACATAAGGCAGCAGAGCGATCTGACGAGCCCGCTTGATGGCCTCTGTCAGCTGGCGCTGGTGCATTGCGCAGGTACCGGTGGTCCGGCGGGGCAGAATCTTTGCCCGCTCTGAGGTGAACCGGCGCAGCTTCGCGGCGTCCTTATAATCAATGCACTCTACCTTATCCACGCAGAAGGCACAGACCTTACGGCGCTTACGGCTCCGGGGAGACTTGTTGTCACGTTCCATAGCCACAGAAAAAACCTCCTTTATACGACCATTATGCGGTCAAAATCAAAACGGCAGCTCGCCGTCATCGGTATCGCCAGTGAGTTCACGGAACTGGTCCCCCTCTGCGGGGGCGCCGCCGTAGGAGGGGGGGGCGCCATAGGACGGGGCGGAGGGATAACCGCCCTCTCCCTGGCTTTGAGCATAGCCGCCAGAGCGGGCGGGGCTGTAGCTGCCCGAGGGGGCGCCGTCGCCATCCCGCTTGGAGTCGCCGAAATATACATTGTCGGCGACGACTTCAGCACTGGTGCGCTTGTTGCCGTCTTTATCAGTCCAATCCCGCATTTGAAGCCGGCCTTCCACCACAGCCATGCGGCCGCGGGTAAAGTAACGGCTGACAAATTCTCCGGTTTGACGCCAGGCAACCACATCAATCCAGTCAGTGGCCCGCTCGCCGGTGGATTTGTCCTTGAAGTCCCGGTCTACTGCCAGGCGGAAGGAGGCCACCGGGACCCCTGCCTGCGTGCGTCGAAGCTCTGGATCCCGGGCCAGACGGCCCATGATGATGATTCGATTGAGCATGACGGCACCCCTTACTGGTCCTTGCAGACGATCATGGAGCGCAGCACACCCTCGGTGATACGGAAGATACGATCCAGCTCAGCGGGAAGGGCGGCAGCGGCGGTAAAGGTCATCAGAACGTAGTAGCCTTCTGTGACCGGCTTGCCCATGTGGTTCTTGATGGGGTAGGCCAGACGGCGCTTGCCCCACTCGTCAATCTCGGAGACGGTACCGTTTCCCTCTACCACAGTCTTGAACCGGGCAACCAGGGCGGCGATCTTTTCCTCATCCAGAGCGGGATCCAGAATGTAGACCGCCTCATAAGTCGCATTAATTTTTGCCATGTTTTGCACCTCCTTATGGACATATGGCCCCGCAGCTATTGCGGGGCAAGGATGTTCTGCCTCTTGTATACCGACCGGAGGCCGTCCTACTAAAAGGCAGTCTTGAATATTATACCGAATTTAGAGAGAAAGTCAAGAAAAATTTTTGCTTTCCAGTTTAATGGCAGCCGTTACTATTAGTTTGCAGGGAACAAGCACCAGTTAGCTTGCGACCAGCAAGCTAATTTTTTTATACCTAAAGGGGGATTCAATCATGAAAAAGAAGGATGAAACCCGGTATTTCGTAACGTCAGTTGCCAG
>JAAWAD010000058.1 GCA_022791995.1 Lawsonibacter sp.
CATCAGAAGCTGTCAAAGGCCCAGATCGACAACCTGCGGCGCATGGTCTCGGAGCTGCAAGCCCAGGAGGAGAGCGAATGAGCCTTGTGCAAATGACCTTATCCGGCGGGGCGTTCATCCTGTTCATCGTGGTGGTGCGGGCGCTGGCCCTCCACCGCCTGCCCAAAGGCGCGTTCCTGGCCCTGTGGGAGATGGCGGCGTTGCGGCTGCTCCTGCCGTTTACCATCCCCCTGCCGTTCAGCCTGTTTGCTCCCGCAAAGCATTTGCCGGTGGTGGGCGACTATCTGGCGGCGGGTGGGGTAGCAGTCCCAGGGACACCGGCTGTGGGAATACCCAACGGCACACCGGCCCAGGCTGGAACAGCCCCCGGCGCAGTTTTGCCTATGGTCTGGCTGGCTGGAGCGGCGCTGATGGCGGCATATTTTACAGTGTCCTATGTGCGGGCCAGACGGCGGTTCCGCACTTCCACCCCAGATGATACCCCCGCTGTCCGGCGTTGGCTGGCGGCTCAAAGGCTGCACAGGCCGTTGGAGGTACGGCAGTCAACCCTGGTGTCCTCACCGCTGACCTATGGCGTCCTGCGCCCGGTGATCCTGCTCCCAGAGGACACGGAACGTGGCGATGAAGCCGCCCTGACCTATATCCTCACCCATGAGTTTATCCACGTCCGGCGCTTTGACAGCGTGGCGAAGCTGGTATTTGCGGCTGTGCTGTGCGTCCACTGGTTCAATCCCCTGGCTTGGGTGATGTATGTCCTGGCCAATCGTGACTTGGAATTGTCCTGTGACGAGCAGGTGATGAACACTTTGGGGGGCAAGGCGAAAGCCTCCTATGCGCTGACCCTGATTAACATGGAGGAAGCCCGAAGCCGGTGCTTCTCACTTTACAACCATTTCAGCAAACTCGCAATCGAAGAAAGGATTGAAGCCATTATGAAGTATAAAAAAGTGTCCGTTCTGGCGTTGGCCCTGGCTGTTGCCCTGGTGGTCGGGGCAACAACCGCTTTCGCGGCATCTGCGACTGGCGATGCAGAGTTTGGACATTTTATCACAAACGAGGACGGCAGTCAGCGGCCAGTTGCCAGTGGTGAAGTGATGCGTACCACAAGATTTTCCATTGACAAAGATGGAAACCTCACCCCTAATCCTGACGAGAAATTGAATGAGTTATTTGATGCACTCAATATCCCGGAGGGCCAGTTTGACCAGCGCGATGGGGTGGAATACTCATGGGGACTAAAGGATGCGGGAGATTTGGATGAAGATACACCTTTTCTTCCTCCCACCCGTACTGAGGAAGAATGGCAGCAGATTATTGCGGACATTGAGAGCGGCAAAATTCCGCCCCTTGAAATCCCAGACGATCCCAATGTTACGGTTCGTTTTGTGGATTACCCTGGCGGGAATTGCACAGCGAAGGGCTAATCTATGACAAAACAGGGGGCTTGGAACTGCGTGTTCCAAGCCCCCTGTTTTGTTTCTTCTCCAGTAACCTCAGTGATATATGTACTCGTTGAATATGATTTCTTCCGCACGGTTGCGGACACCGTTCATCCTTCTGACCCACTCCATTTGATTTTTCTCTTTAAGTAGTTCAGTAATACCCTCTTGCTTTGCCATCTGCTCAATCAATCGGGAAAGCATATCTTGGGCCTGCTGGTCAATCTCAACAATATGGGCATTTAATTTCCCGCCAAGTAACAAGGCAGTATAGAGCGGCCCTCTATGCTCCCGCAGATACCGTTTCCGCCGCTGGCCCCAGATACCAACAGGTGCGCTTTCTGGCACAGTGAGGTTTGGCAGAAGATAGTCACCCTCATGGCGGTAAGTTCCGCCCATTTGCTCAAACGTAGACTTTTCCATGATATATACCTCCGAAGTGTTGGATTTCCCGCAATTCAATCACATTCGGATGACTATAAAAATTGGGAGAGAGGTAACTTCCTTATGTTACCTCTCTCCCGGGCTCCGCTTCGCTTTGTCAGTTGAACTTGTAAATCTTCCGGGCCAGCCGGTACAGCCGCACGGACAGCTTCCGGCCCTGATAGCCGGGGAAGTTGGTGAAGGCGGACACCGCCCGGTACTTCATTTTGTGGTAGACGGCGCTGTCCACCGTGCGCAGGTGCTCCCACAGCTGGGTTTTCTTCCCCAGGGCCTCCGGGCTGTTGTCGATGGTGAGGAAGATGGAGGAGATGGCCATCATCATAGCCAGATAGCTGAACATATACCGTCCCAGCTTCTTGTGTTGGGCGGACACCTCGTTCAGGTCGTGGGATTCCATCATCTGGTACGTAACCTTCAGCTGCTGGTCCACCCGGGTGACCATGACGCTCTCGTTGACGCTTTGGTCTGCCCGGCCAATGAAATAGCGGTACAGGTCCACGTCCATGTAATAGAGATTCTTCACCGCCGGCAGGGGCTGATAGACAAAGATGTTGTCCACATAGAAGGTGTGCTTGGGCAGCTCTAGATTGCAGTCCCGGAGCAGCTGGGTGCGGTAGATGACCGAGTGCATCAGCAGGTACTGCGACGGGCGGAACCGCCCGATATGGTCCCAGCCGAAGACCCGGTTCCGGGGAAAGACATTCCGGTAGTGCATCACCCGCTGGGTGTTGTCCTCCACATGCTCATAGACATAATTGGACACCATCATATCCACCAGCTTGCCGTCCCGGACAAACTGACGCAGCTTGTCAAGCACCTTGCGCAGGGAGGGCACGTCCACCCAGTCGTCGGAGTCCACCACCTTGTAGTAGACCCCCCGGGCGTTGCGCAGGCCCTGATTGACCCCCTCTCCGTGGCCCCCGTTCTCCTGGTGGATGGCCCGGACGATCTCGGGGTAGTCTGCGGCATACCGGTCGCAGATAGCCGGCGTGTCGTCCTTGGTGGAGCCGTCATCCACCAGGATTATTTCGATGTCGTCCCCGCCCTGGAGCAGGGTGTCCACACAGTGCTCCATGTAGGCCGCCGAGTTGTAGCAGGGGACGGCGAAGGTAATCAGCTTGTCCATTGAATGATTCTCCTATTTCCATTTTCTGAATCTTAATACGGGCCCCGCCCTTGTCCAAAGGGGCTACAGTCCCTCCGCCAGCTCCAGGGCCCGGGCAGCAATGGCGTCCATGTTGTAGTATTTGTATTCCGCCAGCCGGCCCAGGAGGAAGAGGTTCCCGAATTTTTCTGCTGCCGCCCGGTACCTGGCGTACAGGGCATTGTTTTCCGGGTTTAAAATAGCGTAGTAGGGAATTTCCCCCGCCGCCCCGGTATAGGCCCGGGAATACTCCTTCACAATAGTGGTCACCCCGGGCAGCGACTGACCGGTGAGATGCTTGAACTCGGTGATACGGGTGTAGGGCTCGTCCACAGTGTAGTTCACCGTGCCGTGGCTCTGGTAGAAGTCCCCGCCCCGCAGGGGGTGGTCCGGGTCGGGATAGGGCCTCTTCGGGTCTTCCCGGCTCTGCCAGGTCTCGAACTGGAAATCCAAGGTGCGGTAGGGCAGAGGGCCGAAGCGGAAGCCGAAGAGCTCGTCAGCCTGCCCGGTGTAGAGGACGGGTCCCGTAAAGGTCTCTCCGTCCACCCGCAGCGCCTCGCCCGACAGATCCAGCCGGTCCAGTATATCCGTCCCCAGCTCCACCGTGATATTGGGGTGGTCCAGCATCCGCTCAAACAGCCTGGTGTACCCCTCCAGGGGCATCCCCTGACAGGCATCCATGAAATACCGGTCGTCCCGGCTCAGGCGCACCGGCACCCGGGCCGTGGTGGCCGGGTCGATCTCTTCCGGGGTCTGGCCCCACTGCTTCATGGTGTAGTGGACAAAGACATGCTCGTATACATAGTCCGCAATGGCGGCGATCTCCAGGTCGGCGTTCTGCCGCAGCTCCAGGATGGTCACCTGACCCTGCCCCGGACAGGCGGCCAGCAGCTTCTCTCCCAGCCGCTTGCCCTCCTCCGCACCGAAAGCCTCCTCCAGCGAGGTGAGGTTGAAGGGGACAGGGTATTGCTGCCGCCAGCCGGGTTTTCCGCTGCCGTCGGGGATGTTGGCCACAACCCGGTGCTGGTAGTCCCGCCACTGGGTGAATTGGGACAGGAAACCGAAGACTCTGCGGTTGTTGGTATGGAAAATGTGGGGGCCGTATTTGTGGATCAGCACCCCGTGCCCGTCCAGGCAATCGTAGGCGTTGCCGGCAATGTGATCCCGGCGTTCCGCCACCAGGACCCGTTTTCCCCGCTCCGCCAGGACCCGGGCAGCCACGCCGCCGGCAAAGCCCGCCCCCGCGATCAGTACGTCAAAGGTTCGTTTCAAGCATTTCACCGCCCTGCTGAGGCCCCGGCTTTTTGGCTTGGGCACTCTCAATCTGCCCATTATCATACCATATTTCCGAAGAAAAGCAAATTAAATTTTCTTAAAAAACCGGAAAACCCGCTCTGTTTTTCCAATCTCCCCCTTGTCAAGCCGAAAAAAAGGGATTATAATGGAGAACAGAGCGGCCGGTGCCTCCGGCTGCCCTGTTTTTATCAATTCATAGGAGTGGATACCGGAATGAAACACACTGCCATCGCCGCTGTCTTCGCCGACCAGGAGACCCTGGGAGGCCAGACCGTCACCCTGTGCGGCTGGGCCCGGACAATCCGGGATATGAAAACCTTCGGCTTTCTGGAGCTGAACGACGGCTCCTGCTTTAAAAACCTTCAGGTGGTTCTGGACGCCACCGCGCTGGAAAACTACAAGGAGATTGCCTCCCAAAACGTGGGGGCGGCTCTGATTGTCACCGGCCAGGTGGTGCTCACCCCCGGGGCCAAGCAGCCGCTGGAGGTGAAGGCCGCCGCCGTCCAGGTGGAGGGCCCCTCCGCCCCCGAGTATCCCCTTCAGAAGAAGCGCCACAGCGTGGAGTTTCTGCGGACCATTCAGCACCTGCGCCCCCGGACCAACCTGTTCTCCGCCGCCTTCCGGGTTCGCTCGGTAGCCGCCCATGCCGTCCACTGCTTCTTCCAGGACCGGGGCTTTGTCTATGTTCACACCCCCATCATCACCGCCTCTGACTGCGAGGGAGCCGGAGAGATGTTCCAGGTGACTACCTTGGACATCAACGATCCGCCCCGCACCCCCGACGGACAGGTGGACTTTTCCAGGGACTTCTTCGGCCGTCGGGCCAACCTTACCGTGTCCGGCCAGCTGAACTGCGAGAATTTTGCCATGGCCTTTGGCAATGTGTACACCTTTGGGCCCACCTTCCGGGCCGAAAACTCCAATACCGCCCGCCACGCCGCCGAATTCTGGATGATTGAGCCCGAGATGGCCTTCGCCGACCTGAACGACTATATGGACACGGCGGAGGATATGATTCAGTATATCATCCGCTCCGTCCTGGAGCGCTGCCCCGACGAAATCGCCTTCTTCAACTCCTTTGTGGACAAGGGCCTGAAGGAGCGGCTGGAGCATGTGGCCTCCGCCGACTTTGGCCGGGTCAGCTACACCGAGGCGGTGGAGCTTCTGAAGCAGCACAACGACCAATTTGACTATAAGGTGGAGTGGGGCTGCGACCTTCAAACCGAGCACGAGCGGTATCTCACTGAGCAGGTGTTCCACCGCCCGGTGTTTGTCACCGACTACCCCAAGGAGATCAAGGCCTTTTATATGCGCCTGAACGACGACGGCAAAACCGTGGCCGCCGCCGACTGCCTGGTTCCCGGCATCGGAGAGATCATCGGCGGGTCACAGCGTGAGGAGCGGCTGGAGATCCTGGAGCGCCGCATTCAGGAGCTGGGCATGGACCCCAAGGACTACTGGTGGTACTGCGACCTGCGGCGGTATGGCTCCTGCCGCCACGCCGGCTACGGTCTGGGTTTCGAGCGGATGGTCATGTACCTGACGGGCATCAGCAACATCCGGGATGTGGAGCTCCACCCCCGCACGGTGGGCAACGCCGATTTTTAAACGGGAAAGGGGACCCAAACTATGCGCAAAAAGCTGACAGCCCTGGTCCTGTCTCTGGCCCTGGTGCTGGAGCTGGCCGGCTGTATGCAGACAGCCGGCGACCCCATGCGCTTCCGAACCCGCTGGAACGTTCCAGCCCCTCCCGCCGTCTCCAGCGGCGGAACCTCCCAGGATCCTCCCTCCAACCCGGACATCCCCGACCCCGGCGCCTGGGAGGAGGACCACGTCCTGCCTATCGCCTATACGCCCCTGGGGGAGGGCAAGCTGGAGTTGCCCATTACAGGGGCCACCGGCGTCACCGCAGTGGAGCTTCCCCTGTGGCAGTATCAGCCGGGCACCGAGCCGGCCCCCCCCGAGGAACCCGAGCCCCCGGCAGAGCCCGACCCTCCGGCCCCTCTGGAACCGCCTGCCCCCCCGGTGGAACCTCCGGCACAGCCGAAGCCGCCGCCGGATGCCTCCTCAGAGCCCAACCCTGATCCCTCTGCGCCATCCGGCGATTCCTCAGAAGCGCCCCCGGATACCTCGGTCTCCCCGGAGCAGCCCCCAGATGCGCCGGACGAACCGGCGCAAACCGAGCCCGCCTCCCCCGTTCCAGGGGACCTTGGCCCGGGGATGGGCCCCTTTGTCACCATACCAGAGCCGTCTCCTGACGGCTCGCAGCCCCCGGACAGCTCCCAGACTCAGGAAGCCCCGGACGGCTCGCAGCCGCCTGTCCTCCCCCCGCCGGATGAGTCCGCCCCGCCCCCGGACAGCTCCCAGCCCTCCAGCAGCTCCCAGCCCTCCAGCAGCTCCCAGCCCTCCAGCAGCTCCCAGGCCTCGGGCAGCGCGCAGTCCCCGGACAGCTCCCAGACTCCCGCTGAGCCGGAGGAACCGGAGGAGCCCGACCCCTATGCCGGCGCAAAGGCCGTCCTGCCGGCGGGAACCTGCTTCACCATCCTCCAGGAGGTGGAGGACTGGTGGCTTGTCCAGGTGGAGGCGGACGTCCGGCTGGAGGCGGAGGAGGGCCAGGAGCCAAAAACCAAACGGCAGGAGACTACCGGCTGGGTGGAACACCGCTTCTGCATGATTAATCTGCCTGATGTGATTCCCTCCATTCTCTACGACGCCACCAATACATACGCCTCCCTCTTTGTCAGCTCCGGGAAGAAGATCCCCGGCATCACAGGCGAGGCCCTGTACGCCGGAGCGGTTTACAACCCCCGGCTGGACCAGGAGCAGTTCCTGATGCCGGTACTCTACGCCATGGCGCCCCGGATCTGCCAGGCCCAGCAGGCCGCTCTGGCACAGGGCAACTGTCTGGTGATCTATGAGGCCTTCCGCCCCAACTCCACCCAGCGGGCGGTCTGCCGGGCCCTGTCCACCCTGGCCAAGTCTGACCCGGAGGTTAAGGCGGGGATCAGCACCCCGCCCTGGAGCATCTCCTGGTTCATCGCCACGGGCAGCTCCAACCACCAGGGGGGCTACGCTATGGATGTCAGCCTGGCTAAAATCCGAGAGGCCTCCCTGGGAGAGCTGTATGGACGGACCATCCTCCGGGTCCAGACCTATGACCTGTACACCATGCCCACCCCCATCCACGAGCTGAGCCAGGCCGCCGCCACATACACCAAGCCGGTGAACAGCTACTCCTCCACCGCCTGGAAAACCGCCCAGCTGACCAGCACCATGAACCAGGCCGCCCTGGCCCTCCAAAGCTACTGCACTGGAGCAGGGCTGTCCCCCCTGGCCTCGGAGTGGTGGCACTTCAACGATCTGGCCGCTTACCACCAGACCTCCAGCAATGTGGGTAAGGGGAACTTTGTTGTGGAAAACTGCTACAGTGTCTCCCCCGCCCAGGCGGAGACACTCGCCTCCCGGGCCGCAGACAACTTCGTTCTGCCCTGACCTTACAAGGCAAGTACACGTCTCCCGCCTCCCACGCGGGGCGAAAACAAGAATACACAACACTCGAAGGAAGGAAGGCAGAAAATGACAGCGCAAGAGAAGAAGCAGCTCATGCTCACCGCCTGCCAGATACGCATCGGCGTGATTGAGGGAACCCACAGCGCCAAGGCGGGGCATCCCGGCGGAAGCCTGTCCGCCGCAGACTTGTTCACCTACCTCTATTTCAAGGAGCTGAACATCGACCCCCAAAATCCCGCCTGGGCTGACCGGGACCGGTTTGTCCTGTCCAAGGGGCATACCGCCCCCGGCCTGTACGCCGCTCTGGCTCACCGGGGCTTTTTCCCGGTGGAGGAGCTGCTGACCCTGCGGCACATCGGCAGCCGCCTTCAGGGCCACCCCAACATGAGCACCGTCCCCGGCGTGGATATGTCCACCGGGTCCCTGGGCCAGGGGATCTCCGCCGCTGCCGGCATGGCTCTGGCCGCCAAACACCTGGGTAAGTCCTGCCGGGTGTACGCCCTGTTGGGCGACGGCGAAATCCAGGAGGGCCAGGTGTGGGAGGCCATGATGTTCGCCCACCACTACAAGCTGGACAACCTGTGCGCCATCATTGACAACAACGGCCTCCAGATTGACGGCAGAGTGGAGGACGTTATGAGCCCTTACCCCATCGCGGACAAGCTGAAGGCCTTCGGCTGGGCTGCAATCGAAATTGACGGCCACGACTTCAACCAGATGGAGGCCGCCTTCGCCAAGGCCCGGCAGACCAAGGAGGTCCCCACCGCCATTGTGATGAAGACCACCAAGGGCTTGGGCGTCAGCTATATGGAAAACCAGGCGGACTGGCACGGCAAGGCGCCCAACGACGCGGAATATGAGCTGGCCATGTCGGAGCTGCGGGCTCAGCTGGCGGAATTGGAGGCGATGTAAGATGGCAGAAGTGAAAAAAATCGCAACCCGGGACAGCTATGGCAACACGCTGGCCGCCTTGGGTGCCGAACACAGCGATCTGGTGGTCTTCGACGCCGACCTGGCAGGTGCAACCAAGACGAGCATCTTCAAAAAGGCCTTTCCGGCCCGGCACTTCGACTGTGGCATTGCCGAGGGCAACATGGTGGCCGCCGCCGCCGGCGCAGCCGCTATGGGACTGGTCCCCTTCGTCTCCACCTTCGCCATGTTCGCCGCTGGACGGGCCTTCGAGCAGATCCGCAACTCCGTCGGCTACCCCCACCTGAATGTGAAGATCGGCGCCACCCACGGGGGCATTTCGGTTGGTGAGGATGGGGCCTCCCACCAGTGCTGCGAGGATTTCGCCCTTATGCGCTCCATTCCGGGCATAGTGGTCCTCTGCCCCGCCGACGATGTGGAGGCCAGGGCCGCTGTCCGGGCCGCCTATGCGCACCAGGGGCCTGTCTATCTGCGCTTCGGCCGGCTGGCGGTGCCCGTCTTCCACGACGAGGCAAATTACAAATTTGAGATTGGAAAGGGCGAACTCCTTCAGGATGGCTCCGATGTGGCCATCCTGGCCACCGGCCTGATGGTCAATGAGGCCCTGGAGGCCGGTCGGGCCCTGAAGGAGGCGGGCATCTCCGCCCGGGTCGTCAACCTGCCCACCATCAAACCCCTGGACGAGGAGATGGTTCTCAAGGCCGCAAAAGAGTGCGGCAAAATCGTCACCTGTGAGGAGCACTCCATCATCGGCGGCCTGGGAGAGGCAGTGTGCGCCCTCCTCTGCGAGAAGTGCCCCGTCCCGGTCCGCCGGGTGGGGGTCAACGACGAATTTGGTCACTCCGGCCCCGCCGCCGCCCTGCTCCAGCAGTTCGGCCTGTCCGCCGGACACATTGCAGAGGTGGTCCGCTCCTTCTCCGTGTAACGCCCCGCACAGCCGCGGTTTTCCAGGAAATGGACTTGACACCGGCCCGTCCTTTGGATATAATAGCCCTGCAAAAGGCTTGGATGGGAAGTAGTACGCACAGAAAACAGGCCCCAGAGAGACGCCGCTTGGTGAAAGGCGCCGCCTGTTTTGTGCGGAAGTGCTCCCGGAGCTCCGGCGCTGAATCCCAGCCAGTAGGCGCCGGCGGGTCCCTCCGTTACCGGGGCAGAGAGCGTCCCTCGCCTGCGGGGGAAATTCAGGTGGTACCGCGGATATGATTCGCCCTGAGTCCAATGGACTCAGGGCGTTTTTTTGCGGAAGGGAGCGGATCGACATGAACGACCAGACCCACGGGACAGAGCCCCTGATATTCCAGGGTACCGTGGACCAGCTGGAGGTGGCGGGGGACTATATCCCGCTGCTGCAAACACTCCAGGACCGGCGGACCAACCGACTGTTTGCCGCCGTCTTCGGGGTGATATTCGGACTGTGGACGGTGCTGGACCTGATAAAGGGGGATGCGCAGGCCCTCCTCTATCTGGCTTTGCTGGCCGTCCTCGGGGTGGTAAGCTGGCGACGGGATACCGGCCGCTCAGCCCTGGGCGCAATCGCCTCCAGCCGCCGTACCCGGGAGCGGTATAAGGCCAGGGGAAAATACAACGGAAACACCCTCTTCCGCATTGAGCTGTCCCAGGGGGAGTGCCGGGTCTTCTTTCAGGAAACCTTCCGCGTCGAGCTGGCCCAGGGGGAGCGCCAGGTTTTCCTCCCGGACAACCCACCCCGGGAGGTCATCGACTGCCGCCTGTTCCACAAGGCGGTGGAGTGCGACGAGATCATCTGGATCTCCGGCTGGTCCATGACCAGTCTGGCCCTGCCCAAGGCCCTGCTCATCGCGGGCACCATGGAGGACCTGCGGAGCTGGCTTCGGCCCCATGTGAAAACGTGGAGAACCATAGAGCTCCCCCCGGCGTGGAAGGAGCGGCTGTAGGGACCGCCCTCCTTTGTCCCACACCTTACCAAGCATCCATCAATCAATTTAAGACAGGAGAATTTCCATGAAAAAAGAACTGCCCAAGGTTTATGAGCCCCAGGAGGTGGAGGCCCGCCTCTACGAGACCTGGGAGAAGGCCGGCTGCTTCAAGGGCCGCCGTGACCCCAACAAAAAGCCCTTTACCATCGTGATGCCGCCCCCCAACGTGACGGGCCAGCTCCACATGGGCCACGCCATGGACTCTACCCTCCAGGACATTCTCATCCGCTTCAAGCGGATGCAGGGGTACGCCGCACTGTGGGTTCCCGGCTCCGACCACGCGGGCATCGCCACCCAGGTAAAGGTGGAGGAGGAGCTGCGGAAAAACGAGGGGCTCAGCCGCTATGACCTGGGCCGGGAGAAGTTCCTGGAACGGGTGTGGGACTGGAAGGCAAAATACGGCGCCCGCATCGTTCAACAG